>JBBIOL010000009.1:0-57512 GCA_037443385.1 Anaeromyxobacteraceae bacterium
CGACCCCGACGCGGCGCGGCTCGTCCGCCCCGCGGCGCCTGCCCTCACCGACGTCCCGTCCCCGCCCGCCGCGGCGCCGGCGGCCGTCGGGCCGGCCCGGCCGGTGGCCGACCCGTCCCGGGTGCTGCGGGAGGTCTTCGGGTTCGCGGGCTTCCGCCCGGGCCAGCGCGAGCTCGTGGACGCGGTGCTCGCCGGACGGGACGCCCTCGGCGTCCTGCCCACCGGGTCGGGCAAGTCGCTCACCTACCAGCTGCCCGCCCGGATCCTGGGCGGCGTCACGCTGGTCGTCTCCCCGCTCGTCGCCCTCATGAAGGATCAGGTCGAGGCGATGGAGCGGACCGGGCTCCGCGCCACCTTCCTCAACTCGACCCTCGACGCCGAGGAGCGGCGCGCGCGCGTGGCCGCCGTGCGCCGCGGCGCCTACGAGCTCGTCTACGCGGCGCCGGAGGGTCTCGACGGCGCGGCCGGGGCGGCCCTGGCCGGCGCGCGCCTCTCGCTCGTGGCCGTGGACGAGGCGCACTGCATCAGCCACTGGGGGCACGACTTCCGGCCCGCCTACCGGAACCTGGCCGGGCTGCGCGAGCGCTTCGGCGGGGCGCCGGTCCTGGCGCTCACCGCGACGGCCACGCCCCGCGTGGCGAGCGACATCGCGGAGCAGCTCGGGATGCGCGATCCGGCCGTGTTCCGCGGCTCGGTGTTCCGGCCCAACCTGCACCTCCACGCGGTGAAGAAGGGCGGCGACGGTCCCGGGTCGCGCGACGAGATCCTGGCCCGGATCCGGGAGCGGCGCGGGGAGAGCGGGATCGTCTACTGCACGGCGCGTCGCTCGGCCGAGTCGGTGGCCGCCTTCCTCCGCTCCCGTCGGGTGAAGGCGCTCGCCTACCACGCCGGGATGGAGGCCGACGAGCGGGCCCGCGTGCAAGACGCCTTCCTCGGCGGCGGGGCCGACGTGGTGGTGGCGACCGTGGCCTTCGGGATGGGGATCGACAAGCCCGACATCCGGTACGTGGTGCACCGGGACATGCCCGGCTCGATCGAGGGGTACTGCCAGGAGATCGGCCGCGCCGGGCGCGACGGGGAGCCCTCCGACTGCGTGCTCCTCTACTCCTGGGCCGACGTGATGGCGCACGACCGGCTCGCCGAGGGCGCGAGCGACCCGTCCGCGGCCCGGCTCCAGCGCCAGAAGGCGCGCGCCATGTTCGACTGGGCCGAGGCGGAGGGTTGCCGCCACCGGCTGCTCGCGCGCCACTTCGGCGAGGAGATCCCGGCCTGCGGGGCGAGCTGCGACGCCTGCGCCCCCGCAGGGACCGCCCCGTCCCGGGTGGGATCCGCCGCGCGACGGGGCGGCCCGCGCCGATCGCGCCGCGGGGAGTTCGGATAGATTGCGGTCGATGCCCTCCCACCCGACGGCCCGCGTCGCGGCGATCGCCGCCCTCGTCGTCCTCCTGCCCGCGCTCGCCGGCGCGACCGGCCCGCTGGATCTCCTCGCTCCCCCGGCGCCCGACGCCCGCGCGGCCCCGAAGCCGGAGGGCCCCCCGCCGCCGCAGGCCATCCCGGTCCCGGAGGTGGTACCCGCCGCGGTGGAGGCCTACCGGACGCTCGCCGGCATCCGCGTCCAGGCCGACGCCGACGGCGCGCTCGACGACATGCTCGCGCCGCTCGACGACGTGGCGCGGACGGTCGAGCGGGCCGGGGAGCAGCTCACCCGCCAGCCCATGGCGATGGTCTCCGACCGCGACCTGGTGGACTTCCGCCAGGAGATGGCGCGCCAGGACGCGCTCCTCGCCCGCTGGAGCGGCAAGCTCGAGTCCGCCGTCAAGGCCACGTACACCTCGCAGAAGGACCTGCAGCGGATGGCGGCCACCTGGACGCTCACCGAGTCCCAGGCGCTGGCCGAGGGCGCCGGCGACTCCATCGTGGACCGGGCCCGGCAGGTGCGCCGGGAGGTGGAGGACATCCAGAAGGGCGTCCGCCAGCGGCTCGAGCGGCTGCTCGCCGCCCAGGAGCGCGTGGGGAGCCTGCGCATCCGCATCATGGGCTGGCTCTCCGCCGCCGACAAGGCGGACGCGGTCCGGGAGCAGCAGCTCTTCGAGGTCGAGGCCCGGCCCATCTGGACCGTCCTCTCCCGCAAGGAGCCGGTCCGGGAGTTCGGGGAGCAGCTCCGGCGGCTCTTCCAGCACAACGCCTCGGCGCTCTCCGCCTTCGTCCGCGAGGAGGGCACCGGTCTCCTCTGGGTCGTGGCCGTCTTCGCCGTCGTGGTGATCGCGGTCACCTGGGCCAGCCGGCGCTTCGCGGCGCGCGCTGCGGTGGATCCGGAGCTGGCGGCGCCGGCGGAGATGCTCGCGCACCCCTTCTCGGCGGGGATGCTGGTGGCGCTCTCGCTCACCTCCTGGCTGCTTCCGCGGGCTCCGGCGGCGTTCTCCGAGCTGGCGATCCTGGTGATGATGGCGCCGTTCCTGGTCATCGCCCGCAACCTGCTCGCGCCGGAGCTTCGCGAGCTGCTCTACGGCTTCTCGGCGCTCTTCGCCACCGCCCGCCTGGGCGCGCTCCTGCCCGAGTACTCGCTGCCAGGGCGGCTGCTCATGCTGGTCGTGGCCCTGGTGGGGCTGTACGGGGCGGTCCGGCTGCTGCGGGCGGAGGCCCGCTGGCTCTCCGCCGTCCGGCGCGCCGGTCGGCGGAGCAAGGCGCGCGCGACGATCTGGGTGGTTGCGGGCCTCATCGCGGCGGGCCTGGTGGGCAACGTGATCGGGAACGTCAGCCTCGGACGGCTGCTCGTGGACGGCGCGTTCAGCATGGTGATGATCGGCCTGCTCCTGGCCGCGGTCTCGCGGGTGGTCGGGGCGCTCATCGCCGGCGCGCTCCGCATGCCGGAGCTGCGGCGGGCCTTCGTCGAGCCGGGGGAGGCCGACCGGTTCGCCGAGCGCGGCGCCTCCCTCGTGGACTTCGCCTCCATCGTGCTCTGGCTGGCGGGCACGCTCCGGGTCTTCCGCGTCCTCGATGCCGTGAAGGGCGCGGTCGTGGCCGTGCTCACCGCCCGGCTCCGGCTCGGTGGGCTCGACGTCTCGCTGGGCGACCTGGTCGCGTTCGGCCTCACCCTGTGGCTGGCGGTGGGCCTGGCGCGGCTCCTGCGCGTGGTGCTCGAGGCGCGCCTCGACGCGAAGGGGCTCCTGCCGCCGGGCGTGGCGGTGGCCATCAGCAAGACGGTGGCCTACGTGGTCGTGGCGCTGGGGTTCCTGACCGCCATCCTCGCCTCCGGGATGGACGTCACGCGGTTCACGGTCATCCTGGGGACGCTGTCGGTGGGCATCGGGTTCGGGCTGCAGAACGTGGTCAACAACTTCGTCTCCGGCCTGATCCTCCTGTACGAGCGCCCCATCCGCGTGGGCGACGTGATCGACGTGGGCACGGCCATGGGCACGGTCAGCCACATCGGCATCCGGTCCTCCACGGTGAACACGTTCCAGGGTGCCGAGGTGGTGCTCCCCAACTCGATCCTGGTCTCGAACCAGCTCACCAACTGGACGCTCTCCAACCGGCTCCGGCGGGTGGAGATCGACGTGGGCGTCGCCTACGGCAGCGACGTGGACCGGGTGAAGGAGCTCCTGCTCGCCGCGGCCCGCTCCGACCCGGCGGTGCTCGGCGATCCGACCCCGGTGGCGCTCTTCACCGGCCTCGGCGACAGCGCGCTCAACTTCCAGCTGCGCTTCTGGACCGCGCAGTTCGACCGCTACCTGGTGATCGCGAGCGACGTGCGGGCGGCGCTGCTGGCGCGCCTCGACGCCGAGAAGATCGCCATCCCCTTCCCGCAGCGGGACCTGCGCGTGGTCGCGGTGGAGGAGGCCGCCGCCCGGGCCCTGCGCGGGGACGCGGCCACGAAGTAGCGCGCCGGGCGGACCCGGGGAGAATGGCGTCGATGGACGCCCTCGTCTCCCGGAACCCGGTCCTCTTCGCCACCCTCGGCCTCGTGCTGTCGAACGTCTTCATGACGTTCGCCTGGTACGGGCACCTCAAGAACCTCCGCGGCAGCGCCTGGTGGGTGGCCGCGCTCGCCTCCTGGGGCATCGCGCTCTTCGAGTACCTGGTGCAGGTGCCGGCCAACCGGGTGGGCTTCCAGGTGCTCTCGCTGCCCCAGCTCAAGGTGCTCCAGGAGGTGGTGACCCTCACCGTCTTCGTGCCCTTCGCCGTCCTCTACATGGGACAGCCGGTGAAGCTCGACTTCCTCTGGGCGGGTCTCTGCCTGCTGGGCGCCGTCTACTTCACCTTCCGCGGGTAGCGGCTACCGCAGCCCCTCGCCGGTGGTGGCCGGCACGACCTTGCCGTACTTCACGCCCTTCGTGGAGACGAGCCCGTCCCCCATGGCGGCGACGTCCGCTCCCCGGCCGCGCAGCACGAGCACCTCGAGGCAGTTGTGCGGGTCGAGGTGCACGTGGAGCGCCGAGACCACCGCGCGGTGGTTCTCGTGCTGGATGTGGGCCAGCTTCTGGGCCAGGCTCGCCGCGTCGTGGTCGTAGACCAGGGTCACCACCGCGACCTTCTCCTCCCGTCCCCGCGTGGCCCACTCCCGCTGCACCAGCGAGTCGCGGATGAGGTCCCGCACGGCCTCCGAGCGGTTCACGTATCCCTTCTGCGCGATGAGCCGGTCGAACTGGGCGAGCAGGTCCTGCTCCAGCGAGATCCCGATGCGCTCCAGCATGCGTCCCTCCCGGCCGGCGGCCGTCCCGCCGGGTGCGGCGGACACTACCCGCCCCGGCGGGCAAATGCTACGAATCCCCCGACCCATGGAACGCCACCCATTCCTCGAGCGCCTCTTCCGACGCGTGGTGGCCCTGCGGGTACCCGTGCTGGCGCTGTACGCCCTGCTCCTGCCCGCGGCCATCGCGCTCTCCCTGCGCATCCCGTCGGAAGGGGCCATCGACCGGCTCATCGTCGACACCGACCCGGACTTCGTCGCCACCCGGGCCTTCCAGAAGGTGTTCCCGGAGGGGCAGGTGGTGATGCTGCTCCTCGAGTCCGACGACCCCTGGAGCCCGGAGGTCCTGCGCCAGGTCGGGGAGCTCGAGGACCGGCTGGGGAAGATCCCGGGCGTGCACCCGGTCTCCGGGCTCGACGTCTTCCGGCGGGTCCAGCCGGGCTTCCGGCCCGACGCCGCCTCCGCCGCGGCCTACCGCGCCTTCGCCACCGGCACCGACATCCTGCGCCGGCAGGGGCTCGTGGGGGATCGCTTCCAGACCGTGGTGGCCGGCTTCGGCGGGTCGGCGCGGGAGCGCTCCGCGACGCTCGCCGCCATCGAGGCGGCCGCCGGAAGCCCCGGACCGGGCGTGAAGGCGATCCGCAAGGTGGGCGCCCCGTTCGTGGAGGCCTGGATCGAGCACGAGTCGGGCTCGGCCTCGGGCCGCTACTTCCCGCTCTTCGGGGCCTTCGTGGTGGTCATCGCGCTCTTCCTCTACCGCTCGTGGCGGACGCTGCTCGCCATCCTGCTGGCGCTGGGCACGGCGGTGGCCGTGGGGGTCGGGGCCGGGTCGCTCCTCGGATTCTCCTTCACGGTGGTCTCGGCGCTGGTGCCGCTCACCGTGATGGTGACCACGCTCGCGACCCTGGTCTACCTCCAGTCCCGATTCGTGGACC
This sequence comes from Anaeromyxobacteraceae bacterium, assembly GCA_037443385.1. GTDB lineage: Bacteria > Myxococcota > Myxococcia > Myxococcales > Anaeromyxobacteraceae > CAIOAK01. Next base: position 5,626 of record JBBIOL010000009.1, read on the forward strand.
AGCCCGAGGGGACGGACGTCGACGCCCACCAGGCCTTCGCGCTCGCCAACAAGTTCCTCCCCGTCACCGCCTCCACGGTGGCGGCCGTCCTCGGCTTCGGTGCGCTGGCCGTATCCCGGATCCGGCCGGTCCGGGAGATGGGGGTGTGGACCGCCGCCGGGCTGGCTACCGGCTGGGTGGTCGCCTTCACCCTCTTCCCCGCGCTGCAGAAGGTGCTGCGCACGCCCACCGGCCGGACCGTGGCCGTCCGGACCGGGCTCTACGATCGCCTGGCGGAGGCGCTCCCCTCGTTCACCTTCCGTCACCGCTGGACGCTGGTGGCGGGGTCGCTCCTGGTCTCGGCCGCCGGGGCGGTGGGCCTCTTCGGGCTCCCCGGGGTCGTCGGGCCGATGAAGGTCGGTGTCGACTCGCTCGACTACGTCGATCCCGGTCTCGACATCCACCGGGACATGGCCTGGTTCCGCGAGAACGTGGCCGGCCTCAACGTGGCGCGCGTCTGGGTGCGGACTCCGGCGGGCGGCGCCATCGACCCCGAGTTCCTGCGCGGCATCGACCGCTTCACCTCCGCGATCGAGGCGCTTCCCCGGGTCTCGGGCGTGGTGGGCCCGAGCACCTTCCTGCGCATGCGCAGCTACATGGCCGGGAGGGGGGATCGCCTCCCGCAGACGCCGGAGGCCTACCAGGCCGCCGCCGCCGACGTGGAGCAGCTGCTCCTCACCGAGGGGGACCTGCGCGCCTTCCTCGACGCCGGGACGCTCGCCAACGCGCAGCTCACCGTGATCTTCGCCGGCGTGGAGGAGCGGGAGTTCCACGCCCTCTCGTCGGAGATCCGCCGGGCCTGGGAGCGGACCACCGCCGGCGACGCGGCCTTCCGCGGCGTCGAGATGCAGGTGGTGGGCGAGTCGTTGCTGCAGGCCAAGGTGGGGGCGAGCCTCGTGCCCACGCTCACCGAGAGCTTCGCGCTCACGGCCGGGCTCATCTTCCTGGCCTTCCTCTTCGTGTTCCGCAGCCCGTCGGCGCGGCTCATGGCCATGATCCCGTCGGTCTTCGCCATCCTGGCCACGTTCCTGGGGATGCGGCTGCTCGGCGCCTCGCTCAACGTGGCCACCATCCTCATCGCCACCACCGTGCTCGGCACCACCGAGAACGACCAGATCCACTTCTTCTACCACCTGCAGGAGGGGCGCCAGGAGGGGCGGACCTTCGAGGACGCGCTGCGCTACACCCTGCGGGTCTCGGGGCGGGCCATCGTCTTCGCCACGCTCATCAACGCCGCCGGTTTCCTGGCGCTCTCGGTGTCGAACTTCCCGCCGCTGCGGCAGTTCGGCGTGATCACCTCGGCGGCCTTCCTGCTCTCCATGGTGGCCGACTTCACCGCGCTCCCGGCGTCGCTCTGGCTCATCTCCCGGTCGCGGCCGGCGGACCGGCCGGCGCGCCGCCCGGCCGCGGGCTGAGGAACGCGGTCAGCGGCGGCGCGGCACCGGCAGGAGCGCCGGGATGCGCTTCATCTGCTCGGCCCACTCGGGGTGGTTCTCGAGCATCCGGCGATCCTTCATGGGAATCGACGCGAAGACGAAGAGCAGCGTGACGGCGAGCGGGCCGACCACGGTCCACGCCCAGGCCGGCCGGGCGGCGAGCCCGAGGATGAACAGGCCCCACCAGAACCCGATCTCGCCGAGGTAGTTGGGGTGGCGGCACCAGGCCCAGACGCCGGTGTCGAGCGTGGCGCCCCGGGGCCGGGGCGTGGACAGGAACCGGCGAAGCTGCAGGTCGGCCGCCGTCTCGAGCGCGATCGACGCGGCAGCCACGCCTACGCCGACGAGGTCGAGCCAGCCCGGGGGTCGCCCCGGGCCGGACAGCGCCGGGAAGGCCGCGAGCAGCCCCAGGAAGACGAGCAGCGTCGGGAAGAGGTGGATGGAGAGGAAGCTCGCCGGCCAGAAGAGGCGGCCGGTCTTCCGGCGGATGTCGACGTAGCGGAAGTCCTCGTCGGCGAGCCCGTGCCAGCGCGCCATCTGGTTGGCGGTGAGGCGCAGGCCCCAGGCGACCACCAGCGCGACCACCATCCACTGGCGCAGCGCCTGGGCCTCGCTCCCACCGGGTGCGAGCGCCCAGTAGACGACGATGGGGATGGGCGCGACGCTCCAGTACGGGTCGTAGACGCTCGAGTTCCCGAGCGCCCGGCTGAAGCCGAACACCACGGCGGTGGCGACCACGTCGGCGGCGAGCGCCACCCGGATGGGATCCTGCCCGGAGAGGGCGCGGGCGGTGGCGAGGGCCGCGGCGAGCGCGGTCACGTAGGCGACGACGAGCCAGGCCTGGCTCCGGGCGAGCGACGGGGGGGCGGCGCGGACGGGTGCGGCGTCGGGCATCGCCCACAATTAACAGAGGTGGATCCGGCCCGCAGTCCCCCACCCGGGCCGCCGGGAGACCCCATGCCGCTCGGGAACCTCGACGCCATTCCCCAGGTCGCGCTCCCCTTCATCAACGACGACCACCGGGAGGAGGCGCGGCTGCTGAACGACCTCGCCGACGCGGTGAAGGGGCACCGGGCCGGGACGGTCCCGGTCGAGACCGTGCTCCACCGGCTGGAGGCGCTCCACGAGCACACCCAGGCCCACTTCGCCCGCGAGGAGGAGGCGATGCGCGAGGCCGCCTTCCCGCCCTTCCCGGTGCACAAGGGGGAGCACGATCGCGTGCTCGACGAGATGGAGTCGGAGGAGACCCACTTCCGCGAGACGGGCGACACCGCCCGCCTCTGGAGCTACGTGTCGGAGACGGTGCCGGCCTGGTTCGTGGGGCACATCCAGTCCATGGACGCGGTCACCGCCCAGTTCGTGGCCATGCGCCGGGGAGGGTAGGCCGGTCAGCGCGCCGCGCCGGCCCACACCGGGCCGTGCCAGGCGTCGAGCCTCCAGCGCAGCCCCACGTTCAGCTTCCCGATCCCGCGGCTCATCCCGGTGAAGTCGAGCTGGGGCGGCTGGTAGTCCACCCGGACGCCGGCCGTGTTCGCGGCGCGGGCGATCGACGAGACCGGCCCGAGGCGGAGGCGGTCGATCGCCGCCAGCGCGAGCTCGGTGCGCTTCCCCTTCGTGTCGACCCCCTGCTCCCGGCCCGGGATGACGACGCGGGGCTGGCAGAACTCGGCGCGGCAGGCGGGGTTGTCGCCCGTGCCCCCGGTCTCGACGCGCAGGTCCCCGATGGGGGGAAGGGGCGCGTCCGGCCGGGCCCAGGACGGCACGTCCCCGGGTGCGTGTCCGAGCCCGGCGCCGATCACCATCGGGAGGGCGAGCGCCGCGAGGAGCATGACGCGATGCTACCCGGGAGCGGACCGGAGGTGGGTCGCGGCGGGGACGGAAAGGCGGGGGGTCCCGGAAGAGGAGGGGCCCGGTCCCTCGCGGAACCGGGCCCCGGAATGGTGGAGCTGATCGGGATCGAACCGACGGCCTCTAGAGTGCGATTCTAGCGCTCTCCCAGCTGAGCTACAGCCCCGTTGCGGCGGAACTCCCCCGGGGGGGAGGGGGCTTGTTTACGGGTCGGGGCGGCGGGTGTCAAGAGACGATCGGAGCCACCCAGTAGAGCATCACGTACACGAGCACGCCGGTCACCGAGACGTACAGCCAGGCCGGCATGGCGAAGCGGGCCACCCGCCGGTGGGCGTCGAGGCGCCCCTTCCAGGCGAACCACAGGGCGAAGCCGACGAGGGGCACGATGGCGGCGGCCAGCACGGTGTGGGAGCCGAGCAGCAGGAGGTACGCCGTGCGCAGCGCGCCGCCGCCGGGGAAGCGGTGGGTGCCGGTGAGGGCCACGCGCGTGAGGTAGCCCACGAGGAACAGCGCCGAGACCGCGAGGGCCGAGAGGACGAGGTTGCGGTGCAGGGTGCGGTTGCCCGATCGGATGGCGCGCCAGCCGAGCACGAGGAGCACCGCGCTCGTGGCGTTGAGGGACGCGTTCACGGGGGGAAGGACCTCGCCCAGGCTCATCGGCTCGCTCCCCGCCGCCGCGACGCCGCGACGGCGACGACCAGGTTCACGGCCGCGAAGGCCAGGAGGACGAGGAGGTCCCGCCCGGTGGAGCCGGGCAGCGCCCCGGGCGCGTCGGGACCACCCAGCGCCCTGCGGGTGGCGGAGACCGCGTAGGCCACCGGGTTGGCGCGCATGACCGCGCCCAGGACCGGGTGCTCGGGGCTCGCCGGGAACATGGCGCCGGAGACGATCCAGAGCGGGACGAGCAGCGTCATCTGGATGGCGTGGTACCCCTGCACGTTGTCCACCAGCCAGGCCACGGTGAAGCCGAGCGCGGCGAGCCCCACCGCGACCAGGGCCAGCGCGGCGACGAGCGCCGGCCAGTCCACGCGCGCCGGGTGGAAGCCGGCGAGCGGGAGCAGGAGCAGGAAGAGCGCCGCCTGCGAGAGCGCCACGCTGGAGGATCCGAGCACCTTGCCCACCACCACCGCCCCGCGCGACGCCGGGCCGGCGAGCACCGCCTGGAGGAACCCGGCGTGGCGGTCCTCGATGACGGAGAGCGTGGTGAAGATGGCCGCGAAGAGCACCACCATGAGGACCACGCCGGGGAAGAAGTAGCGGAGGTAGCCCTCGCCGGAGCCGGGCATCCGGAAGGTCGCGGCCATGCCCGAGCCGATGATCCCCCAGAAGAGGACGGGCTGCGCCAGCGCACCCACGAGGCGCGACGGCTGGCGGAAGAACCGCACCAGGTCGCGCCGCCAGAGCACGCCGATGGCCGCCGTGTCGTACCCGCCGGTCACGTGCGCGCCTCGCCGGCGAGGTCCTCGCCGGCCACGTGGAGGAAGGCGTCGGCGAGGCCGGGCCGGCGAACCGAGACCGAGCGGAAGCGCCCCGCCGGGAAGGCCTCCACGAGGCGGGGGACGAGCTCGTGGCCGCGCTCGCGCTCGATGGCCACCGTCTCCCCCGAGGCCCGCGCCGGCAAGCCGAGGCGGCGCTCGATCTCCTGCGCCAGCGGGCCGGCGTCGGGCGCGTCCACCACCACGACGTCCCCGGTGAGGCGGGAGACGAGCGACTCCGGGGTCTCCACGGCGACGATCCGCCCCTGGGACAGGATGGCGAGCCGGTCGCAGTGCGCCGCCTCGTCCGGGCGATGGGTGGTGAGGACCACCGTGGCGCCACCCGGCCCGCGCAGCGCGCGCAAGGTCTCCCAGGTGCGGCGGAAGGCCAGCGCGTCGAGCCCGGTGGTGGGCTCGTCGAGGAGCAGCACCTCCGGGCGGTGCACGAGCGCGCGGGCGATCTCGAGCCGCCGCCGCATGCCGCCGGAGAGGCGCCCCACGGGGTCGCCCGCCCGATCGGCGAGGCCGGCGGCCTCGAGGAGCGCCCCGACGCGGCGGCGCGCCTCCGGGCCGGGGACCCGGAAGAGCGCTGCGCCGAGCAGGAGGTTCTCGCGGGCGGTGAGCTTCGCGTCGAGGCTGGGCTCCTGGAACACGACGCCCATGCGGGCCCGCAGCGAGCGGGATCGCGGGTCGAGGGGGAGGCCGTCGAGGAGGATCCGGCCGGAGGCCGGCAGCGCCAGCCCGGCCAGGATCGAGAAGAGGGTGCTCTTCCCCGCGCCGTTCGGGCCCAGGAAGCCGAACACCTCGCCGGGGCGGATGGCGAAGGAGACGCCGTCGAGCGCCACGCGGTCGCCGTAGGAGAAGCGCAGCCCCTCCGCCGCGAGCCGGGGAATCCCATCGCCCGCCGCGGCGGACGAGATCTCCGGGGCGGCGCTCACGTCGGGCTCCCTAGCGGGCGCCCAGGAAGAGGGCGATGAAGACGGCGACCAGGTAGAGCAGCGTGGAGAGGAAGAAGTTGCGGGCCCAGCGCGACTCGCCGTCGGGCCGGCGCAGCCCGCTCGCGGCGGCGAGGGTGAGCCCGCCTCCCAGCACGGCAGCGACGGCGCCGTAGCCCCAGCCGGCCATCCCCAGGACGGACGGCAGGAGCCCGATCGGCACGAGCAGGGCGCTCGTGGCCGTGGCCCAGACCTTGGCCGCGCGCTCGCCGTGGACCAGCGCGAAGACCTTGAGGCCGCCGCGCGCGTAGTCCTCCTTCAGGTAGATGGAGATGGCGAGGAAGTGGGGCAGCTGCCAGACGAAGAGCAGCGCGAAGAGCGTCAGCCCGCGGGCGTCGATCGACCCGGTGGCCGCGGTCCAGCCCAGGAGCGGGGGGATGGCGCCCGGCACGGCGCCCACGAAGAGCGCGGCGGTGCTGAAGCGCTTCATCGGCGTGTAGACGAAGGCGTAGGAGACGAGCGCCACGAGCGCCAGGAGCGCGGTCAGCGGGTTGGCCGCCAGCGCGAGGACCGGGATGGCGAAGACCGGCATGCCGATCCCGAGCGCGAGCGCGGTGGCCGGCTCCACCCGACCGGCGGGCAGCGGACGCCCCCAGGTCCGGCGCATGAGCCGGTCCACGTCGCGCTCCAGGTAGTTGTTGAGCACGTTGGCGGCGCCGACCACCATCCCGGTGCAGAGCAGCACGGCCGCCGCGCGCGGGGCGGACGGCTGCTCGGGGGCGAGCCACAGCCCGGCGGCGGTGGTCGAGACCACCATGCCGGACAGTCGCGGCTTGGTGAGCGCGACGAGGTCGCCCAGGGCGCGCACGGCCGGGAGCGGACCGGGCACGGCGCGGGAGGCTGAACGGATCGGATTCGGGTTCACGCATCACCCCGCGGCAGGAACGAGTCCGGAGAGGCGGTCCCGGGCCGGCCGGGTGGCCGGGCGGGGACCGACGAGGAGGAAGACGAGGAGGGAGGCGGCGAGCTGGAGCGCGCCGCCGGCGAGGTGGAGGCTCACCACCGGGACGGCGACCTGGCTCCACACCGTCCAGGCGCCGAGCAGGACCTGGAGGAGCACGATCCCCGCGGATCCCAGCGCGACCCGCCGGGCACGGGGCGGGCCGGACCGGAGCCCGGCGGTGGCGGTGGCGACGACCAGCAGCGCGACCGCGACCGCGGCGAACCGGTGGAGGGTGACGAGCTGCGCCGGGCCGGCGACGGGCCAGGCCGCGCCCTCGCAGAGGATCACGCTCGTGCCGCAGGCCAGGCCGGAGCCGGTGTGGCGCACCAGCGCGCCGAGCACGATCTGGAGGTACACCGCCAGTGCGGTCAGCCCCGCCAGCGCGCGCAGGCCCGGAGCGGCGGGTGCCTCGTCCCAGGCCGGCGTACGCGGCGCGAGCCGCCACGCCAGCCAGGTCACGAGCGAGAAGAAGGCCATGGAGGTGGCGAGGTGGCCGGACGACACCACGAGCGGGAGCTTCCAGATCACCGTGAGCGCCCCGAGCGAGGCCTGGAAGAGCACGAGGCCGACGGCGGCCAGCGACCCCACCCGGACCGCGGTCTCGCCGCGCCGCCGCCAGACGGCGACCGCCAGCGCGACCGTGAGCAGCGAGACGGCGAGCGCCACGAGCCGGTGCCCGTGCTCGAAGAGGACGCCTCCCTCCATGGCCGGGAAGAACTGCCCGTAGCAGAGCGGCCAGTCGGGGCAGGCGAGCGACGACCCGGTGGCGTGCACCATCCCCCCGATCACGAGGAGGGCGAAGGTGGCCGCGGCGGTGGCCCGGGCGAGGCGGTACTCCAGCATCGGTGAACGGTCATTTAAGGAGCCGCCTGATCCAGGTCAAGGTGACGTGGCGCCCCTCCCGGGGGCCCGAATCCGGCGCCGGACGGGGTATGGATCCCGCCCATGACCCGACCCGCCCTGGCCCTCGCCGTCGCCCTCGCAGCCATATCCCCGAAGAGCGCCTCGGCCGGGGAGCTCCGGGGCGTGGCGCGGCTCGAGGGTCCCGCGCCGGCGCTGCCTCCGCTCGAGACCACGAAGGAGCGGGCGATCTGCGGGGAGGCCGTGCCGGACGAGGCCGTCGTGGCTGCCGGGGGGAAGCTCCGCAACGTGGTGGTCCGGGTGATGGGGCTTCCCGCACCGGCGCCCGGCAAGGGCGTGCTCGACCAGCGGACCTGCCGGTACGTGCCCCACGTCCAGGCGCTGCCCGTGGGCAGCACGCTCGAGGTGGTGAACGGCGACCCGACGCTGCACAACGTCCACGGGTACCTGGGCCAGGCCACCGCCTTCAACCTGGCCATGCCGTCGAAGGACGCGCGGCTGGCGCGGCAGCTCCGGAAGCCGGGGCTCGTCGTGGTGAAGTGCGACGTGCACGCCTGGATGAGCGCGTACGTCTGGGTGGTGGACGGGCCGGCGGCGGTGACCGGCGACGACGGCGCCTACGCCATCCCCGGGCTGCCGCCCGGGACGTACGAGGTGACGGCCTGGCACGAGCGGCTGGGAGAGCGGAGGGGAACCGTCACCGTCCCCGCGGACGGGGCCGGATCGCTCGACTTCACCTTCGGGAAGTGACCACCCGCGCCGGGGCGCGGCCTACGGCTCGTCTTCCTCGGCCAGGTCTTCCTCGGCCTCGTCGAGGGGGACCTCCTCGTCCCCCTCCACCGCCTCGACCTCCGGTTCGACCTTCCGGGGCGTCGCGCGGGCGCGCCGCTCGGCCGGGGGCGCCTTGAGCGCGGGGCTCTCGCGCTGGTCCGCTCCGCACTTCGGGCAGAGCGGCGCCGGCTTCTTCAGGTCGTAGAACTTCGTCTGGCACTTGAAGCAGACGTGCTTGTTTCCGAGATCCTTCGGCGGCATCGGTCTCCCCTGCGGACGTGCGCGCCGTTTACCCAAACCGGCCGGGCCCGTCAAAGGAAAAGGCGAGGCCCCCGCTGGCCGCCTGGGCTATACCTCGGCCCGGGATGACGGAGATCGAGAGGCTGGAGAAGCGCCTGCTGCGCGACGTGGCGCGCGCCATCGAGGACTTCGCGCTCGTCGAGGCCGGCGACCGCATCCTGGTCGCGGTCTCCGGGGGGAAGGACAGCTACGCGCTCCTGCACCTGCTCCTGCGCCTCCGGGAGCGGGCGCCCGTCCCGTTCGACCTCGTGGCGGTGAACCTCGACCAGGGCCATCCGGGCTTCCCGGCCCACCTGCTCGAGGAGCACTTCCGCGCGATCGGCGTGCCCTACCGGATGCTGAAGGAGGACACGCTCACCATCGTCCGCCGGGTCGTCCCCGAGGGAGGCACCTACTGCTCGGCCTGCTCCCGGCTGCGGCGGGGCATCCTGTACAACGCGGCGGTCGAGATGGGCTGCAACAAGATCGCGCTCGGCCACCACCGCGACGACCTGGCCGAGACCCTGCTCCTCTCCGCGCTCTACTCCGGGCGGCTCAAGACCATGCCGGTCCGGCTCCGCTCCGACGACGGGCGCAACGTGGTGATCCGGCCGCTGGCCTACGCCGCCGAGGAGGAGATCGCCGCCTTCGCGGAGGCCATGCGCTTCCCGGTGGTGCCCTGCGGCCTCTGCGGATCGCAGCCCAACCTCATGCGCAAGCGGGTGAAGGCGCTGCTCGCCGAGCTCTCGGTCGAGCACCCGGCGGTGAAGGCGAACCTGCTCTCGGCCATGTCGAAGGTGGTCCCGAGCCACCTCCTCGACCGGGACCTCCAGAGGCGGCTCGGGGAGGCCACCGGCCGTGACCCGTGGTTCGAGGTCGAGACGGCGGGGGAGGGCGGATGACGCGCGTCGCGCCGGAGAGCATCCGCACGCCGGCCGACCTGGCGCCCCTCGTGGAGCACACGCTGCTGCGGGAGGACGCCACCGAGGCCGACGTGACCCGCACCTGCGCCGAGGCCGTCCGGCACGGCTTCGGCGCGGTGTGCGTGCGCTCCTCCTGGGTGGCGCGCGCCGCGCGGGCGCTCTCCGGGAGCGGCGTGGCCGTGGTCGCCACGGTGGACTTCCCGGAGGGATCCGGATCGACCGAGGCCCGCGCGCGCGAGGCCCGCGCCGCCGCCTCGGCCGGCGCAGCCGAGGTCGACGTGGTGCTCGGGCGCGCCGCGCTCCGGGCCCGCCACCACGGCGAGGTGCTCGCCGACCTCCGCGCGGTGGTCGAGGCGGCGCGCGTGCCGGTCAAGGTCATCCTGGAGACGAGCCGCCTCTCCCACGACGAGAAGGTGGCCGCCTGCGCGCTGGCCCAGGCGGCGGGCGCCGCCTGGGTGAAGACCTCCACCGGCTACGCGGGGGCGGGCGCCACCGTGGAGGACGTCGAGCTGCTCCGCGCATTGGTGGGGCCGGCCGTCGGCGTGAAGGCCTCGGGGGGAATCCGCACCGCGGAGGACGCCCTCCGCATGGTCCAGGCGGGCGCCGATCGCATCGGCACGAGCTCCGGGCCGGCCATCGTCGAGGGCGCGTTCCCGGAGTGACGGCCGTGGCGCGGCGCTTCGTCATCCTGGTGGCCGACAGCGTGGGCGCCGGCGCGCTCCCCGACGCGGAGGCCTACGGCGACGCCGGATCGAACACGCTCGGGAACCTGGCCCGGGCGGTGGGGGGACTCTCGCTCCCGGTGCTCGGGGGGATGGGGCTCGGGAACGTCACGCCGATCGCGGGCGTGCCCCCGGTGGCGCGCCCCTCCGCGTCATGGGGCCGCATGGCCGAGCGCTCCCCCGGCAAGGACACCATCACCGGGCACTGGGAGATGATGGGGGTGGTCCTCGACGCGCCGCTCGCGCTCTTCCCGGGCGGGTTCCCGCGCGAGGTGCTCGACCCCTGGATGGCGGCCACCGGCGTGGGTGGCGTGCTCGGGAACCGGGTGTCGAGCGGGACGGTGATCCTCGAGGAGCTCGGGGAGGAGCACCGCCGCACCGGCTGGCCCATCGTCTACACGTCGGCCGACTCGGTCTTCCAGGTGGCCGCCCACACCGACGTGGTCCCGGTCGAGACGCTCCACGCCTGGTGCCGGGAGGCCCGGCGCATCCTGGATCCGTGGCGCGTGGCGCGGGTCATCGCACGGCCGTTCACCGGCGGGCCCGGCGCCTACCGCCGCACCTACGACCGCAAGGACTTCCCGCTCCCGGCCCCGCGGCCCACCGTCCTCGAGCGGCTGGCCTCGGCGGGGATCCCGGTGGTCGGCGTGGGCAAGATCGGCGACATCTTCGACCGCAGGGGGATCGCCGAGGACGTCCACACCGAGGGGAACGCCGACGGGCTGCGACGGACCGCCGGCATCCTGCGACGCATGGACCGGGGTCTCCTCTTCGTGAACCTGGTCGACTTCGACATGCAGTACGGGCACCGCAACGACGTGGCGGGCTACGCGCGCGCCCTGGAGGAGATGGACCGCGCGCTGCCGGAGCTGCTCGGGGCGCTGGGGGAGGGGGACGTCCTGGCCTTCACCGCCGACCACGGCTGCGATCCGACCACGCCCTCCACCGACCACTCCCGCGAGTACGTGCCCCTGCTCGTCCGCGTTCCCGGCCGCGCCGGGGTGGCGCTCGGCACGCGCGGCAGCTTCGCCGACCTGGGGGCGACCGTGTCCGCGTACTTCGGGCTCGCGTCCGAGGTGGGGACGAGCTTCCTGGCCGACGTCCGCTGAGCGCGGCGGGACGGAGCCGCAGGTCCGGGGTTGCGCTCCGGCGCCCTATCCGTTAAAGCGGATGCATGTCCGAGAACACGGAGCAGCGGGGTGGTGCGGGTCCGGTGCGGCTCGTCGACGCGCCCCTCGTCAACGTCGCCTCCGGCCACGGGGCGTGGGCGGAGGGACGGGCGCTCCTCGCCGGGCTCGAGGCCACCTGGACCCGCGACCGGGGTCGCCGGACGCGGGGGACCGACGGAGCGGCGCACGCCGGCCCCCCGGCCTAGGAGAACTGGATGGCGCCGAAGGCGGGAAGGCTCTGGGACGCGGTGGGGAACACGCCGCTCGTCCGGATCGCGTCGCTGTCGCGGCTCACCGGCTGCGAGATCCTGGGCAAGGCCGAGTTCATGAACCCGGGCGGCAGCATCAAGGACCGCGCCGCAAAGGGGATGATCCGCGCGGCCGAGGCGCAGGGGCTCCTGCGCCCGGGCTCCACCATCGTCGAGGGCACGGCCGGGAACACCGGCATCGGGCTCGGCATGCTCGGCGTCGAGCGGGGCTACCGGGTGGTCGTGACCATGCCGGACAACCAGGCACGCGAGAAGTACGAGCTGCTCGAGGCCATGGGCGTGGACGTGCGGCGGGTGCCGGTCGTTCCCTTCGCGAACCCGGCCCACTTCTTCCACCAGGCGCGGGACCTGGCCGCGCGGGAGGGCTGGTTCTGGGCCAACCAGTTCGAGAACACCGCCAACGGCGATTTCCACGAGGAGACCACCGGTCCGGAGATCCTGGAGCAGTGCGACGGCCGGGTGGACGTGCTGGTGTCGGCGGTCGGCACCGGGGGCACGATCTCCGGCACCAGCCGCCACGTGAAGTCGCGGTGCGCCGGCACGCGCGTGGTCCTCGTCGACCCTCCGGGATCCGGCCTCCACTGCTTCGTGCGGGAGGGGAGGGTCGAGGGCACGGGAAGCTCGATCACCGAGGGGATCGGCATCATGCGCATCACCGAGAACTTCCGCCGGGCACGGGTGGACGAGTCCATGCGCGTCTCCGACCAGGAGATGATCGAGATGCTCTACCACCTGGCGCGCGAGGACGCGCTGGTGGTGGGGACGTCGGCGGCGCTCAACGTGCGGGCGGCCTACGAGATCGCGCGGCGGCACCGGGGCCAGGGGCTGCGCATCGTCACCTTCCTCTGCGACCACGGGAGCCGGTACGCGTCGAAGGTCTTCGACCCGGCGTTCCTGGCGGCGAAGGGGCTCGTGCCGCGTCCCATCCCCCGGGACTGAGACTGCCCACGCGCCGGTCAGCCGCGGGGGAGGGGAGCGTCCACCTCGGCCGCGTAGCGGAGGATGCCGCCGGCGAGCGACCAGACCCGCTCGAATCCCGCCTCCCGGAGCATGCGCCCGGCGGTCTGGCTCCGGACCCCGCTCCGGCAGTAGGCCACCACCTCGACGCCCGGCTCGAGCGACGCGATCGCTTCGCCGAAGCGGGAGAGCGGGGCCAGTCGCGCGCCGGCCAGGTGGCCCGCGTCCCACTCGTGCACCTCGCGCACGTCGAGGAGGAGGAGCCGGTCCCCGCGCGCGATCCGCGCGGCGAGCTCGGCGGGCGTGACCTCCGGGATCCGGTCCGCCGCCGGCGAGCAGGCGAGCGCCTCCTCGCGCGGCACGCGGATCGCGTGCGTGCCGCAGGCTGGGCAGGCCGGGTCCCGCGCCACGCGGAGCGTGCGGAAGGTCGTGGTGAGCGCGTCGACGAGGAGCAGGCGCCCGACGAGGGGCTCGCCCACGCCGGTGACGACCTGGATGGCCTGCGAGGCCTGGATCACGCCCAGGAGGCCGGGCAGGACCCCGAGCACGCCCGCCTCCGCGCAGGAGGGGACCTCGCCCGGCCCGGGAGGGGAGGGGAAGATGCAGCGGTAGCAGGGGCCCCCGGCCGCGGAGAGGACGGTCGCCTGCCCCTCGAAGCGGAAGACGCTCGCGTGCACGTTGGGGCGGCCGGCGATCACGCAGGCGTCGTTCACCAGGTAGCGGGTGGGGAAGCTGTCCGACCCGTCGAGCACCACGTCGTGTTCGCGGACCAGCGCGAGCGCGTTGTCCGCGGAGAGACGGGCGTGGATCGCCTGCACCGCGACGTGCGGGTTCAGGTCGCGCAGCCGGTCGCGGGCCGACTCGACCTTGGGGCGGCCCACGTCCCGGGTGCCGTGCAGCACCTGGCGCTGGAGGTTCGTCACGTCGACCGCGTCCGGGTCGACGATCGTGAGGTGGCCCACGCCGGCCGCCGCCAGGTAGAGGGCCGCGGGCGAGCCCAGGCCGCCCGCGCCCACGAGCAGGATCCGCGCCCCCTTGAGGCGGCGCTGGCCGTCCGGTCCCAGCTCGGGGAGGAGCAGGTGCCGGCTGTAGCGCTCAACCTCCTGGGGGTCGAGGGGCGGGAGCTCGGTGGCCACCCCGGGAATCTACTTCGCCGCGGCGAAGGCCTCCGCGAAATCCTCCCGGATGTCCTCCAGGTGCTCGAGCCCCACCGAGACCCGGATCAGGTCCGGCGAGACGCCGGCGGTCCGCTGCTCGGCCTCGGAGAGCTGGCTGTGCGTGGTGGTGGCGGGCTGGATCACGAGCGTCTTCGCGTCGCCCACGTTGGCGAGGTGGCTCGAGAGCTTCACGCCCTCGATGAACTTCCGGCCGGCCTCGGCCCCGCCCTGGATGCCGAAGGAGAGCACGGCGCCGAACCCGTTCCGCAGGAGCTTCTTCGCCCGCTCGTGGTGCGGGTGGCTCGGCAGGCCGGGGTAGCGGACCCAGCTCACCTGGGGGTGCTGCTCCAGCCATCGGGCGATGGCGAGCGTGTTGTCGCAGTGGCGCTGCACGCGCAGCGAGAGGGTCTCGAGCCCCTGCAGGAAGAGGAACGCGTTGAAGGGCGAGAGCGCCGGCCCCTGGTCGCGCAGCCCCTCCACGCGGGCCCGGATGATGAACTGGATGTTGCCGAACGGGCCCTTCGGCCCGAAGACGTCGTTGAAGACGAGGCCGTGGTAGCCGGGCGAGGGCTCGGTGAAGAACGGGAACTTGCCCGAGGCGCCCCAGTCGAACCGGCCGGAGTCCACGATCACGCCGCCGATGGAGGTGCCGTGCCCGCCGATCCACTTGGTGGCGGATTGCACGACCACGTCCGCCCCGTGCTCGATGGGGCGGGCGAGGTAGCCGGCCGCGGCGAAGGTGTTGTCCACGATGAGCGGGATGCCCGCGTCGTGCGCCACCCGGGCCAGGGCGGGCAGGTCGGGGATGTCGTAGCCGGGGTTGGCGATGGTCTCCACGTAGAGGGCCTTGGTCCGGGGGCCGATGTGACGGGCCAGGTCGGCGGCCTCCACGCTGTCCACGAGCTTCACCCCGATGCCGAGCCGCGGCAGCGTCACCTTGAACTGGTTGTACGTGCCGCCGTAGAGCCGGCTCGAGGAGACAATGTCGTCGCCGGCCTGGGCGATGTTGGTGATGGCGAGGAACTGCGCCGAGTGGCCGGACGCGGTGGCGAGCGCGGCCACACCCCCCTCGAGCGCGGCCACGCGCTTCTCGAAGACGTCGGTGGTGGGGTTCATGAGCCGCGTGTAGATGTTCCCGAACTGCTGCAGCGCGAAGAGCTTCGCGCCGTGCTCCGCGCTGTCGAAGGTGTACGAGGTGGTCTGGTAGATGGGCACCGCGCGGGAGTTGGTGCCGGGGGCCGGCTCCTGGCCGGCGTGGATCTGGAGGGTCTCGAAGCGGAGCTTGCGGCTCGGGGGGATCGCCATGTCGGTTCGTCCTCTCGGGGAAGGGAGGCGAATCCTAAATAGTGGACGTTCGTCTTGTCAAGCGGACGTGGCCCGGCGAGGGCCTCGCGGCTCAGAGGTGGCGCGCGATCGCCGCCAGGCCCGACAGGTCGTGGACGTCCCCGTCGAGGAGCGGGATGGCGGCATGGGGACCGGGGCAGCCGCGGCGGAGCCGCTCCACCTCGCGGGCGTCGGCGCGGGCGAAGGCCTGGTGCTGGCCCAGGGTGAGCGCGAGGCGAGACGCGAGGTCGGCCGTCGGGGCGGGGGTCGGGCCGTCCGCCGGCGGCCCGGAGCGCGCCGTGTCCAGCGCCGCGGCCAGCGCGGCGGCCAGCGCGGCGGCCAGCGCGTCGGCGCCGGGAAGCGCCCCGCCCGGAAGCCAGAGGTCCGGGATCACCCGGTTGGCGACGGAGCCGGCCACCGGCATGCCGGCCGTGCGCAGGTGGTCGTGGAAGAAGAGCGCCTCGTCCACCGAGAGCGGCCCCGGGCTCGCCACCAGCACGAATCCCACCTCCGGGCGGGTGAGCAGGGTGCGCACCGCCGCGGCGCGCTCCTTGAAGCCGTCGTACATGCCCTGGAACTGGCCGAGGAACTCCCCCACGTCGTTCAGTACGTCGGAGCCGGTGAAGCGGGAGAGCGTCTTCGCCACGAACCCGGTGCCCGCCTGCAGCAGCCGCGCGCCCAGCCGCCCGGCGTCGATGGCCGGGGCGAAGAGCTTGCGGGCCGTCTCGTTGCCCACGAAGTCGAGGATGCGGTCGGGCGCCTCGAGGAAGTCGAGCGCGTGCGCCGTGGGAGGGGTGTCGAGCACGATGAGGTCGTAGTCCCGCTCGGTGGAGAGCTCGTAGAGCTTCTCCATGGCCATGTACTCCTGCGAGCCGGCCAGCGCCCCGGAGACCTGCCTGTAGATCCGGTTCCCCAGGATGCGCTCCCGCGTGGCGGCGTCGGGAGCGTGACGCGTCACGAGGTCGTCCCAGGTGCGCTTCACGTCGAGCATCATGGCGTGGAGGCGCCCGCGGGGCGCGAGACCGGAGCGGGCGAAGGCCTCCTCCGGGACCGGGGTCTCGGCGTTGCCGAGCGTGCCCAGGCCGAGCGCCGTGGCCAGCCGCCGGGCCGGGTCGATGGTGCAGACGAGCGCGTTCCCGCCCTCCATGGCCCGCGAGAGCGCGATGGCCGCGGAGACCGAGGTCTTCCCCACGCCGCCGCTCCCCACCACCACGGCGACGCGCTTGCCCTCGAGGGCCCGCAGGATGGCGCCCATCAGACCGAACCGTCCATGGCGTCGGCGATCCGCTCCAGCGCGCGGCGCCCCCACCGGTCGGCCGAGACGAGCGGCAGGGGAAGCGCCGGGCGCCCCAGCAGCGCCACCAGCCGGTCGGCCTGGGCCACGCAGCGTTCGCGCCGGTCGGACTGCAGGACGGCCGCGCGCGCGGCGGGCCCGAGCGGCGGCGCCGTGCCCGAGAGCTCCCGCAGCCGGTCGCGCTCGTCGCCGCGGAAGCGCGCGTCGGGCATCGCGTTCAGGAAGACCGGGCCGCGGGGCAGCCGGAGTTCCCCGCCCAGGCGCGCGTCGAGCTCGGCCGTCTCGGTGACGGGCATCTCCTCGGGCAGCGAGACGAGCGCCACCGCGGTCCGCTCCGGCGAGGTGAGGAGCGCCTGCATCCACTCCGCGTCGCGGCGCATGGGGCCGGCCGGCACGGTGTCGAGGAGCGCGGCGGGCACGCCGAGCAGCTGCACCGCGTGGCCGGTGGCGGGCGCGTCCACCACCACGAGGTCCCAGCGCGGCCGCCCCCGGTCCTCGGCGCGCGCCTCGTGGAGGATCTTCCCCAGCATGAGCGTCTCGGCGAGCGAGGGCACGGCCCGCAGGAAGAAGCGCACCACGCGGTTCTCGAAGACCGCCTGGTAGATGGCGCGCACCTTCACCACCAGGAGGGCGTACTCCTCCAGGGCGTGGCGCGGGTCGACGTTGACGGTGGAGATTCCGGGGACGGCCTGGCGCACCACCGGACCGGAGGGGCGCCCGCCCAGCATGGGGGCGATCCGCTCGCGCGCGTCGACCTCCGCGACGAGCACGCGCTTGCCGCGCCGGGCCGCGAGCAGCGCCAGGGCGGCGGCCACGGTGGACTTGCCCACCCCTCCCTTGCCCGTGACCACGACGAGGCGGCGATCGAGCAGGAGGGAGCCGGACACGACGCTTGACAAGCTATCGTCGGGGGGGGGAGAAGTCCACATGCTCCGCTCCCTCCTCGATCACCCGCTGCTGCGCCAGGCCCGCGCGGCCGGCGAGCGCCAGGTCGGGCGCGTGCTCTCGCCGGAGACGGCCGGCGCGGCGCTCCAGGCGCTCCTGGCCGCGGCCGGGGAGGCCCGCGATCGCCTCGACCGGATCCGGCGCGCCGCGCTCGACGCGGCGCAGGTCCCCTCCGCGCGCGACCTCGAGGAGCTGAAGGGGCGGCTCGCCGAGATGGAGGAGCTGCTCGACGGCCTCTCCGCGCGGCTGGCCCGCGCCGAGGCGGGCCAGGACGACGACGCGGACGGCCCGCCGGGCGGCGACCCCGGGGCCCGGGCCGACGGCGGGACGTAGGCCGTCCCGGGCGCGGCGGACATGCGGCGCATCGCCTTCGTCAACGAGAAGGGCGGCACCTGCAAGACCACGCTCTGCGTGAGCACGGCGGCCTGGATCGCCGGGACCCGCGGGAAGCGCGTGCTGGTCGCCGATCTCGACACGCAGGGGCACGCCGGGAAGGCGCTCGGCGTCGACGTGCGCGGGCTCGCGCCCACCGTCCGGGACGTGCTCGTGGGCGAGACGTTCTCCGTGCGCGACGTGGCCCGGCCCACCGGCGTGCCCGGCCTGGACCTCCTCCCGGCCAACAAGGACCTGGCCGGCTTCCCGGTCGAGGTCGCGCACCTCGCCGACCGGGCCGACCGCCTGCGGCGCCGGCTCGACGACGTGCCGGAGGAAGCCTGGGACGCCGTGCTCATCGACGCGCCGCCCTCGGTCTCGCTCGTCACCGAGAACGTCCTGCGCGCCGCCACCGAGGTGGTGCTGCCGGTGGGGCTCACCTACCTGGCGCTCGACGGGTGCGCCGAGATCCTGGACAGCCTCGCATCCCTGCGCCGCGAGACCGGACGGTCACCCGAGGTCACGCTGGTGGTGCCCACGCTGCACCGGAAGACCCAGCTCGCCGGCGAGATCCTCGAGAAGCTCCGGGAGCGCTTCCCCGGAAGGCTGGCGCCGCCGCTCGGGTTCTCGGTGAAGATCGACGAGGCGCAGAGCCACGGCCGGACCATCTTCGAGTACGCGCCTCGCTCGTCCGGCGCCGTCGCGCTCGCCGGGATCGCGCGCGCGATCTGGGACGGGCCGGCGCCCGCCGCCTAGCGATCCAGGTCGGCGAGCCGCCGCTCGAGGTCCTCGAGCCGGGCGGTGAGCTGCTGCAGATCGCGGCGCAGCTCGGGGAGGTTGGCCACGCCGTCCATGGCGGCGCGCACCCGCTCGTCGACCTTGCGCTGGAACTGGGAGACCGCCTCCTGCGAGGCGGCGACCAGGTCCTTGGCGCGGTCGCCGGTTGCCTGGACCCGCGGGATGAGCGTCTGCACCCGGTCGCGGAGGTCGGCCTGGGCCTCCTCGACGATGTGCTGCGCCCGCTCGCTGCCGTGGCGGATGAGGTCCTTCAGCGTGCGGAGGCTCATCTTGGAGGTCTTCTTCTCCTCCTCGAAGATGATCTGGGCGAGCGTGACGCTGGTGAGGTCCTCCTTGGTCCGGTTGTCGAGGATCCGAACCTCGGTCCCGGCCTTCACCATCTCCGCGATCTCCTCCAGCGTGACGTAGCGCGACTCCACCGTGTCGTAGAGCTTGCGATTCGCGTACCGCTTGATCACCTTCGGTTCACGCCCCAAGGAGGTAGGTTCCACGTCCACCGTCTGCTGTTCACTCATGGGAGATCTCGGCCCTTCGCGGGAGATTCGGCGTGAGAGTCCTGCCGCACTGCGGCATTGTTCAAGGCTCGACGCTTGGTGTCAAGGGGGAGCGGTGCTAGGTTTGCGCCGGAACCCAGGGATTTCGGCATGATCGTCGCGTGCACCTCGTGCGGAACTCGATTCCGAGTCGCCGACGGGAAGATCGGCCCGCGCGGCGCGCGAATCCACTGCGCGCGGTGCGGGACGTTCTTCCAGGTCGCGGGCCCCCGGCCCGAGCCGATCGCCGCGGAGGTCCCCCCCGCCCCGGAGCCGGTGCCCGTCGCGGCCGATGCTCCCCCGTCCGGCGAGGCGCACCTCCCCCCACACTCCGACGTCCTCGCGGCACCGGAGCCGCCGGGCGCCCACCCGCCGTCCACCGAGCCCACCGGCACGGGGGGCTGGCCGACGGGCGTGCTGGAGGTGGCCGCCGGAGCGCCGGCCGAGCCCGGGTCGAACACCGGACTCTCGCTCGCCGCCGACCCGTTCGCGGCCTTCGCCGCGCAGGAGCCCGGGCCGCCGCCCGCCCCGCAGGCGCCCCCGTTCCCGGAGCCGTCCCTCTCCGACGACCGCTTCCTCGACGGGCTCCCCGTCACCGATCTCTCCGCGCTGGAGCGGACCGGCGCGGTCCCCGTCCCGCCGTCGCCTCCACCCGGATCTGCGCCGGAACCGGACGTCCAGCTGGAGGTGGACGACGGGCTCTCCCTCGAGGAGCGGGCGCCGGCGCCGACGCCGGGCCGGGAGGGCGCCGGGCGCTGGAGCGAGCCGGAGGCGTCCCGGCCCATCGAGGTGGGCCCGGACGGCTTCCAGGAGGTCGACCTCGCACGCGCGGAGGTGCCGGCCGATCCGGGGTTCGAGACGGTGGAGGACGGGCCCACGCGGCAGGTCGGCGCCGTGCTCCCGGCCACCCCGCCCGCCGGTGCGACGGACCAGCCCGTGGCCGGAGGGGGCGCCGTCCCCGCGGACGATCCCGCCGTCGCGACCATCCCGGAGTCGACGGACCTCGTCGCGTCGCCCCGGCGCATCGATCCGGCCCGCGCCCGGGCGCTCACCATGAACGTGGTGTCCCTCGCGGCGCTGCTCGTGGTCACGCTCGGGATCGTGCTCTGGTGGCGCGGGGACGGCCTGGGCTCGCTCCTCCGCTGGCCGCGCGGGGGTCACGCCGATCTCGAGCTGGGCGACCTGCGTGGCGCCGTCTACGAGGGGACTCCCGGCAACTCCCTGGTCGTCGTCCGGGGGACCCTGCGGGCGACGCACGAGCCGATCGCCGGACCGGTCGCGGTGCGCGTGGTGCTCGAGCGGGCCGGCGTTCCCATCGCCGCGGCCACCGCCGTCGCCGGCGCGGTCCCCTCCGTCGAGGACCTCGCCACGGCGCGCACCGCCGGGGACCTGGATCACCTCCGCGGGCGGCTGGCCCCCGGCGCCACGCCGCGGATCGTCCCGGGCACCGACGTTCCTTTCCTCGCGGTGCTGCCGGTGCCCGACGGCGACCTGGCCACGGTCCGCTTCCGGGCCGAGCCCGTCCCGTCCCCGGGTCGCTAGCCGTGGGGTCCCCCGGCTCCGCCGCCGGCGCCGAGCGCTTCGCGCGCGGGCTCTGCGCGCTCCCGGAGGGGGGAATCCGGGCGGGCGCCGCGGCCCGCCGGCTCTCCCGGATGGAGCCGGCCGAGGCGGTGGTCCTGCTCGCCGCGCTGGTCCGCGCGGCGGGGGAGCGGTGGGGTGGTCCGGCCCTGGCCGCGGTGGGCCAGGCGCTCCTCGATCCCCCGGCCGGCCTGGGCTACGGGTGGCGGGCCGACGCCTACGCCGAGGCCCGCGCGCGGTCCCTCCCGGAGGTCGCGGCGCTCTTCCTCTCCCCGGCCCCGCGGCGCAGCTACGAGGCGCCCCGGGACCGGTCGGACCCGGTGGCGGCGGCGCTCACGCTCGGTCACAAGAAGTCGCTGGCCCGGCTGCGCCGCGATCCCGACCTGCTCTCCCGCCTCGCCGCCGAGGGAGAGCCGTCGGTCCTGAAGGAGCTCCTGCGCAACCCGCTCGTCACCGAGGAGGTGGCGGCTCGCCTCGCCGCCCGCCGCCCGGTGCGGCCGGAGGCGCTCCGCGTGCTGCACGAGGACCCGCGCTTCCGCAACCGGCTGGCCGTGCGCCGCGCGCTGGCCCGCAATCCCTACGTGGAGACCGGGATCGCCCTGCACCTGCTCCCGACGCTGCCGCGGGCGGCCGTCGTGGAGATCGCCGCGGATGCGACCCTGCACCCGGTGGTGCGGGAGGCGGCGCGGCGGCTGCTCGCGTCGCGTGGCTAGGACTTGCGGGAGGCGGCGGGCGTCTTCTCCCCCGCCGGGGTCCGGTCCGGGGCCGAGCCGATCTGGCCGGCCTCCTGCTTCGGCGGGGTCACGTCGATGGCGTCGTCCCCGCCGCCGGTGGCCTTGCGGAAGTTCTTGATTCCCTTGCCCAGGGCGTCGCCCAGCTGGGGGATCTTGTTGGCACCGAAGATCAGCAGGACGACGACGAGGACGATGAGAATCTCGCCGAAACCGAGTCGCATGGGCGGTAGCATAACGCGGCTTGCACCCTCCGAGCTACCCGACCGCTCCCGGCCGCCCCCTGGTCCTCGGCCACCGGGGATCCAGCGCCGAGGCCCCCGAGAACACCCTCGCGGCCTTCGCCCGCGCCCTGGCGACCGGGGCCGACGGGTTCGAGCTCGACGTGTGGCGATGCCGGAGCGGGGAGGCGGTGGTCGTCCACGACGCCGACCTGGCCCGCACCGGGCAGTCCCCGCTGCGCGTCGCGGACGCGACCCTGGCGCGCCTCCGCGAGCTCGACGTCGGGCGCTGGCGGGGGGAGGCCTTCGCCGGCGAGCGGGTGCCCACGCTCGACGACGTCCTCGACGCCTTCCCGGAGGCGCTCGTCAACGTCGAGCTGAAGGGCGGGCGCGTCCCCGATGCGGGCCTCGCCGTGGCGACCCTGCGCGCCATCCGGCAGTTCCGCGCCGAGCCACGGGTCGTCGTCTCCTCGTTCAGCGCGCTCCTGCTCTCCGCGTTCCGCGCCCTCGCCCCCGACGTGGCGACCGGGTTCCTCGTGGACCGGGGCGCGCTCTCCTGGGCGCGCGCCGGCCTGGTGCTGCGCGCCGTCGGTCCGTCGGCGCTCCACCTCGCGCGGGAGCACGCCACGCCGGCGCGCGTGGGGGACCTGCGGCGCCGGGGGGTGCCGGTGCTGGTCTGGACGGTGGACGACCCGGCCGAGGTCGAGCGGCTCGCCGCCATGGGCGTGGCGGCCATCGTCTCGAACGATCCCGGCCGTGCGCGCGAGGTGGTCCGGCGCGTCACCGGGGCCTGACGCACCGACCGGGCGGCGCGCCCCGCTACAGCGGACGGACCGGGCCGATGGCGGCGACGAGCGCGCCGGGATCGGTGACCGGGAGCCGGCACGTCCCGTGCTCGCAGACGTACGCGGTGGGCTGGCCCCGCACCGGGACCCTGTCCCGCACGATCGGCGCCAGCGCGGCGAGCGCCTCGGTGGCCGCCCCCTCCTCGGCCCCGGCGATCACCCGGTTGGGCAGGAAGGTGGTCCGGAGCACGGCGAGGAGGTCCGCCGGGGGTGGGGATCCCGCCGGCCAGGAGAGCACCACCTCGGGAACGGCGTCGGTGGCGAAGTCGACGGCGAGCAGCATCTCGTGGAGCGCGGCGGGCTGCTGCAGGAGCACCGGGGCGTGGGTCCGCAGCGCGCCCTCCGCCACCCGGCGCCAGCCCGCGTCGCCGGTGAAGGACGAGAGGCGAAGGGCCGAGAGCGCGGCCACCGAGGCGCCGCTCGGCTCCGCACCGTCGTGACCGGGCTTCTCGCGCGCCACCAGCGTCTCGTGGTCGGAGGCGGTCCGGAACCAGCCGCCGGCCGGGTCGGCGAAGAGCGTCTCGCACTGCCCGGCCAGCTCCAGCGCCGCCGCGAGCCAGCGGCGGTCGAGGGTGGACTCGAACAGGTCGAGGAGCCCCTGGACCACGAACGCCTGGTCCTCGAGGAAGCCGGGGCCGGAGCAGCGCCCGTCGCGGAAGCTGCGCTGGAGCCTGCCGCCCACCCGGAGGCGGTCGAGGAGGAAGCCGGCCGCGCGGGCCCCGGCCTCCACGTGCCGGGGCTCGCCGAGCACCCGGCCGCCCACCGCCATGGCCGAGATCATGAGGCCGTTCCAGGCGGCGAGCACCTTGTCGTCGAGCAGCGGATGCGGCCGCTCCTCCCGCTCGCCGCGAAGGGTCTCGCGGGCTCCGGCGAGCGCCTCCCACTCCCGCTCGTCGGGGTGGGGGACCGAGAGCACGTTCGACCCCTCGAAGTTCCCCCGCCGCGTCACCCCGTGAAAGGCGATGAAGCGGTCGGCCTCCTCCCGGAGGATCTGCCGGATCTCCCCCTCGCTCCAGACGAAGAAGCGTCCCTCCTCGCCCTCCGAGTCGGCGTCGGTCGCCGACCAGAACGCGCCCTCCGGCGAGGTCAACTCACGCTGCACGTAGTCGAGGGTGGAGCGGAGCACCCGCGCGAAGTCGGGGCGGCGCGTCACCTGGAAGGCCTCCGCGTAGGAGAGCGACAGGAGCGCGTTGTCGTAGAGCATCTTCTCGAAGTGGGGCACGAGCCAGAGCTCGTCGACGGCGTAGCGGTGGAAGCCGCCGCCGACCTGGTCGTGGATGCCGCCCGCGGCGATCGCCTCCAGCGTGCGGACGGCCATCTCCAGCGACCGGACGTCGCCGGTGCGCCGGTGGTGGCGGAGCAGGAGCCGCACCGGCAGGCTGGAGGGGAACTTCGGTGCGCCGCGCACGCCGCCGTGCTTCGGGTCGAAGATGCGCGCGCAGTAGGCCTGCGCGGCGACGAGGACCTCGGTCCCGGGGAGGCTCCCGTCGGCCGGCGCACCGGACATGGCCACCCGCACGGCCTCGACGATGGACGTCGCCGCGCGGGCCACCCGTCCGGGGTCCTGCCGGTGGATGGCGGCGAGGTCCCGGAGGAGGGAGGAGAAGCCGCGCGGGGCGCCCCGGTCGCCGTCGCGGGCCGGGAAGTAGGTGCCGGCGAAGAACGGGCGGCGCTCGGCGTCGAGCCACACGCTCATGGGCCAGCCGCCGTGGCCGTTGAGCGCCTGGACGGCGGTCATGTACACGGCGTCGACGTCGGGCCGCACCTCCCGGTCCACCTTGACGGGAACGTAGCTCTCGTTGAGCTGCCGGGCGATCTCCGGGTCCTCGAAGGACTCCTCCTCCATGACGTGGCACCAGTGGCAGGTGGCGTAGCCCACCGAGAGGAACACCGGTCGCCCGGTGCGTCGCGCCTCGGCGAAGGCCTCCTCGCCCCAGGGGTGCCAGTCGACCGGGTTGTGCGCGTGCTGGCGCAGGTACGGGCTGGTCTCGGCGACGAGCCGGTTCACGAAGCGCGGGAGCGACCCGTCCCGGTGGCGGGTGCGCGGGACGTGGCCGGGCGGGAGGGCGGCGAGGGCCGCGGCGATTCGCGCCTCGACCTCGGGGGAGCGGGGCAGGGCCCCGGGAGGCGGGGCGGGCCGTTCGTCGGTCAATTCGTTCCTCCGCGCGCGGTCGTCACCGGCCTCGCATAACCGGTCACGGCGATCCAGGCGAGGCTTCCTGCCCCGTCACGCCCCGGTGCACCGGGACGATCTCCCGGCGGGAGATGCGGCGGAAGCGGAGGAAGAGCGCGAGCGCCACGGTGGAGAGCCCGGCGAGCAGCCCCCACCACAGCCCGGTCACGCCCCCGCCCAGCACGAGGCCGAGGAGGATGGCGGCGGGGAATCCCAGCGCCCAGTGGCCGAGCAGGTTGGCCCACAGCGTGAAGCGGGTGTCCCCCGCGCCGCGGAGCACGCCGGCTCCCACCGCCTGGATCCCGTCGGAGACCTGGAAGAGGCCGGCCACGCGCAGGAGCGGCGTGGTGGCGGCGATCACCGCCGCGTCGGAGCTCATCATCCGGGCGAAGAACCCGGGGAGCAGGAGGAAGAGCAGGCCCCAGGCCGACATGATGGCGGCGCCGGCCGCGAAGGCCACCAGGCCCGCGCGCCGCGCCGCGGTGGTGTCCCGCGCGCCCACCGCCCAGCCCACCCGGACCGAGCCGGCGTTGCCGATGCCCACCGCGCCGTTGAAGGAGAACGAGGCCAGCGCGATGGCCACCTGGTGCGCGGCCATGGGCACGGTCCCGAGCCGGGCGGCGAGCAGGCCCACCAGCGCGAAGAGGCCGACCTCGGCCATCATGTGCAGCCCGACCGGCGCCCCCAGCTTCACGGCGAGTCGCATCTCCCGGCCCACCGGGCGGCGCACCCAGGGAGCCTCGACCCGCACGCGGCCGGCGGCCCAGGCGACGAAGCCGGCCATGGCCCAGGTCGCGACGGTGGTGGCGATGCCGGAGCCCACCGCTCCGAGCGCCGGGACGGCTCGGAGCGGCCCGGTCCAGGCCGGCAGGCCGGCGCCGCCGAAGACCAGGATCAGGTCGAGGAGGAGGTTCACGACGTTGGCGAGCGCCGCGGCGAGGAGGATGGGGCGGGTGGCGTTCGCACCCTGGAGGTAGGCGCGGGCCGCGTAGAAGAAGAGGAGCGCCGGGAGGCCCGGGATCCGGGCGAGCAGGTGACCGCCGGCGCTCCGGGCCAGCTCGGCGTCGATCCCCGCCGGCACGAGCAGGAGGGGCAGGAGGGCCAGCGGGATCGCCAGCGCCGCCGCCAGCCCGAGCGAGAGCCAGGCCCCCTGCCAGAGGAAGTGGCGGGCCCGGGCGTGCTCGCCGGCCCCCACCGACTGGGAGACGAGCGGGTCGATCCCCATCATGGTCCCCATGCCGACCACGCCCACGGCGAAGAAGAGCAGCGAGCCCAGGCCCACGCCGGCGAGCTGCGTCGCCCCGGCGCGCCCCACCACCGCCGCGTCCACGACGTTCATGAGCGACTGGCCGGCGTTGGCGAGCGCCAGCGGCACGGCGAGACGGAGGAGGGCGCGCACCTCGGCGCGGGTGGGGGAGGGGAAGGGCACGGGCGCGCGAAGATAACGAAGCCGGCCCGCGGGACCAAGCGGGGTAAGCTCGCCCGGCCATGCCCGACGCCTCCACGCGATCTCCCTGGTGGGGATTCTCCGCCGTCGCCGTCGGGGTCTTCATGGCCACGCTCGACGGCAGCATCGTGAACGTGGCCCTGCCCTCGATCCGGGGGCACTTCGGCGCCAGCATCGGCGGCGTCGAGGCGGTGGTGAGCGTCTACCTGCTCGTCATCTCGGCCACGCTCCTCGCCGCGGGGCGACTCGGGGACGTGCTCGGGCGCCGCCGGGTCTTCACCGGGGGGATGCTCGTCTTCACGCTGGGCTCGGGCCTGTGCGGCGTGGCCTGGTCGCTCCCCGCGCTGGTGGCGGCCCGCGCCGTCCAGGCGCTGGGCGCCGCGGCCATGATGTCGATGGGTCCGGCCATCGTCACCGCCACCTTCCCGCGGGAGCGCCGCGGCCAGGCCCTCGGCCTCGTGTCCAGCGTCGTCGCGGCCGGGCTGACCGCCGGGGCCCCCGCCGGCGGCGCCATCCTGGCCTTCGCGCGGTGGCACGGGGTCTTCCTGGTGAACCTGCCGGTGGGCGTGGCGGGCGCCGTCTGGGCCTGGCGCGCGCTCCCGGCCGACCCGGCGCCCGGGGGCGCGCGCTTCGACCTGCCCGGGGCGGCCTGGCTGGGCGTGACGCTCGGCGTGGCCATCGGCGCGCTCGAGGCGGCTCCCCACGCCACCCGCACCGCGCTCGCGCTGGTGGTCGGGGCGGTGATGGCGGCGGTCGTGCTCTGGCGCGTCGAGCGGCGCGCCCGGGCGCCGCTCGTCGACCCCGCGCTGCTCGGCGACCGGACCGTCGCGCTCGGGCTCATCGCCGCCCTGCTCACCTACGCCGCGGTCTTCCACCAGATGCTGCTCTCGCCCTTCTTCCTCTCCGACGTGAAGGGGCTGGGACGCGTCGGGCTCTCCGCCGCCCTCACCGTGGTGCCGCTCGCGCTCATGCTCACGTCGCCGGTCTCCGGGTGGCTCTCCGACCGGTTCGGCCCGCGGGGCCCGCAGGCCGTGGGCGGCCTCCTCCTCGCCGCGAGCCTCGCCGGTCTCGCGTCGGCGGACGGGGCGACGCCGATGCCGGTCATCGTGCTCCTGCTCGCGCTGGAAGGGGCCGGGATGGGCTGCTTCCAGCCGCCCAACAACAGCGCGGTGATGGGCGCGCTGCCCCCGGCCAGCCTGGGATCCGGCGGCGGCCTCCTCGCCACGGCGCGCAACGTCGGGATGGTGGTGGGCGTCGCCTCCGGCGGCGCGCTCTTCGAGCTCGGGGAGCGGGTCTCGTTCGTGGCCGGCTGGCGGCTCGCCCTGGGCGCCGGCGCGGGGCTCGCGCTCGCGGCCGGGCTCCTCGCCCTCGGGAAGCCCGCCGGGACGGCGATCCCGGCGGCCCGCTCGCCCGGATGAACGGCCCGCCGGCGGGAGTGCCGGTACTGGACGGGCATTCAGAGCCGTGGCACCATGCGTGCGTGGTGGTCGTCGGCGTCGATCCGGGCACGCAGCGGTGCGGCTACGGCGTGGTGGCGAGGACGGGTTCCCGGCTCCGGGTGGTCGAGTCGGGGGTGCTCGTGCCCGGCGACCACGACCTGCCGCGCCGGCTGGCGCTCGTGCTCGAGGGCCTCGAGGCGGTCCTCGCGCGCGCCCGACCCGACGCCGTGGCGGTCGAGACCGTCTTCGCGGGCGTCTCCCCCCGGTCGGCGCTGGTGCTCGGTCAGGCCCGGGGGGTGGTGCTGGCCGCGGCGGCCCGCGCCGGCGTCCCGGTCCACGAGTACGCGCCCCAGCAGGCGAAGCTCGCCCTCACCGGGAACGGGCGCGCCGAGAAGGCGCAGATGGTCCACATGGTGCGCGCGCTCTTCGGCGTCGAGGCCCGCCTGGCCGACGAGGCCGACGCCATCGCGCTCGCCGTCTGCCACGTGGGCAGCGCGGCGGCCCGGGGCAGCCCGTGATCGCCCGCCTCGAGGGAGCGGTGGTCGAGAAGCGGGAGGGCTCGGTGGTGCTCGACGTCCACGGCGTGGGCTACCTGGTCCACGTGTCGGCGCCCTGCGCCGCGGCGCTGCCGCCCGGTGAGCCGGTCCGGCTCCGCATCTACACCCACGTTCGCGAGGACGCCCTCGACCTCTACGGCTTCGCCACCGAGGAGGAGGAGGCGGTCTTCCGCGCCCTCATCGGCGTGAAGAACGTCGGCCCGCGCGCGGCCCAGAACATCCTCTCCGGCATCGAGGCGCGCGAGCTCGCCTCGGCGGTGGCCTCGGGGGACGTGGCCCGCCTCACCAAGGTTCCCGGCGTGGGGAAGAAGACCGCCGAGCGGCTGGTCGTCGAGCTGCGGGAGAAGCTCGTGTCGCTCGCGCGGGCGGCCGCGCCACGTCCGGGCAGGCGCCCGCAGGGCGTCGCCGAGCAGCTCGAGCAGGCCCTCCTCGGCCTGGGCTACCGACCGCAGCAGGCGGCCCAGGCGGTCGAGGCCCTCTCCGGGGAGCTCGAGGGGCGGTCGCTCGACGACCTCCTGCGCGACGCGCTGAAGCGCCTGCGCGGGTAGCGGCGGCCTCACTCGACGAACACGGTCACGGTGGCCGACGGCGCCTGCACCGCGGTCCAGGTGACGGCGCCCACGGGGAGCGGCAGGGTCACCGCACCCGCGTAGCCCGGGACCTGCAGGTCGTAGGGGAAGACCGGTTCGGCGGTGAGGTAGTAGAGGGCCGGGTCGCCGTTCAGGAAGGTCACCGACGCGCCCGCGGCCACGTGGATGCACCACGGATTGCAGACCCCGGCGGTGATCACCACCGTGTCGGCCCCCACGGCGGTCGCCCGCGTGCAGGGGGTCGGTTCCGGGGGGACCGGCGGGTCGAGCGAGCGCATCGGACCGCAGCCGGCGACCGCGCCGGCCACGAGGAGGGCCGCCGTCGCGCGGAGCGCACCCCATCGCCCGTCGAGCCGGTCGGACACGGGTGCTACATTACCCGCATGTCGGTCCGTCCGGTGCGCGAGGTTTCCGGGAAGGCCCAGGAGGGCGAGGAGCGGCTCGAGCAGTCGCTGCGCCCGGCCACCTTCGACGAGTACGTCGGGCAGCGGAAGCTCGTCGACAACTTCCGCGTCTATGCCCAGGCTGCGCGCAAGCGCGGCGAGGCACTCGACCACGTGCTCCTCTCCGGCCCCCCCGGCCTGGGCAAGACCTCGCTCGCCCACATCCTGGCCACCGAGCTCGGGGTGACCCTGCACGTCACGAGCGGCCCGGCGCTCGTGAAGAAGGGCGACCTGGCCGGCCTGCTCACCGCGCTCGCCCCGCGCGACATCCTCTTCATCGACGAGATCCACCGCCTGTCCCCCGCGGTCGAGGAGGCCCTCTACCCGGCCATGGAGGACTTCCGCTTCGACGTGGTCCTGGGCGCCGGCCTGGGCGCGCAGACCATGGAGATGAAGCTCGAGCGGTTCACCCTCGTCGGGGCCACCACGCGCACCGGGCTGCTCGCGAGCCCGCTCCGCGACCGGTTCCCCATCCAGGAGCGGCTCGACTACTACGCCGCGGCCGACCTGAAGGAGATCGCCGTCCGCGCGGCGCGCAAGCTCGCGCTCCCGGTCGAGGCCGACGGCGTCGAGGAGCTGGCCCGACGCGCGCGCGGCACGCCGCGCATCGCCATCCGGCTCCTCCTGCGCGCCCGCGACTTCGCGCAGGTCGAGGGATCCGGCCGCATCGACCCCGCCATCGTTCGCCGGACGCTGGATCGGCTCGAGGTCGACGCCTCCGGACTCGACGCCATGGACCGCCGCATCCTCTCGGTGGTCGTCGACACCTTCGCCGGCGGCCCGGTCGGCATCGAGGCCATCGCCGCCGCCGTGGGCGAGGAACGGGACACCATCGAGGACGTCTACGAGCCCTTCCTGGTGCGCGAGGGCTACCTCGCGCGCACGCCCCGGGGGCGGGTCGCGCTCCCGCCGGCCTGGGCCCACCTGGGCCGCGACCGCCCGCGCGGACCCCAGGAACCGCTCTTCTGACGATCGGGGGTGCGCGGGGCAGCCCGCGCCCTCATCCGATCGGCATCCGTCCCCGGCGCCCCCGTGCCAGCACGAGCGCCTTCGTCACCACCCAGCCGAACACGAAGCCGCCCACGTGGGCGAAGAAGGCCACGCCCGACCCGAGCCCGCCCAGGAAGGCGTAGAGCAGCTGCAGCACGAACCACAGCCCGATGAAGAAGCCGGCCGGGAGGTGGACCACCCGGACGAAGAAGAAGATCGGGATGGCGGTGAGCACCCGCGCGCGTGGGAAGAACGCCATGTACGCCGCCATGACGCCGGCGATGGCGCCGCTCGCGCCCACCATGGGCATGAGCGGATCGCCCTGCGCGAGCGAGAGCAGCGTCTGGGCCACGGCCGCGGCGATCCCGCTCGCCAGGTA
Organism: Anaeromyxobacteraceae bacterium; assembly: GCA_037443385.1. Lineage (GTDB taxonomy): Bacteria > Myxococcota > Myxococcia > Myxococcales > Anaeromyxobacteraceae > CAIOAK01. The sequence goes on from JBBIOL010000009.1 coordinate 36,128, forward strand.
GAACCCGATGAACCGCACCCGGCCGAGCACGTCCTCGACGTTGGGGCCGAACACCCAGAGGAAGAGCAGGTTGCCGAGCAGGTGGAAGATCCCGCCGTGCAGGAACATCCCGGTCAGCACGGTGAACGGCGGCTGCACGAGGTCGCGGGGCCCGATGTCACGGAAGGTCACCACCTCGTACGGGATCGCCCCTCCGATGAGCGCGGTGTAGTTGATACCCTGGTCGAGGCGCCGGAGCACCTCCGCGAGGGGCATCCCCTCCGATCCGGCGACGCCGGTGATCTGGAGCGCGAACCACGCCTGCCAGGCGAAGGCGAGCGCGTTCGAGAGGAGCAGGGCCCAGGTCACGATCGGGGCCGTCCGCACCGGGATGTCGTTCTTCAGTGGGATCACGTGGTCGGGGAGCCCCGGCCGCGCCGGCCCTCCCTTCCGGTCGTATACCCGAAACTCCCTGGAACTGCGCGCGGGTGCAAACCGCGACAACCTTGTCAGGGTCGTTCGGCAAGGGCGACAGGGACCCCGGCGGGAAAAATCTGGCCGGGGAGGGCCATCCGAGTTAAAGCTTCGTCATATCGGACGCATACCCTTTTGAGGCCTCAGGGTAGCGAAACCGGACCACCCCGGCACCGTTATTGCTTTTGAATCCGGCGCGTCGTGCTTTACGCGGTGCGGCATGGCGGGATGGTGGACGTCCGGGAGGCAGGAACGAATGGGCTACTGGAACCAGCGAACCCTGGCGAAGCGCGTGACCTGCGCCGGCGTCGGCCTGCACTCGGGCCGCCCCGCCACCCTCACGCTCGCGCCCGCCCCCGCCGACAGCGGGGTCCGGTTCGTCCGGATGGACCTCGGCGTCGAGATCCCGGCCCGCGCCGATCACGTGGTCGACACCACGCTCTCCACCAACCTGGCGGTCGGCAAGGCCCGGGTGCACACGGTGGAGCACGTCCTCTCCGCGCTCACCGGCATGGGGATCGACAACTGCCGGATCGAGGTGGACGGCCCGGAGATCCCCATCCTGGACGGCTCGTCGGCTCCCTTCGTGGCGCTCGTGCGCGAGGCCGGCATCGCCGAGCAGCGCGCCGGCAAGCGCTTCATCCTCCTCGAGCGCCCGGTGGAGGTTCGCGACGGCGACAAGCTCGCCCGGCTCGAGCCCGCCTCCGCCCTCTCCGTCGAGTTCACGGTCGACTTCAAGCACCCGCTGGTCACCGACCAGGCCTTCCGCTTCGACTTCTCCGACCGGAACTACGAGCGGGAGGTGGCGCGGGCCCGCACCTTCTGCTTCCTCCGCGACATCGAGGCCATGAAGAAGGCCGGCCTGGCCCGGGGCGGCAGCCTCGAGAACGCCATCGTCGTGGACGAGTTCTCCATCCTGAACCCGGAGGGGCTACGCTTCCCCGACGAGTTCGCCCGCCACAAGGTGCTCGACGCCATCGGCGACCTCTCCCTCTTCGGGCTGCCGGTCATCGGCCACTTCAAGGCCTACAAGAGCGGCCACGGCCTGAACCACGCGCTCGTCTCCCGCGTCCTCGGCGATCCCACCAGCCACCGGGTGGTCCGGGTCAGCGGCGAGAAGGAGCTGGAGCCGCTGCGGGTGCACCTGCCCCGGCTCTCGCCGGCGCAGCAGCCCGCCTGATCGGCGCCGGCCGGTTCCTGTACGGGCCGCGCGGCCATGCGATAAAAGGGGCCATGCGCTCCTCCCTCCGGGCAGCCGTCGCCGCGGTGGCGCTCGTCGCGTCCGCGCCGGCGGCGGCCCAGTACACCTTCCTGCCGCCGGACCAGAAGCCGCCGCCGCTCCAGCTGGAGGGATGGCGGAACACGATCCGGGTGAACCTCGGGGCCGGCATCTACAACTCCGACTGGTACGTCTGCTACGCCGGCTGGACCTGCGCGCCGACCTCCTACGCGAGCTGGGTCCCGTTCGTGGTCGGGCCCCAGATCGACATCCACCTGGGCGGGCCCAGCGCGCTCAGCGTCGGCATCCTCATCGGTTTCGGGACGGTGAAGGCCTCGGTGCTGCAGGACGGCACGCAAGTGGATCACGCCGCCAAGGTCACGACCTACGAGCCGACGCTCGACTACCTGGTCCGGCTCGGCACGCCCATGTCCGACACCGTGGGGCGGCTCCGGTTCGGCGGCGGCGTCCTCATCGGTCCCGACACCAAGGTGGGATTCCTGGGCCGGGCCGGCCTCGGGGTCGGGTTCTTCAGCACGAACCGATTCGGCGTCGGCCTCGATCTCGTGCTCGAGGGCGGCTCCATGAACGGGGCCTGGATCGGCGGCGTGCAGCTTCTCGCGTCGCCCGAGCTGCGGTTCTAGGCGTCCCGCGGCGCGGCGCGGCTACCAGCTCCCGAAGCGGCGCCGCGCCTCGGCGGCGAGCCCGTCGCGGTGGCGCGGGTCGGCGACGGCGATGAGGGCCTCGGCGCGCTGGCGCAGGTTCTTGCCGAAGAGGTCGGCGATGCCGTGCTCGGTGACGACGAAGTGCACGTGCGCACGGGTCGTGACCACCCCCGCCCCGGGCTTGAGCTGCGACACGATGCGGGAGTCGCCGCCCGAGGTCACCGACGGGAGCGCGATGATGGGCTTGCCGCCCTCGGAGAGGGCCGCCGCCCGGATGAAGTCCATCTGGCCACCCACGCCCGAGTAGAGCCGCTCGCCGATCGAGTCGGCGCAGACCTGCCCGGTGATGTCCACCTCGAGCGCGCTGTTGATGGCGGTGACCCGGGGGTTGCGCCGGATCACCTCCGGGTCGTTCACGTAGGCGATGTCGAGCATCTGGACGAGCGGGTTGTCGTCCATGAAGTCGTAGAGCCGCCGGGTGCCGAGGGCGAAGCCCCCCACGATCTTGCCGGGGTGGACGCGCTTCAGCTCGCCGGTGACGACGCCCCGCTCCACCAGGTCCACCACGCCGTCGGAGATCATCTCGGTGTGGATGCCGAGGCGGTGGTGGTCGGCGAGCGCGGCGAGCGTCGCGTCGGGGATGGTCCCGATCCCCATCTGCAGGGTCGCGCCATCCTCGACGAGCTCGGCGCAGTGGCGCCCCACGGCGCGGTCCACCTCCGACGTCTCCGGGTGGTGCACCTCGGGGATGGGGTCGTCCCCCTCCACGCCGAACTCGATGTCGTCCACGTGGATGAGCCCGTCGCCGTGGGACCGGGGCATGTGGCGGTTCACCTGGGCGACGACCGTGCGGGCGGTCTGCACGGCCGCCCGGGTGGCGTCCACCGAGACGCCGAGCGAGCAGAAGCCGTGCCGGTCGGGAGGGGAGACCTGCACCAGGGCCACGTCGAGCGGCAGGATCCCGGAGCGGAACAGCCTGGGGACCTCGGACAGGAAGACCGGCAGGTAGTCGGCGCGCCCCTCCTGCACGGCGTCGCGCAGGTTGGGACCCACGAACACCGAGTTGACCCGGAAGCTCCGGGAGACCGCCGGGGCGGCGTAGGGGGCGTCGCCCTCGGTGTGGAGCTGGACGATCTCGACGACGCTCAGGTCCCCGGAACGGGCGGTCATCGCCTCGATGAGGCGCCGGGGGGCGGCGGCGACGCTGTGGATGAAGACCCGGTTGCCGGACTGGATGACGGAGACGGCCTCGGCGGCCGACACGATTCGCAAGGGGTGACCCTCCTGGGGTGGGGGAGCCTACCAGAGCGCTCCCGCCCCGGGGTGCGACAAAAGCGCCCTACCTGCGGGAGCCGTCCTCTGGGAGGATGACCGGCCGGTGACCACCCGAACGCACGACCTCGTCCACGAGCCCGGGCGCATCAAGCTCGAGTGGCTCGTCAAGCTCCACTGGATCGCCATCCTCGGGGAATCGGCGGCGATCGTGGTGGTGCAGGCGGCCGGGCTGATGCAGCTCCCGCTCCTCCCGCTCGGGGTGCTGGTGGGGCTGGCCGTCGCCGTGAACGTGGGGCTCCAGGCGTGGCTCCGGAAGGAGCCGGTGGTCTCCGACGGAGTCCTGGCCGGGGTGATGCTCCTCGACACCGCCATCCTCACCGGCCTCCTGCACCTCTCCGGCGGGCACTTCAACCCCTTCTCGACGCTCTACATCGTGAACGTCGCCCTCGCCGCCGTGCTGCTCCCGCCGCGCTGGTCCTGGACCCAGGCCGTCGCGAGCGTGCTGGCCTTCGGCGCGCTCTTCCCCATGCAGCAGTGGGCCCCGTTCGGCGTGCAGGAGCACGAGGCCATGATGGCCGTGCACCTGTACGGCATGCTGGTCGCGGTCGCCATCGCCGCCGCGGTGATCGTGCTCATCGTCCAGCGCGTGTCCCGTGCCCTGGCGCTCCGGGACGAGGAGCTGGCCCGGGAGCGGCGCCTCGCCGAGCAGCGGGCCAAGCTCGCCTCGCTCGTGACCCTGGCCGCCGGGGCCGCCCACGAGCTCGCCACGCCGCTCTCGGCCATCGCCATCGCGGCCAAGGAGCTCGACCGGGAGCTCTCCCGCGACGGCGCCGGCCCCGGGGCGCTGGAGGACCTGCGCCTCATCCGCTCCCAGGTGGACCGCTGCAAGGGGATCCTGCAGCAGATGTCGGCCCGCGCCGGGGAGAACGCCGGCGAGCCCATCGTCGAGCTCCCGGTGGCGGCCTGGGTGACCGGCGCCCTCGACGGCCTGCCCGGCGCGGAGCGCGTCGAGACCGAGCTGGCCCGCGCCGACACCCGGATCCGCGGCCCGCTGCGCGGCCTGGAGCGGGCGCTGCGGGTCGTGCTCGTGAACGCGCTGCAGGCCACGTCCGGCGGCGGCGAGGTCCGGCTCCGGGTGCGCTGCCTCGACGGGGGCGTGTCCGTGGAGGTGCAGGACGGCGGCCCGGGCATGCCCGCGGAGGTGCTCTCCCGCGCCGGGGAGCCCTTCTTCACCACCAAGGAGCCCGGCCAGGGCAGCGGCCTCGGGCTCTACATCGCCCGCACGCTGCTCGAGCAGCTGGGCGGGACGCTCGAGATCGCGTCGCGAACCGGCCAGGGGACCACGGCCCGGCTCACGCTGCCCGGCGAGCGGGAAGGCGAGCGGGAGGGACAAAGATGAGCCAGGACGCGATCCGCGAGGGGAGGCCCACGCTCCTCCTCGTCGACGACGACGAGGTGCTGCGGGAGCGGCTGGGGAAGGCCCTGCGCGAGCGGGGCTTCGACGTCACCACCGCGCCGAGCGGGGAGGCCGGCGTGGGCATCGCCCGCCGCGACGCGCCCGAGTACGCGGTGGTGGACCTGCGCATGCCCGGCATCTCGGGCATCGACGTGCTCGACGCGCTCCGCGCGACCGATCCCGCCACCCGGGTCCTCATGCTGACCGGCTACGGGTCGATCGCCACCGCGGTGGAGGCCACCCGGCGCGGGGCGGTGGGCTACCTCTCCAAGCCGGCCGACGCCGACGAGGTGGTGGCGGCGCTGACCGGCCGCACCGCCGAGGCCACGGTGGAGATCGACACGCCCTCGCTGGCGCGGGCGGAGTGGGAGCACATCCAGCGGGTGCTCTCCGACTGCGCCGGCAACGTCTCGGAGACGGCCCGCCGGCTGGGCATCCACCGCCGGTCCCTGCAGCGGAAGCTGCAGAAGTACCCGCCGAGCCGCTGACCCGGCCGTACCGGGCGGCGCTACCCGCCCTTCTCCTTCTCCCAGAGCTTCTCCAGCTCCTGGTAGCTCTTCGGGAAGTCGGCCTGGTAGCGGAGGAAGATCGGCACCGGGTAGCGCACCCCGCCGGCGTGCGTGCCCTCGAGTCCCTTCACCACCTGCTCCGCCATGCGGAAGGGGAAGGTGAACGCCATCTCGTCGTCGGCGGTCATCCCGAAGATTCGGTCGCCGTAGCAGGGCAGGATGACCTGGGGCTCCGCGGTCTTGCCGGTGCGGATGATGATGTCGGAGCAGTCGCCGCGCCCGGAGAACTCGCTCCGCAACGCGCCGCCCTTCTCGAAGAGGCAGGCGTTCAGCAACCGCAGCACCTGCGCCGAGTTGCCGTAGACGAGGACGGTCTCGGGGACGTACGCGATGCGGTCGAGCGGTCCCGCCACGACGCCGGCGATCTCACCCGGATCGTACTTGGCGAGCGCGTCCTCGAAGCGCGCGCCGGCCTCGCGGCAGGAGGCGTACATGCCGTCGGCGAGGGTGCCCGAGGCGTAGTACGCGTTTCGCTCCTCGAACCCGAAGACCGCCCGGGCGATGGGGCAGGAGAGATCCTCCCCCCCGAGACCCATGGTCCAGCCGTAGCGCCGGGCGATCCCGAGCGCCTGGCAGATGGCGACCTTCACGCCCAACTGGGCGAGGGGACGGCGGGCCTTCGCCGGGAAGGGCTCGCCCGGCCGGAGCGGGCGGATTCCGAGCGGGAAGGTGGCGACCCGCAGGTGCTTCTCGAGGTGGCCGTTCAGGGCGGCGGCGTCCATGGGACCTCCGCGCCGGATGATGCGCCGGGCTCCGCCCCGGACGCAACCTCGCGGGCCGGGTGCCGCCGTGGTACCGGTGGTGCATGGCCCGATCCTTCCCGCCGCTCGCCCTGGCACTGGCCGCAGCCCTCTCCTCCTGTGCCGCCCCGGGCAAGGCCGAGCGAATCGGCACGCGCCCGGACGGCGGATCCCTCATGCTCTCCGCCAACAACGACAAGGCCTGGGAGAGCGCGAAGGAGATCATGAGCAGCCACTGCGACGGCCGGTACCGGGTCACCGGCCAGTCCCAGGAGTCGCGGCCGGCCCGCGGCGGTCCTCCGCCGGCGACCGCCGGGGCGATGGCCGACCCGATCGGCCCCGCCGGCGGACCCTACGGGATCCGCGTGGACTACGCGTGCGTGCCCGGGACCGGGCCGCTCGACCCCGTCACCCCGGTCGTCCCGCCCGCCGGCACGGAGGCGCCGGCGCCGTCGCAGCCCCCGGCGCAGGCGCCGCAGCCGCCGCAGGTGCAGACCCCGGTGCGCGGGTAGGGCCGGTCACTCCACGTCGTGGACGTGGAAGTGCGCGTGCTCGGCGCCGCCGTGCCGGTGGCGGTGCCGGTGGGCGAGCCCGCTCCGCACGAGCAGCATCGGGTCGCGCAGGAGCGAGGCCGTCGGCCCGTCGTGGAGCAGCCCGTCGCCGCCCGGCGCGAGCAGGAGGGCGCGGCTCCCCAGCTCCTCGGCGACCGACAGGTTGTGCGTGGCCGCGACCACGGTGAGCCCGTCCATGCCGGCGAGGAGGTCCACGAGCCGGCCCGCCCAGGCCGGGTCCAGGTTGGCGGTGGCCTCGTCGAGGAGCAGGACGCCCGGATCGCAGGCCAGGAGCGCGGCGATCGCCACCCGCTTCTTCTCCCCGCCCGAGAGCTCGAAGGGAGGCCGGTCGAGGACGTCCCGGAGGCCGAGCTCCGCCGACCAGCGGGCCACCCGCGCCTGCGGGTCGGGGAGCCCGAGCTGCCGGGGGCCGAAGGCGATCTCGTCGGCCACGGTGGGGTTGAAGAGCATGGCGTCCACGTTCTGGAAGAGGAGCCCGACCCCGCCGCGGAACCTGCGCCGCAACTCCGCGCCGGAGAGCGCCGCAGCGTCGATCCGGGTCCCGTTCCAGCGGATCTCGCCCCCGGACGGGAAGACCAGCCCGGCCATGGCCCGGAGCAGCGTGGTCTTCCCGCATCCGTTCATCCCCAGGAGGACGAGGCGCTCCCCCGGGGCGACCGAGAAGGAGATCCTCCGGACGGCGCTCCGGCCCCCGGCGCCCACGGCGACGTCGTGCAGCGCGTAGATCACTCGAAGCCCCGGGAGCGGAGCGCGTCGGCCACGTCACGCGCGTTGCGAACGGAGAGGGAGAGGAGGGTGGCCGTGATCGCCCCGGAGCCGCGCAGGACGTCCCCGGTGCGCGGGCGGCGCGGGAGCCGGCTGCGGAGCCCGAGTCCGGACTCGGCGACGAGCATCCGGAGCGCGTGGACCTGCGCCAGGCACACCACCAGGATCCGGGACGCGGCGGGGAACGGGGCGAGCGCCCGCAGGAGGTCGGCCCGCGCCAGGACCGAGAAGGTGAGGAAGGCGACGAGCGTGGCCCGGGCCGAGAGGGCCAGGAACGGCGCGGCGGGGGGCGCGCCGCCCCTCCACGCGAGCCAGGCCCAGGAGATCGCGGGCAGCCCGAAGCCGAACGGCGCCGCCACGAGCAGCGTGCGGCGCAGGGCGCGCCCGGCGCCGCGGTGGAGAAGCACGAGCGCCGCCGCCCAGGCGCCACCGAGGATCCGGAGGTCGGTCGTGGCGGACACGGCGAAGGCGGCCACGACCCAGGCGGCGAGGAGGGCCTGGCTGCGGCGCGGCTCAGCGGGCATCGACGAGCCTCGCCCGCCGCAGGATCGAGAGCGCGGCCACCGTGTAGAGCCCCTCGACGACGCCCAGCACGGCGAGGCTCGGGACCATCATGGCGACCACGGTGACCTCGAAGGGCACCGGCATGTAGGACGGCGCGAGCCGGTGCTGCAGGCCGAGCACGAGCGCCACCGCGAGGGTGGCGGCCTGGGTGCCGGCCCAGGCGCCCGCGAAGGCGGCCGCGCGCCCGGACGCGCGGACGAGGGCGCGGTGCACGAGCCAGGCGACCCCCGGCCCGGCGAGCCCCAGCGCGATGGCGTTCACCGGGAGCACGGTGACGCCGCCGGCGCCGAGCAGCACGGCCTGGAGCAGGAGCACGAGGGACTGGCAGGCGAAGGCGGTCGCGGGGCCGTAGAGGATGGCGAGGAGCGCCGCGCCGGAGAGGTGGACCGAGGTGCCGCCCGGAACGGGGATGGCGATGCCCTGGAGCACGAAGGCGAGCGCCGTCAGCGACCCCACCACCGGGACGGACTCGACCGGGGTCCCGCCCAGGCCGCGGCGGGCCGAGAGCCACCACAGGGGGGTGGCCACGGCCCAGGCGGGCAGGGTCACCACGGGGGAGAGGAATCCGTCGGGGATGTGCATGGCCGGCCCCGACCTCTAGCGACGCGCGCGCCGGGCGTGCCCGGCGCACGGAGTGCCCGGCACGGAGGCGGCCGCCCGGAGCGCGGCGAGGAGCAATCGGGACGGATCGGCCACGGAGGCGCGGAACGTAGCACGAACGGTGACGGCGTGCTACGGACCCCGGCCCTGTCCGGGGAGGGTTCTCGGCCCGCCACCCTTCTTCCCGCTGCCCCCCCCGGTGCCGGGTGGGGAACGCTCGGCGTCGACCCGTTCCCGGAGGCACCGTGAGCCGATCGACACCCATGCGCCGCGCGACCCGAAACCTGCTCGCCCTCCTCGCCACCGCCGCCTTCTCGGCCGGGTGCGGATCCGGAGGGGGAGGTTCGCCGACGCTGGCCTCGATCGCCATCGGTCCGGCGCCGGTCACCGTGGCGCGCGGCGCCACCCTCCAGCTCGTGGCCACCGGCACCTTCAGCGACGGGTCGACGTCCGACCTGACCTCCGGGTGCACCTGGGCCTCGGGGACGGCGACCGTGGCCTCGGTCTCGTCCACCGGCGCCCTCACCGGCCAGGCGATCGGCACCGCGTCCGTCACCGCCACCGCCTCCGGCGTCACCGGCACGGCCACCGCCACGGTCACCGCCCCGGCCATCTCCGCCGTCGCGGTCACCCCCGCGGCGATCACCCTGGCGCCGGGAGGGGCCCAGCAGCTCACCGCCACGGCCACCTACGGCGACGGCTCCACGGCGGACGTCACCTCCCAGGCCACCTGGACCTCCTCGGCCGAGGCCGTGGTGGCCGTCTCCGCGGCCGGGCTCGCCACCGCCTCCCCCGCGGCGGTGGCCGGCGCCACGGGGTCGGTCACGGCCGCGCTCGGGGGCAAGCAGAACACGAGCGCCTTCACCATCGCGACGGGGACGCTGGTCGGCGTCGCCGTCACCCCGCGCACCGGCGACGTCGTGGCCGGCCAGGCGCTCCAGCTCACCGCCACCGCCACCTGGTCCGACGGGACGACCGGGGACGTGACGTCTCGTGCGACCTGGACCTCGGCCACCCCGGCCGCGGTCACGGTGAGCGCCACCGGCCGGGCCGCCGCCGACGCCTCGGCGCGGATCGGCGTGCTGGTGCCGGTGTCGGCCGCCTTCGGCAACCTCACCGGCAGCGCGTCGCTTCGCGTGGTCCGGGGAGCGCCCATCGGCCCCACGCGGACGAGCGACCCGCTCGCCGGCCAGGAGTGGTTCCTCGTGAACATCGGCCAGACGGCCTTCGCCGACGTGGGCGGCGAGCCGGGCGCCGACCTGCGCCTGCAGGGCGCCTACGACCTCGGGCTCTCCGGCGCGGGCGTGAAGGTGGGGATCATGGACACCGGCCTGGAGGTGGCCCACGAGGACCTGGCCGCGCGCATGGTGGACGGCTCGTGGAACTTCAGGACCGGGATCGCCAACCCGACCAACACCTGGGCGACGGACGGCGACCACGGGACCTGCGTGGCCGGGATCGCCGCCATGACCTACGACAACCAGGTCGGCGGCATGGGCGTCGCGCCCCGGGTGACCCTGAACGGCTACGCCTGGATCGACTCGACCCAGACCCTGGAGATGACGCAGAAGTCGCTCGGGCAGTCCCCGGCCAACCCGAGGTCGGACGACGTCTGGGTCTTCAACCAGAGCTGGGGATCGAGCGTCGTCTCGCAGGAGGACGTGGACCCGAAGGTGGACGAGACCTACGCCTTCGGCGTGGCGCAGCTCCGCAGCCGGAAGGGAGCGGTCTACGTGAAGAGCGCCGGGAACAACTTCGGCGACTACACGGTCGGGCGACCGCCCCGGGCGGTGGACTGCGCCGAGGCCGTCCGCCTCGGGGTCACCTGCCAGAACGTCAGCGCCGATCCGATCAACACGCTGCCCTACAACCTGGTGATCGGGGCGCTCAACGCGTCCGGCGTGAAGGCGAGCTACTCCTCCGCCGGCTCGGCCATCTGGGTGGCCGCGCCCGGCGGCGAGTACGGCGAGAACGAGCGCCTCGACCCGCGCAAGCCGGCCTACTGGTACCAGCCGGCCATGGTCACGGCCGACCAGTCCGACTGCACGAAGGGCTACGCGCGCACCGGCGTGACCACGAGTGCCTTCGACGCCGCCGGGCCGGAGAACCGGTCCTGCAACTACACGAACGGGATGAACGGCACCTCCTCCGCCGCTCCGTCCACGACCGGCGCCATCGCCCTCCTCCTGGACGCCCGCCCGGACCTGGGGTGGCGGGACGTGAAGCACATCCTGGCCCGGACGGCCACCAAGGTGGATCCGTCCCGCGCCCCGGTCACCGTCGCGCTCACCGGGGGTGATTACGTGGCCGAGCTGCCCTGGATCACCAACGCCGCCGGGTACGACTTCCACGACTGGTACGGGTTCGGCGCGGTCAACGTGGACGCGGCCATCGAGCTCGCCAGGACCTGGACGGTGGGGACGCTGGGAACGCTGGTGGTCCGCGACTGGGTCTCGAGCGGGACCATCGCGGTCCCCATCCCCGACTTCGGGGTGGCCGGGGCGACGAGCACGATCACCGTTCCCGCCGGCCAGGGGCTCGTCGTCGAGGCGGTGCAGATCCGCTGGAGCGCGACCCACAACGAGATCAAGGACCTGGGAGTCCAGCTCACCAGCCCCCAGGGGACCACCTCGATGCTCTTCAACGTCCGCAGCGCCTTCGAGACCGGCAACCCGGTGGACATGGTCCTGCTCTCGAACGCGTTCTACGGGGAACGGAGCGCGGGGACCTGGACGGTGAAGGTGGTCGACGCCCGGAACAACGGCGTCTCCGGTACGCTCACCAACTGGCAGATCCGCGTCTTCGGACACTGAGGGACACCATGGACAACCGGACCATCCTCGCCTTCGCCCTCGCCCTCGCGCTCGTGCCCGCGACCTCGGTCGCGGAGCCCGCCGTCCTCTCCGACGCCGACGTCCGCGCGCTGGCGCGGTCGCTTCCCCAGGGACCCACCTTCCGCAGCGGCGGGCAGACCTACCGCCCGGTGGCCGGCCTGCGCGCCACGGTCCGCGGCCAGGCCACGGCGGTGGAGCGCATGCGGTCGCTCGGCGCCGCCGACGTGGACGTCGTGCAGGAGAAGGGCCCCTACGTGATCTTCCGGGACGCGACGGCCACCACCACCGCGACCGCCCGGCAGGCGGCTCCGGGCGCCGACGCCACCCTCCCGGTGGTGGTGAACGTCCGGAGCGGGCGGCTCGGCGTGCTCGACAGCACCGTCGTGGTGAAGCTGAAGGACGTGCGGAGCGCCCCGGAGCTCGCCGTCGCGAACGGCCTCACCCTGGAGTTCGTCGCCGAGGGGATCCGCTACGCCTTCCTCCGCGTCCCGCCGGGCAGGGACGTGGTGGCGGCCGCGGCGGCGGTGGCCCGCGATCCGGGCGTGGTCCTCGCCGAGCCGGAGGTCCGGGAGCGCTTCGCGGTCCCGATGTGACGCGCCTCAGCCGTTCCGGGCCGCTTCCGGTCCCGCCCCGGCCGTGACCGGGGTCGGGGCCGGTGCCTTCGCCCGCAGGTACTTCGACCCGGTCCAGACGAGCACCGCGGCGAAGGCGATGCGGAGCCAGGCCTCGGGGAGCCGCAGCGCCGCGCTGCTCCCCGCGAACGTGCCGAGGAGGATTCCGGGGATGAGCCCGGGGAGGAGTCCCCGGACCACGTTGCCGAGCTTCCAGTGGGTGTGAGCCCCGGACGCCCCCGCCGGGACCATGGCGAGCAGCGAGCTGCCCTGGGCGAGCACCTGGGGGAAGCCGGCCAGGAGGACCATGGAGGGCACCATGATGGTCCCCCCTCCCACGCCCATCATGCCGGAGAGGAAGCCGGTGAAGACGCCGGTGACGAGGAGCACCACCGCCACGACCCAGGTGGCGGGGTGGCCCTGCACGCCGCCGATCCACGGGCGGGCGAGCAGGAGCAACGACACCGCGATGAGGAAGGCCCCGAACGACCGCTTCAGCTTCCACTCCGGGAGCACGTGGGCGAAGCGGGCCCCGAAGCGGGCCGTCACCGTCGCGGTGGCGGCGAGCAGCGCGGCCGCGAGCAGGTCCACCTTCCCGCGCGTGGCGTAGGTGGCGGCGCCCACCATCCCGGTGAAGACCAGCGCCACCAGGCTGGTGCCGTGCGCCTGCTTCTGCTGGAGGCCGGCGACCCCCACCATGAGCGGGATCATGACGACCCCACCGCCCAGCCCGACCAGGCCGCCGAAGCAACCGGCCAGGAGGCCGATGAAGAAGCTCTTCCCGAAGCCGATGCGGGGTTCCGTGCCCTCTGCCATGGCCCCGCTTCGTACCACACCGCCCGGGTGGGAGTCCGGACGCCCCGGCCTTCCGGGGTCCGTTGCCAGGTCCCGCCGAAAAGGAATATTCCTCTGCAAACCCCTCCCGGAGGTCTCGATGCGCCGTCGCCTCGCCGTCCTGCTCCTCGCCGCCAGCGCCTGCTCGTCCAGCACGGCCCCCAACTCGCTCACGGTGGTGAGCCAGAACCTCTACCTGGGCGGGGACATCTTCTCGGTGGTCGCGGCGACGAGCGCCGAGGAGGCGGCCGTCGCGACCTACGATCTCTGGCAGTTCGTGCAGTCGACGAACTTCCCGGCCCGGGCGAAGGTGCTCGCCGCGGGCATCGCGGCGCAGAACCCGGACGTCATCGGCCTGCAGGAGGTGGCCATCTGGCGCACCGGCGACCCGGCCGTCTGCCTGGGCGACCTCGCCGCCATCAACACGCCGCTCGCCGGGAACACGGTCTACGACTTCCTCGACCTGCTCCAGGCCGAGCTCCGCGCCCTCGGCCAGAGCTACGACGTGGCCCGGAGCACCCAGTCCTTCGACGCCGAGCTCTGCGCGTTCAAGCCCGGGTCGGGCGCCGCACCCATCGACGTGCGCTACACGGACCGGGACGTGATCCTGGTCCGCTCCGGGCTCACCACCGCCAACGCGGCGGGGGGGCTCTACCAGGTGTTCATCCCGTTCCCGATCCCCGGCACCGGCGATCCGGGCGTCTCGGTCCCCGACCACAGGGCGTGGAACGTGGTCGAGGTCCAGAAGGCCGGCCAGTGGTACCGCGTCTTCGAGACCCATCTCGAGATCCAGGAGATCCCCCAGGCGCAGCCCTACGGGTACGTCTTCCAGCTCGCGCAGGCCGGGGAGCTCGTGGCCACGCAGGTGAAGCCGCGCGGTGCGGTCGCCCCCATGCCCACCCTCCTCCTCGGCGACATGAACACCCAGGCCGAGCAGCCCGGGGGAAGCCCGCTCCGGACCACGTACAACTTCCTGGCCCAGGGACTTCCGTTCCCGGACGTGACCGTCGTTCCCTGGTGGCCGACCGCACTCGTGGGCACGGTCTCGCCGCTCGCCGACGCCTGGACGCAGGCCAACCCGGGCCAGCCCGGCCTCACCTGGGGCTTCGACGACGACCTGCAGGGCGGGACCATGTCCCAGCGCATCGACCTCGTCCTCGGCTGGGGCGCCGGCGCGGCCTCGATGCAGGTCTTCGGCGGGACGGCCACGACCGCCACCACCCCGCCCCTGCACGGCTCCGATCACCTGGGCGTGGCGGCGACCATGCAGGTCCAGTAGATCCCGCCGCGGGAGGGCGCCTTGATCGCCTTCGTGCTGAACGGGAAGCCGGTGCAGGTGGAGGTCCCGCGGGAGATGCCGCTCCTGTGGGTGCTGCGAGACGTCCTCCTCCAGTCCGGCACCAAGTTCGGCTGCGGGGCCGGGCTCTGCGGCGCCTGCACGGTGCACGTCGACGGCGCCGCCGTCCGCTCCTGCATCACCGACGTGGGCGCGGTCGAGGGGAAGCGCGTCACGACCATCGAGGGCCTGGGCGAGGGGCGTCTGCACGTGCTCCAGGAGGCCTGGCTCGAGCTCGACGTCTCGCAGTGCGGCTACTGCCAGCCCGGTCAGATCATGAGCGCGGCGGCGCTCCTCGCCGCGCGGCCCAGCCCCACCGACGCCGAGATCGACGAGGCGCTCTCCGGCAACCTGTGCCGCTGCGGGACCTACCCCCGGATCCGGGCCGCGGTCCGGCGCGCCGCCGGGGGGAAGCCGTGAACGTCACCCGGCGCGACTTCCTGAAGGTCGGGGCCGCGGTGGGCGGGGGCCTGCTCGTCGAGATCTGGACCCGCCCCGGAGCCCGCGCCGCGACGCCGGCGCCGGGCCAGGGGCCGTTCGCGCCCAGCGCCTTCCTGCGCATCGCGGCCGACGGCGTCACCTTCGTCTGCCCGCAGGTGGAGATGGGGCAAGGCGTCCAGACCGGCCTCGCCATGCTCGTCGCCGAGGAGCTCGAGATCGCCCCCTCCGCCCTGCGGGTGGTGGCGGCCCCCGCCGACCGCGCCTACGACAACCCCGCCTTCCACGTCCAGCTCACCGGAGGCAGCAGCAGCGTGAAGGCCGCCTACGACCCGATGCGCGCGGCCGGCGCCACCGCCCGGGAGATGCTCCGCGAGGCCGCCGCGCGCACCTGGAAGGTGCCGGTGTCCGAGTGCCGCGCCGCCGACGGGGCGGTGACGCACGCGCCCACCGGCCGGCGGGCCTCATACGCCGAGCTGGCCGACGAGGCCGCGCGATCCGAGGTCCCCCGGAACCCACCGCTGCGCAGCGGCGACTTCCGGGTCATCGGGAAGCCCCTCCGTCGCGTGGACGCTCGCCCCAAGGTGGACGGGTCCGGGGTCTACGGCATCGACGTCCGCGTGCCCGGCATGCTCTTCGCCGCCGTGGTCCGCTGTCCGGTGCCGGGCGGCACGGTGAAGGGCTTCGACGCGGCTCCGGCGCGCGGCGTGCCCGGCGTCGTGGACGTGATCCAGATCCCCCCGGGCGTGGCGGTCCTGGCCCGGGACACCTGGTCGGCGCGGCAGGGAGCCGACCGGCTCCGGGTGCAGTGGGACGAGGGCCCGGTGGCCGCGCTCGACTCGGCGCGCCTGCTCGAGGAGTGGAGAGCGGCGGCCGCCAGCGACGAGGGCAAGGGGATCCGCTCCGAGGGCGACGCCGCGCGTGCGCTCTCCGGCGCGTCGAGGAAGGTCGAGGCGACCTACCACGCGCCGTTCCTGGCCCACGCCACGCTCGAGCCCCAGAACGCGACCGCCCACGTCACGGCCGATCGCTGCGAGGTCTGGGCCCCCACGCAGGGCCCCGGCCCCGCCAAGGAGACGGCCCGGCAGATCACCGGGCTCGGCGCCGACCAGATCCAGGTCCACACCACGCTCGTGGGAGGCGGGTTCGGTCGGCGCATCCCGCAGGACTTCGTCGCCGAGGCCGTCTGGTGCGCGAAGGCCGCCGGCAAGCCGGTGAAGGTCACCTGGTCGCGGGAGGACGACTTCCGGCACGACGTCTACCGGCCGGCGGCGCTGCACGTCCTGTCCGGGGCGCTCGCCGCCGACGGCTCGCCCGCGGCCTGGAGCCATCGCATCGTCACCCCGTCCATCATGAAGCAGGCCGGCGGGGAGTTCGTGGCGGCGACGCTCCCGTTCTGGGTGCCCACCGGGGTGAAGCGCGCCCTCGGCCGGGTGGCGAGCTACTTCATGAGCCGGGCCGACGAGTCGGCGGTCGAGGGAGCCGACAAGGTCCCCTACGCCGTCCCCAACGTCTCGGTCCGCTTCGTGGCCCGGGAGCCGGGAGTCCCGGTGGGCTTCTGGCGCTCGGTCGGCCACTCGCACACCGCCTTCGCGGTCGAGAGCTTCGTCGACGAGCTGGCCCACGCGGCCGGGAAGGACCCCTACCGGTACCGGCAGGGGCTGCTCGCCGGCGCGCCCCGGAACCGGGCCGTGCTCGATCTCGTCGCCGCCCGGTCCGGATGGGGCGAGCCGCTCCCGCCCGGCCGCGCCCGCGGCATCGCGCAGCACGCCTCCTTCGACAGCTTCGCGGCGGCGGTGGCCGAGGTCGAGGTGAAGGGGAGCGCCATCGCCGTGCGCCGGGTGGTCATCGGGCTCGACTGTGGACGGGTGGTGAACCCCAACCTGGTTGCGGCGCAGCTGGAGGGGTCGGTGGTCTTCGGCCTGGGCGCCGCGCTGAAGCAGGAGATCACCTGGAAGCGGGGTCGCGTCGAGCAGTCCAACTTCAACGACTTCGACCTGCTGCGCATCGACGAGTGCCCGGTCATCGAGGTCCACCTGGTGCCGGGCGACGCACCACCCACCGGCGTGGGCGAGCCGGGTGTCCCGCCGGTGGCTCCCGCGGTGGCGAACGCCGTCTTCGCCGCCACCGGGAAGCGGCTCCGGAGCCTGCCGCTGCGCCTTCCGGGATGAAGCCGCTCAGGCCCGCTCGACCCGCGCGGGAACGTGCTTGTGCCAGGGCGTGCCCACGAACGGATCCCGGTCCTCCGAGGCCGTGAGGTCGTTCGGCGCCACGCCGGCGACGGCGTCCCCGTTCTCGGCCGGGTAGGAGAGGCCGAGGCCGTTCGGGAGCGAGACGTGGCCGGGCTGCATGGTGGCCGAGACCTCGGCCTCCGCCACCCGGGTCCCGCGCCGGGTCGTCACCCGGACGCGGTCGCCGGAGACGATGCCGAGCGACGCGGCGTCGTCCGGCGAGATCCGCAGGGCGCCCGCAGGGTCCGACTTCCGCCAGGTGGGGTCCCGGATGATGGTGTTGGCGGTGAAGGAGCGGCGCTCGCCGGCCGAGAGGACGAGCGGGAACGCCGGATCGCGCGCCTCCGGGCCGCTCGCGACGAGTCCACGCAGCTCGGCGAGCAGGTCGGGCAGCGCGAGGTGGATCTTCCCGTCCGGCGTGGCGATGCGGCCGGGCACGTCGGACCAGGCGTCCCGGGCGAAGACCAGGCCGGAGGGGCTCGCCAGGATGGCCTCGAAGAGCGCCCGGGCGGCCTCGGCCGGGGGGCCCCCGAAGCCGGCGCGCGCGAGCGGGGCCGGGCTCTCCAGGGCCGCCCGGAGCGCGAGGCCGAGCAGCACCGCACCCTCCCGCACGTCGTCCGGCAGGGGCAGCGTCCGGTAGAGCAGGACCGGGAGCTGGGCGGTGAGGCGCGGATTCCCCAGGACGCGCTCGAGGAGCGCGTTCCCGTAGGCCTCCGCCCCGGCCGCGGCGGCCGCGCGGAGCGGGGCGAGATCCGCGGGCGTCACCGCCCCCAGCGCCTCGCAGAGCCGGGCGTGGATCTCCGCCTCCGGCAGCGGTCCGGGGGGCGGGGGAAGGAGCCGGTGGCGCAGGTGGAACACGTTGTCCGGGAAGTCGAAGTTGAAGAACGTGGCCTCGGCCTTCTCGAACTGGGTGGCGGCGGGCAGGACGTAGTGGGCGAGCCGCGCCGTCTCGGTCAGGGCGACGTCGACCACGACCAGGGTGTCGAGGGCACGGAGCGCCTCCTTCACCCGGGGCGAGTCGGCGAGGGAGTGGGCGGGGTTGGCGGCCTCGACGATCATGGCGCGGTAGCGCGCCGGGTGGTCGGTGAGGATCTCGTCGGCGATCCGGTTGCACGGGACGAGGCCGCTCACGATGGGCGCTCCCACCACCGGGCTCCTCCGCCGGGAGGGGCCCCCCGCGATGGCCACGATCGAGGTCGGCACGAAGGCGGTGCCCTCCCGGCCGAAGCTGCCGGTGGTCGCGACGAGCAGGCGGTGCAGGTAGGAGACCAGCGTGGAGTGCCGGTTCATCTGCACGCCCAGGTCCTCGAACGTGGCGAGCGCCCGGGCGCCGCCGAGCACCCGCGCCGTCCGGCGAACGAGCGCCTCGTCGAGCCCGCAGCGGGCGCAGAAGTCGCCCACCGGGACGGTCCGGAGCGCCGCCTCCACCGGCTCCACGTCCACGGCGTGGGCGGCCAGGAAGGTGCGGTTCCACAGGCCCTCCTCGAGGAGGACGGCCAGGAGGGCGGAGAGCAGCCAGGCGTCGGTGCCGGGGCGGAGACGGAGGTGGATGTCGGCGAGCTCGGCGGTCTCGGTCCTGCGCGGGTCCACGACCACCAGCGCCCGCGCCGGGTCCCGGGCGATCTCCTTCAGCGTCACCCGCGCGTGCGGGATGGAGTGGGATTGCCAGGGGTTCTTGCCGAGGAAGAAGGCCACGTCGCAGTGCGCGAAGTCGGCGCGGATCATGGCCGTGCCGAACATCCGGTGCGAGACCCAGAACTCGCCGGTCTTCTCCTGGGCGAGCGCGCTGGAGCGGAAGGTGGACCCGAGCGCGCGGCGGGTGGCCGTGGCGTAGGCGCCGGGGAGGTGATTCCCCTGGCCGCCGCCCCCGTAATAGAAGATGGCCTCCCCGCCGTGGCGGTCGCGGACGGACGCCAGCCGGTCGGCCACCTCGCGGATGGCCACGTCCCAGCCGACCGGCTCGAAGGAGCCGTCGGGGCGCCGGCGCAGCGGGGTGGTCACCCGGTCGAGCCCGTTCTGGTAGCGGTCGAGCCGGTGCGCCTTCTCGCAGGCGTAGCCGCCGGAGGCCGGGTGCCGCCGGTCCCCCCTCAGGCGGACGAGGTGCCGTCCTCCCGCGCCGCCGAGCTCGACCTCGAGGCCGCAGTTGCACTCGCAGAGGATGCAGGCGGTGGGCTTCCAGGTGGTCTCGCTCATCCCCCCACGTTAGCCGCGGCGGAAGTCCGCGGCCACGATGTCCGACCCGGCGGTAGTGTGGGGGGATGGCGCTCCGCGTCCTCCACACCTCCGACTGGCACCTGGGGCGCTCCCTCCACGAGGAGCCCCTCCTCGCGGACCAGGCGGAGGCCCTCGACCGGCTCCACGACGTGCTCGCCGGCGAGCGACCCGACGTCCTCGTCGTCGCGGGCGACGTCTACGACCGCGCCGTCCCGCCGGCCGAGGCGGTCACGCTCCTCGACGACTTCCTCACGCGGGTGGCGGCGCTCGGGATCCCGGTCGTCGCCGTCGCCGGGAACCACGATTCCGCCGACCGGCTCTGCTTCGGGGCCCGGCTGCTCGACGCCCGCGGCATCCACCTGCGCGGCGACCCGGCGCGGATCCACGAGCCGGTGGAGATCCCGGGCAAGGGCTTCCTCTACGCCGCGCCGTACCTCGACCCGGACGTGGTGCGCGGCATCGAGCGGGACGAGGGCATCCGCGGCCACGCCCAGGCCACCGAGCGGGCGCTCGCGCGCGCCCGCGCCGACGCGGTCGGCCGGTCCCTGCCCACCGTCCTCGTCGCCCACGCGTTCGTCCAGGGGGCCCGCGAGACGCCCGAGAGCGAGCGCCCCATCTCGGTGGGAGGCTCGGGCGGCGTCCCCGCCTCCCTGCTCGCCGGGTTCGACTACGTCGCCCTCGGCCACCTCCACGCGCCCCAGGAGGTCGCGCCCGGCGTCCGCTACTCGGGCTCCCTCCTCAAGTACTCCTTCAGCGAGGCCGACCAGGACAAGTCGGTGGCGCTCGTGGAGGTGGGGCGCGGGTCGGCCCGTGCGCGTCCCGTCCCGCTCGGCGCCCGCAGGGACGTCGCCCGCATCCAGGGCTCGCTCCGGGAGCTCCTGGAGCGGCCCGATCTCGCCCGGCACGCCGGGCACCTCGTCGAGGCCACGCTCACCGACCCGGGCTACATCCTCGACGCGAAGGCCAAGCTGCGCGCGCGCTTCCCGCACGTGGTGAGCGTGGTCCGGCCGCTCGCCGCGGCGGGGGGCGGGGGCGCATTCGCGCGCCGGGTGGCCGAGGCAGGCAACGACGACGCCCGGCTCTTCGAGGCCTTCTGGCGCGAGGTGACGGCCGGCGCGCCCACCGCCGAGGAGGCGGCGCTCTACGCCGAGGCGCTCGAGGAAGTGCGCCGGGGCGGGGGCGCCGCGTGAGACCGCTCCGGCTCGAGTTCCAGGCCTTCGGCCCCTACGTGAAGCGGCAGGTGGTGGACTTCGGCGCCCTCGGCTCCGGGGACCTCTTCCTCGTCCACGGCAAGACCGGCGCCGGGAAGACCACCCTCTTCGACGCCGTCACCTTCGCGCTCTTCGGCCAGGTCGCGGGCACGCGCCGGAAGGACCGGCTGCGCGCCGATGCGGCCCCGGAGGGAATGCCGCTCGAGGTCCTCTTCCGCTTCCGGCTCGGGGACGACGTCTATCGCGTCGAGCGGGCCCCCGCGTGGGAGCGCCCGCGCAGGCGGGGAGGGGGAACCACCATCGAGCCGGCCCGGGCCAGCCTCTGGCGCGAGGGCGTGGCCGAGCCCCTCGCCACCGGGTTCGACCGGGTCACCGGGAAGGTGGAGGCGCTGCTCGGCATGGACGCCGACCAGTTCGGGCGCGTGGTGCTGCTCCCGCAGGGCGACTTCAAGCAGCTGCTCGTCGCCGACGCCAAGGAGCGCGAGAAGCTGCTCCAGAAGCTCTTCGGGACCGGGATCCACGAGCAGGTCGAGGAGCTGCTCGGCCGGCGGAGGCGGGAGCTCGAGGCCCGGGCGTCCGAGCTCGGGGCCAAGCGCGCCGAGGCCCTGCAGGGCGAGTCGCCCGAGGCGCTCGCGGCCCACCGCGACGACATCCGCGCGCAGGTCGCCTCGGCCGGTGCGGAGGCCCTGGCCCGGGGCGAGGCAGACCGGGCGGCCGAGGCGCGCCTCGCGGCGGCCGAGGCCCTGGCGCGCCGGTTCGCGGAGCTGGAGCGGGCGCGGGAGGCGGTGGCGGCCGCGG
>JBBIOL010000010.1:0-55375 GCA_037443385.1 Anaeromyxobacteraceae bacterium
GGCGCCGGCGGCCTCGACGGCGGCGGCCTCGGCCGGCGTGGTGGCGGTCCCGAGCACGACGACGCCGGCGCGCCGCAGCCGCGCCATGACCCCCGGCGAGGGCAGCCCGAAGGTGAAGGAGAGGACGGGGAACCCCTCCTCGAGCGCGGCCTCGAGCTGGTCCTCGAAGCGCGGGAAGGGGGCCGGCCGTCCGGGCGCCGGGAGACCCACCTCGGCGCGGAAGGGACCGACGGCCGCGGCCGCGGCGGCGAGGGCGTCGTCGGCCGGCGGGGCCGCGGGCGGATGGGTGAAGAAGTTCACCGCGAAGGGCCCCGCGGTGAGGGCGCGGATGGCGCGGATCCCGTCGCGCACGGCGCCCGGCGGGAGCGATCCGGCGGCGAGGGCGCCGAGCCCGCCCGCGTTCGTGACCGCGGCGGCCAGCGCCGGCGTGGAGATCCCCCCGGCCATGGGGGCCTGCAGCACGGGCCAGGCGATCCCCAGACGGCGGGTGAGGTCGTTCCGGTTCCACACGGCGGTCGCCTCCGCTCAAGGCGGCAGGCGCACCGCCTCGAGGATGGGGACCGGCGGGGAGAGGGACTGCCCCTTCGCGGGAGCGGCGTGGATGCGCCGAACGACGTCCATGCCCTTCACCACCCGACCGAAGGCCGCGAAACCCTGCCCGTCCGGATTGCGCCTGCCGCCGTGATCTAGGTCGGGCTGGGCGCCCACGCAGAGGAAGAAGTCGGAGGTCGCGGAGTCCGGGCCGTCGCGGGCCATGGAGATGGCGCCGTCCAAGTGGCGCAGCCCGGTGTCGCGGGTGCGCTCGAGCGGTACCGGCGGGAAGTCGGTCCCGGCCGCGGCCGACGCCTGGACGACGTCGATCTTCACCGCGCTCGCGGGCTGGTTGTCCGGCGCCGTGGTGACCGTGCGGTGGAACGCGCCGCCGCCGTAGCGCCCCTGGTCCACGTAGCGCAGGAAGTTCCGCGCCGTGACCGGGGCCCGGACGACGTCGATCTCCACCTGGATCTCGCCCTGCGGGGTCCGGATGGCCACCCGGGGGAGGGGCGACGCCGTGGGCGCGATCGCGCCGGAAGCCGGGGGGACGGCGAGCGCCAGCGCGAGGAGGACGGAGATCACGCCGCGATGCTATTAGACTCGGCCGCCATGCGCACACCCATCGCCGCACTGATCCTCGCCCTCCCGGCCCTCGCCGGGGCCGGCACCGTATCCCCGTCCACGACGCTGCCCGACGCGGCCGCGCTCCGGAAGCTCGAGGCGCAGTACGCGCCGGTGGACCTGAAGGTCGACCTCTCGCACCTCGCCGAGGGGGACCGCGTCGCGCTGCGCCACCTGGTGCTGGCGAGCCGCGTGCTCGACGGCCTCTTCCTCCGCCAGGAGTGGGGCGGGGCCGAGGGCATGCTGCTCGCCCTGCTCGACGACCCGACCGAGCTCGGCCGGGCCCGGCTCGCCTTCTTCCTCCGCAACAAGGGGCCCTGGGACCGGCTCGACCACGACCGGGTCTTCGTCCCGGGGGCGCCGGCGAAGCCCGAGGCGGGCACCTTCTACCCGCCCGACTCCACCCGGGAGGAGATCGCGGCCTGGCTCGCGACCCTCTCCGGGAAGGCCCGGGAGGTGGCGGGCGGGTTCTTCTCGGTGGTGCGGCGCACGCCGGCCGGGCTCGCGGCCGTCCCCTACGCGGTCGAGTACCAGTCCGAGCTCGGGCTCGCGGCGGAGCATCTCCGTGCCGCCGCGGCCGCGACCGGGAACGCCTCGCTGCGGCGGTTCCTGGAGGCGCGCGCGGCGGCGCTGCTCTCCGACGACTACTACGCGAGCGACGTGGCCTGGATGGAGATCGACGCCGCCGTCGACCCCACCTTCGGGCCGTACGAGACCTACGAGGACGGCTGGTTCAACGCCAAGGCGGCCTTCGAGTCCTTCGTCACCGTCCGGGACGAGGGCGAGACCGCCAAGGTGGCGCGCCTCTCCGCCGAGCTCCAGGACATCGAGGACCACCTGCCCATGGACCCGGCCTGGCGCAACCCGAAGCTGGGCGCGCTCGCCCCCATCCGGGTGGTGAACGAGATCCTGGCCGCCGGCGACGGGCGGCGCGGCGTCACCACCGCCGCCTACAACCTGCCCAACGACGAGCGCATCCTCCTCGAGAAGGGGGCGAAGCGGGTCATGCTCCGCAACGTCCAGCAGGCCAAGTTCGAGAAGGTCCTGCTCCCCATCTCCCGCGTCGCGGTCGCCGACGCCGACCGCCGCCGGGTCTCCTTCGACGCCTTCTTCACCCACATCCTCATGCACGAGATGGTGCACGGGCTCGGCCCGCACGAGCTCCGGCGCGAGGCCGGCCGGACCACGGTGCGCGAGCAGCTGGGCGCCGCCTACCCGGCCGTGGAGGAGGCCAAGGCCGACGTGGTCGGGCTCTTCGCGCTCCACCGCCTGGTGGACCGCGGCGTCCTCCCCCGGGAGCTCGAGCGCACGATGTACGCCACCTACCTCGCCTCCTGCTTCCGCTCCATCCGCTTCGGCGTGAACGAGGCCCACGGTCGCGGCGTGGCGCTCCAGCTCAACTGGTTCCTCGACGAGGGGGGCGTGACGGTGGGCCGGGACGGGCGCTTCCAGGTGGTGGACGGGAGGATCCGCGCGGCGGTCGAGTCGCTCTCCCGGGAGATCCTGGCCATCCAGGCCACCGGCGACGCCGCGCGCGCGAAGGCGCTGCTCGACCGGATGGCGGTGGTGCGCCCCGCGGTGGCGAAGGTCCTCGAGCGGCTGCGCGGCATCCCGGTCGACGTGGCGCCGCGCTTCGTCACCGCCGAGGCGCTGGTGGCCGGGACGGTCAGCGCCCGCTGAGCCCGCGCCACAGCTGCACCGCCCCCATGGCGGCCATGGCCAGCGCCGAGGCGAGACCGAGCAGGCGCGCGGCGCGCGGGTCGATGCGCCCGGCCAGGCCGAAGGCCGCCACCAGCGCCGCCTTCCCGCCCACCAGGGTGGCGTAGAAGCCGGAGAGGAAGGCCAGCGCCGGGAGGGCGCCGTCCCGCCAGGCCCCGACCAGGATCGGCCCGCAGACGGCGCTCCAGAAGATCCACGGGCCGGGTCCGGCGGCGTTCACCACCGCGGCGCGCCAGAACGCGCCCCCGGTCCCCGGCCCGGCCGGCGTTGCGCCGCCCTCCCGTTCACCCGCGGTGACCCAGGCGCCGCGCGCCAGCCAGAGCAGGAACGCGCCGCCCCCCACCTCGAGGGCGCGCAGGAACCCCTCCGGGACCCGGGCCAGGAGGAGCAGGACCACCGCCACCACCGGCCCGTCGGAGAGGAGCGGCGCGAGCGCGAGCGGCAGCGTGCGCCGGACGCCGCGCCGGGAGGCCTCCGAGAAGAGGAAGGCCTGGAACGGCCCGGGCGCCGCCGCCGCCGAGAAGCCGAGCGTTACTCCCTGGGTGAAGAGCGAAAAAATCGCGCTCATGGGTCCACTACGTCGCAAAGCCTGCGGGGTGGCCCTTGATCCGGGTCAGTTCCGGGCCCGCATCCGCCCCATATCGACCGGGCCGGTGGTGGAACGGTTCTTGTAGATTACCCCCCGCCGCTCACGGCGGAGGGAACGATGAACGAGGAATACCGGTACGACTACAGGACGGTGGAGGGGTACATCCTCTCGGCCATCGTCTGGGCGGTGGTGGGGCTTCTCATCGGCATGCTGATCTCGGTGCAGCTCTTCGCGCCGGCGCTCAACTTCGCCCCCTGGGCCAGCTTCGGCCGCATGCGCACGGTGCACACCAACATCCTCGGCTTCGGGCTGGGGGTGGGGGCCATCTTCGGGCTCTCCTACTACATCCTCATGCGCCTCGCCCGCCGGCCGCTGCTCTTCCCGCGCCTGGCGCGGCTGCAGCTGTGGCTCTTCAACGTGGGCATCCTCCTCGCGCTGGTGACGCTGTCGATGGGCTACACCCAGTCGCTCGAGTACGCCGAGATGGAGTGGCCGCTCGACATCGCCATCGTGATCCTGTGGGTGATGTTCGCGGTGAACGTGGTGGGCACCATCCTCGTGCGCCGCGAGGAGCAGATGTACATCTCGCTCTGGTACATCATCGCCACGGTGGTGGGCGTGGCGGTGCTCTACATCGTGAACAACCTGTCGATCCCGGCGGGCCCCTGGAAGAGCTACCACCTCTTCGCCGGCGTGAACTCGGCCAACGTCGAGTGGTGGTACGGCCACAACGTGGTGGGCTTCGTCTTCACCATGCCCATCCTGGCGATGTTCTACTACTTCTTCCCCAAGTCCACCGGGCTCCCCATCTACAGCCACCGGCTCTCCATCGTGGCCTTCTGGTCGCTCGTCTTCGGCTACCTCTGGACCGGCGCGCACCACCTCGTCTACACGCCGCTGCCCGACTGGATCCAGACGCTCGGCATCGCCTTCACCCTCTTCCTCATCGCCCCGTCGTGGGGCTCGGTGGTGAACGGCTACGCCACCATCGGCGAGGACTGGGACCGGATGAAGACCGACTACCTGGCCAAGTTCTTCATCCTGGGCATCACCTTCTACGGCCTGCAGACCGTCCAGGGGCCCACCCAGGCGCTCCGCGTGGTGTCGCAGCTCATCCACTACACCGACTGGGTCCCCGGCCACGTGCACATGGGAACCATGGGCTGGGTGGCGCTCACCGTGACGGCCTCGATCTACTACGTCGTCCCCCGGATGTACGGGACCGAGATCTACAGCGTGAAGCTCGCCAACCTGCACTTCTGGCTGGTGCTCGTGGGGCAGATCATCTTCTCGATCACCGGCTGGATCACGGGCATCCAGCAGGGCGCCATGTGGAAGGCGCTCACGCCGGAGGGAACCCTCAAGTACACGTTCATGGAGACGCTCGTGAAGAACTACCCCTACTGGCACGTGCGCTCGCTGGCCGGGGCCATCTTCATCGTCGGCATGGTGGTCTTCGTGCTGAACGTGCTGCTCACCATCCAGAAGGGGCGCGCGCTCGAGGCCGGCAGGTCCGCGGCGCCCGCCGCGGCGTAGGGGAGGGCGGGGAACATGGCCGGAAAGATCTACGCGAAGCCCATCGCCTTCACCCTGATGGTGACGGCGGCCGTGCTGGTCGGGTCCATCGTCATGATGGCCTACCCCATGCTGCGGCCGGAGATGCACCCGAAGCTCGAGAACCTGCGGCCGTACACGGCGCTCCAGCTGGCCGGACGCGACGTCTACCAGCGCGAGGGCTGCGTCAACTGCCACACCCAGACCGTCCGCCCGCTGCGCACCGAGGTCATGCGCTACGGCGACTACTCCAAGGCCGGCGAGTTCACCTACGACCGGCCCTTCCTCTGGGGCTCGAAGCGCACCGGCCCGGACCTGGCGCGGGAGGGGGGCAAGCGCCCCGATTCCTGGCACGCCGCGCACTACGAGAACCCCCAGGCCGTGGTGCCGCGCTCCAACATGCCGGCCTACCGCTGGCTCAAGGCGGCGAGGCTCGACCCGGTCTCGGTGAAGGCGCACATGGACGCGCTCTCCCTGCCCTACACCGCGGAGCAGATCCAGGAGCTCGCCACGCGGACCGAGATGGACGCGCTCATCGCCTACACCCAGCAGCTCGGCCACGCGGTCGAGAAGCCGCGGGCGGCCGGCGGGCTCGACCTCGCGGCGGTGAACCCGTTCGGCTCGTCGCCCCAGGCGGTGGCCGCCGGCGCCGCGCTCTACGCCCAGAGCTGCGCGGTGTGCCACGGCGACGAGGGGCACGGCGGGATCGGCCCCTCCTTCACCGACGGGAAGTTCCTCTCCCAGCCCGGCTACGGCACCGACGGGGAGTACTTCGCCATCATCTCCGCGGGCAGCGACGCCAAGAAGGCCATCGGCCGCCCGGGCCTGCCCGACGGCGGCATGGAGTCCTTCGCGAGCCAGATCCCGCCCGACGGCATCTGGAGGATCGTGAGCTTCATCCGCGCCCAGCAGCACCACGAGGGCTCCGAGTCGCCCGCGACCGAGCAGCGCGAGCACGAGACCGGCGGAAAGCACTGAGGGACACGGCCATGAACGAACTTCCCGACACCGCGGACGCACTCGAGGCCAAGGACACCGCCACCCGGATCCCCGCGGGCTGGTGGGCGCTCTACTTCGGCCTCATCCTCTGGGGCATCTACTACGCGTGGACCTACACCCCGTCCCTGGGCGGCTGGTCGCAGGCCAGGGCCTACGAGGAGTCGGCCCAGGTCGCCGCCGGCGCCAGCGCGGCCATGACCGCCGCCGAGACCGGGCAGAACATCTTCGCCACCATCCTCTTCACCGCGCTCGCCACGCTGGCGGCGCTGCTCCTCGTCGTGGCCGCGGCCCGCCGCCGCCGGAAGGCGTAGGGCCCGGTGAAGCAGGCCAGCGTTCCCGGCGACGACTGGGTCTACCTGGCCTTCGGCCTGCTGCTCTGCGGCGCGCTCGTCTGGGTGATCGCGCACTACTTCTCCCGCAAGAGGAAGGCGAGCGTCGAGGAAGCGAAGTACAAGATGCTCGATGACGACGAGTAGCCCGACCACCCGGAGGATCGGCCCCTGGCGCAGGGCGGCCGGCCTCCTCCAGGCGGCGGTCTTCCTCGGCCTCCCCTTCGTCACCATCCGGGGCGAGAGCGCGTTCCGCTTCGACGTGCCGAGCCTGCGACTGCACGTCCTCGGCGCCACGCTGTGGATGGACGAGTTCTTCGTCGTCCTCCTCGCCACCCTCGCCCTCGCCTTCCTGTTCCTGCTCGTCACCTTCGTCTGGGGAAGGGTGTGGTGCGGATGGAGCTGTCCCCAGACCGTGCTCGGCGACCTGACCGCGGCGCTCGCGGCCGAGCGGGCCCGGCGCCGGCCCCGCAAGTCGCGGCTCGCGCTGGGCTGGGCCGGCGTGGCGCTCGTCTCCGCGATCTTCTCCGCCGCCACCCTCTGGTACTTCGTCCCGCCCGCCGCCTTCCTGGAGCGGCTGCTCGCCGGGCGGCTGGGTCCGGTCCTGGGCCTTGGCTGGCTCGTCCTGGGCGGGGTGCTCTTCCTCGACCTGGCGCTGGTCCGCGGGCGCTTCTGCGCGAGCGCCTGCCCCTACGCCAAGCTCCAGGGCGTGCTCTTCGACCGGGCCACGCTGGTGGTGGCCTACGACCCGCGGCGGGACGCGGAGTGCATCGACTGCGGGGCCTGCGTGCGCGTCTGCCCGACCGGCATCGACATCCGCGACGGGCTGCAGGCCGAGTGCATCGCCTGCGCCCGGTGCGTGGACGCCTGCGCGCCCATCCTGGCGCGATCCGGCCGATCCACGCTGGTGGACTACGCGTACGGCGCACCCGGGGAGCGTCCCGGCCGGATCCGGCCGGTGGTGGTCGCGCTCGGCCTGGCGTCGGCCCTGGCCGTGGTGGGGACGGTGGTGGCCGGCGTGCAGGCCGGGCGATCCATCCTGGACCTGGTCGCGGCCCCCTTGCCGCGCTTCGCCCCCCGCCTGGCGCCGGACGGACGGGTGGTGAACGCCTACGAGCTCTCGCTCGAGAACCGCGGCCGGGAGCCGGTCTCGCTCCGGCTCACGCTGGCGCCGGCCCGCGGCGAGGCTTCGGTCAGCCCGGACCGCGTCGAGCTCCGGCCCGGCGAGCACCGGCGGGTCACCGTCCTGGGCTCGGCCAGCGGGCTCGGCCCCGGGCCGGTGGTGGAGGGGGTCCTCACCGCAACCACCGCCGGCGGTGGTACCGTACGGACCCTCGTGCCCATCTTCCTCCCGAGGCCGCCGTGAAGATCGTCATCGCCGTCGTCGCGGCCGCGGCGCTCGCGGCGGTGGTCGGGGCCATCTGGGTGGGATCGAGCCTGTTCGAGCGCACGGTGGTCCCCGATCCCTACGCGTCGGGGATCCACCACGACGCCGATCGCCGGAAGGCGGAGACGCTCGGCTGGAACGTCTCGGTCGACGAGGGAGCCCTGCGCGCCGGCCCCGCGGCGTCGCTCTCGGTCCGGCTCACCGGCAAGGACGGGAGGCCCATCGACGACGCCGAGGTGACCCTGCGCGTCTCGCGGGCCGGGACCAGCCGGCTCGACCGCTCGGCGCCGGCTCCCCACGGGCAGGACGGTCGCTACGCCGCGGTGATCCCCATGCCGGAGGCCGGCTTCTGGGACCTCGACGTGGTCGTCCGCCGCGGCGGCGAGTCGCTCACCCTGGGACGGTTCATCCACGTGGCCGGCGAGGTGGGGGAGGGGGTCCACTGCGACGCCGGCCAGAAGGCCTGCGCCGCCGACGCGGACGGCCTGCACGTCGTGCTCGACCTGGCACCCCACCCGCCTGTGCCGCTCCGTGCGATCGAGGCCGCCGTCCGGCTCACCCGCGCCGGGGCGCCGGTGGCCGGCGCCGACGTCGACGTCGAGCTCTCCATGCCCGGCATGTACATGGGCGAGAACCGGATCGCGCTGCGCCCCGCGGGCGACGGCCAGTACCGCGGGGAGGGGGCGCTGCTGCGCTGCGCCAGCGGCCGGCGCGACTGGCTGGCGGAGGTGGTGGCCCGCCTGCCCGGCGGCGGCGAGGTGCGCACGCGCTTCCCGTTCCACGCCGCCGAGTAGCCGGGGGCGCATGGACCCGTCGCTGCCCATCGCCTTCACCACCGGATTCCTGGGCGGGTTCGGGCACTGCGTGGCCATGTGCGGCCCGCTGGTGGCGGCGCTCGGCATCTCGGCGCCCCCCGGCATCCCGCTGCGCCGCTCCCTCGCGCCGCAGGTCGCCTACCACCTCGGCCGCATCACCACCTACGGCACGGTGGGCGCGGTCATGGGCCTGGCGGGGTCCTTCGTGAACGTGGCCGGTCGGCTCGCGGGCGCTCAGGACGTGGCGGCCGTGCTGGCCGGGGTCCTGCTCGTGGCCCTGGGGCTGGGCGCCGCCGCCCAGTCCCTGTGGGTGAAGGGCGCGGAGGGGCGGATCGCCGGCCGGGTGATGGGTGCCGTCCGCCGGCTGGCCGGCCAGGAGGCCCCGGCGCGCGCCTATCCCCTCGGCCTCCTCCTCGGGCTGCTCCCCTGCGGCCTCTCGTACTCCGCCTTCGCGGCCGCGGCGGCCACCGGCGATCCGCTGCGGGGCATGGCCGTCGCGCTCGCCTTCGGCGCCGGTACGCTGCCGGCGCTCCTCGCGGCGGGAGCGGTGATCGGGGCGCTCCCGGCCCGGTCCCGCTCGATCCTGCAGCGGGCCGGCGGCGCGCTGGTGGCGCTGCTCGGCGTGGTCTTCGTCCTGCGGGGGCTCCGCATCCATGTCCCTGCGCTGTGACCACTGCCTCCTCCCCTTCCCGGAGCGGGAGGCCGTCCGGGAGGTCGACGGCGACGTCGAGCGGGTGTTCTGCTGCACCGGCTGCCAGGGGATCCACCGGCTCATCCGCGACGAGGGGCTCTCCGCGTTCTACGAGGGGCGGCGCTGGGCCGAGGCCGGGCTGGCGGCCCGCCCGGAGGATCCACAGGAGGTGGAGGCCTTCCGCGCGGCGGTACGCGACGGCGAGGACGGGCTCTCCGAGGTGGACCTGTACGTCGAGGGCATCCGCTGCGCGTCCTGCGTCTGGCTGAACGAGCGGCTGCTCTCCCGCACGCCGGGCGTGGCCTACGCCCGGGTGAACTACGCCACGCACCGCGCCCGCGTCCGCTTCGACCCGGCCCGGGCCGACCTCGCCGCCGTGCTCGGACGCATCCGCTCGGCCGGGTACCTGCCCAAGCCCTGGGGGGAGACCGAGGGGCAGGCGGCGCAGCGGCGCGAGACGCGCGACCTGCTGGTGCGGCTCGGGACGGCCGCCTTCCTCTCCTCCCAGCTCATGGTGACGAGCATCGCCCTCTACGCCGGCTACTTCCAGGGCATCGACCCGGGGACGCGACGCCTGCTCGAGTGGGTGGGGCTCGGCCTCACGCTGCCGGTGTACCTCTACTCGGGAGCCCCGTTCCTGCGGAACACGGTGGCCGGCCTGTGCCACGGCCGCTTCAACATGGACGCGCTCATCGCGCTCGGGGCCGGGGCGGCGCTGGCCTACAGCGTCTGGCAGATGCTCGCCGGCGGCGAGGTGTACCTCGACACCGCGGCCATGATCGTGACGCTCGTGCTCGTGGGGCGCTACGTCGAGGCGGCGGCCAAGGGGCGCGCCTCCGAGGCGGTGGCCCGGCTGGCGGCGCTCCAGCCCCGGGAGGCCCGGCGCATCGAGTCGCGCGACGACGGCGGGACCGGGACCCGCATGGTGCCGGTGTCGGAGCTCGCCCCCGGCGACCGGGTGGAGGTGATCCCGGGGGAGCGCGTGCCCTCCGACGGACGGGTCGTCGACGGCCGTAGCGAGGTGGACGAGTCGCTCGTCACCGGCGAGTCGCGCCCGGTCCCGAAGGAGGCCGGGAGCGCGGTCATCGGGGGGACGGTGAACCTCCACGGGTCGTTCGTCCTGGAGGTCACCGGCACCGGGGGCGCCACGGTGCTGTCCGGGATCATCCGGGCCGTGCAGGAGGCGCAGCACGGGCGGCCGCGGATCCAGGCCGTCGCCGACCGGCTGGTGGGCGTCTTCGTGCCCGCCATCCTGCTCGTCGCCGCCGGGGCCACGGTGGGGCACCTGCTCGCCGGGACCCCCGTCGCCCGGTCGGTGATGACGGGGGTCTCGGTGCTCGTCATCGCCTGCCCGTGCGCGCTCGGGCTGGCGACGCCGCTCGCCGTGCTGCTCGCGACCGGCGTGGCCACCGCGCGAGGGCTGCTCGTGAAGGGGGGCGACGTCTTCGAGCGCGCGGCCGGGGTGGACCGGGCGTTCCTCGACAAGACCGGCACCGTGACCCGCGGCCGGCCCGGGCTCCGCGAGGTGATCCCGGTGGAGGAGCCCGGTCCCGGGGGCGCGGAGCGGGCGCTGCGCGTGGCGGCGTCCGTCGAGCGCCGGTCCGAGCACAGCCTGGGGAAGGCCGTCCTCGAGGCCGCGCGCGCGCTGCCGGGCGACCCGCTCCCGGACGCCACCGGCTTCCGGGCCGAGCCCGGGCGCGGCGTGGAGGGCCTGGTGGAGGGACGGCCGGTGCGGGTGGGAACGCGGTCGTTCGTGGTGGACGCCGGCGCCGCGATCCCGGCCTGGGCCGAGGAGGAGGCGCGCCGGCGCGAGGAGCGGGGGGAGACCGTGGCCTTCCTGGCGCGCGACGGGCGGCTCGTGGCCATGCTCGCGGTGGCCGATCGCGTCCGCGACGAGGCGCGGGAGGCGGTGGACGGGCTGCGGGCCCTGGGGATCCGGGTGGCGCTCCTCTCCGGCGACAACCGGCGGACGACCGCGGCGGTGGCGGCGGCGCTCGGGATCGACGAGGCCGTGGCCGAGGTTTCCCCGTCCGGCAAGCGGGAAGCGGTGGCCGCCCTCCAGGGAGCGGGCCGGCGGGTGATCTTCGCCGGCGACGGGGTGAACGACGCACCCGCCCTGACCCAGGCCGACGTGGGCGTGGCCATGTCGCGGGGGACCGACGTCACCATGGAGAGCGCGGAGGCGGTGCTCGTCCGGGACGACCTGCGGCTGCTGCCGGAGCTCGTCCGGCTCTCGCGGCGGACCTACCGCATCATCCGGGAGAACCTCTTCTGGGCGCTCGTCTACAACCTGGTGGCGGTCCCGCTCGCGGTGGCGGGGCTGCTCCATCCCATCGTGGCCGCCGCCGCCATGGCCGCCAGCTCGACCTTCGTGGTCCTGAACTCCCTCCGGGTGCGACGCGGCGCGTCAGCGCTTCTCTCGAGGTGAAACGTGCGGCTCGGGTTCCTCATCGCCATCTCGCTCGGCCTCGGGATCGCCGCGTGGCTGGCCTTCCTGTGGTCGGTTCGCAGCGGTCAGTACGACGACCCGGAGGGACCCAAGTACCGGATGCTGGAGGACGACGAGGAGTCGCCCCGGAAGGGTAGTGGCACGAATCGCATGGACGACCCCGGCGGGCATCGATAGAGGTAGCGCTCACGTGCGCGCCGTGTTCCCGAAATCCATGGTCACCGCCGCGATCCTGATCGCGGCCCTGGTCGCTCCGGCCCCTGGCCTCGCCGCCGACCCCACCCCGCAGGCCAGTCCGCTCACCGTCGTCGGGGAGAAGACCTCCGGCGACACCACCGTGGTCCTGGTGGAGCAGGAGCGGAAGCCCGTCCGCGAGACGCCGGCCTGGGCCTATCCGGAGCGGGGTCTCACCTTCTTCCCGGACGGGCCGGGCGAGGGCAAGGACCGCTGGGCCATCGGCGGCATCTGGCAGATCGCCCCGATGTTCACCGCGAACTACACCCGCGGGCTCGGGTCGGGCTTCACCCTCGACGCGCGCCTCAAGACCATCATCATGCTGAACGACCTGGGAATCGGTGCCCAGTGGGCGTTCGGCTGGGGCCCCTTCTCGTTCGGCCTCATGGCCCACTTCGACGGGTTCATCGGGACCATGGGCAAGGTGCTCATGACCTCCGAGTTCAACTCGCTGGGCTACGGCCTCCTCTTCGAGCCGGGCGCCAAGGCCGGGCTCCAGGTCTCGAAGGACACCTGGCTCACGGCCCAGTTCGAGGCGTACCTGGCGCTCGCCCAGGCCACCAACCTGGGCGGACTGACCGTGTCCCCGGACTCGAGGCTGTGGGAGGGATTCGGGGTGTCCCTCATCGCGGAGTACGCACCGCGCAAGCAAGGGGTCATCTACTACGGCGTGTCGCTCTACAAGACGCGCACCAACTACCCGGTCTTCTTCAACGTCGACTACAGCCCCGCGACCATCCTCTACCTGGGGCTCCTTGCCGGCTATGAATTCTGAGCGCCGAATCCTCGCGATCGCGTTCGTGGCGCTCGCCACGACGGCCTGCCTGCAGCGGGAGGGCACCGAGCCTCCGGCCTTCCCGGCGGGCGGGCTCCTGGCCCGCACCACGCCACCGCCCCTCTGGCAGCCCGGCGTGGGCACCACCTACGAGACCATGATTCCCGTGCTCTCGCCGCTCGAGGGCGTGTACGCCGCCGACAACCGGTTCGGGAACCCGGTCGTCGTGCACACCGCCCTCACCGGAAACCCGAAGGACACGATCGGCGCGAGCCTGGCGCTCTTCTCCTCCGACCAGAACGCCTTCGCGCTGCTCCAGCCCGGCTGCCTGGACGACGTGGTGGCCGGCGTCCCCGTGACGCGCCTCGTCTTCGAGGGCTACTGGCGCTACCTCGAGTACCCCGAGCCCACGCAGTTCCAGACCGGGCTCATCCGGCTCTACGCCGACCCGCCCGAGGCCGGGGTGGCGCTCTGCGCCGGGCAGGCGGTCGCGCCCGGCAGCGTCCGCTTCACGGGCGCCACCGGCTACGGCAACGACACACCCACGAAGCCCATCACCATCACCTACACCGGTCCCCGCAAGAGCCGGAAGGTCGAGGGACGCACGTCGTTCCTGGTGGGAGTGCACCACGGGGCCTGCCAGACCACCGACAACTGCGGCGTGTCCGAGAACACCGGCGAGACCTTCGTGCTCGCGAAGCAGCTGGGCGGGGACTACCTGGAGATCGACGTCCGGCTCACCGCCGACAACGTGCCGGTCCTCTACCACCTGGGGCTCTCCCCGGCCACCACCCAGGGCATCTACTGCACCGGCGGCATCAACGACTGGACCTACCAGCAGCTGCTCGCGAACTGCCGGCTGCGCAACGGCGAGGTCATCCCGCGCCTGGAGGATGCGCTCGAGTACGGTCTCACCCGCACCGACCTGCTCGTCTGGCTCGACATGAAGGTCGTGAACGCCGTCGTGCCGTCGAGCCAGATCGTGAAGGCGCTGAACGACCGGCTCATCCAGTGCCAGCCGGGCCAGGTGGCTCCCGCCGGGAAGCGGTGCCTCTTCCCCGGCAGCCGCCCGGTCATCGAGCGGGTGGTCATCGGGCTGCCCAGCGACGACATCATCTCGGAGTACCAGACGGCCCTCGCCGCCGGGCAGCTCGCGCCCGGGCAGCGCTGCCTGTGCGAGGAGAACTTCGACGCGGCGGTGAGCATCCCCTGCCAGGCGGCCTCCCCGCGCTACACCCGCGGACCGCTCGTCTCCGACGCGCAGAACCTCCAGTCCATGGGCAAGTTCTTCGGCTACTGGACCATCAACGACCCCGTGACCATCGACGCCTTCCTGCAGGCCGGCCGGCCGAACGGGATCCTCACGAACTACCTCGGGACGCTCAACGTCCGCTGGGAGATCGCCGGCGTCCTTCCCCCCTATCCCCTGGGGAGCGGACAGTGAGAGCCCTTCTCCTCGCGCTCGCGATCGCGGCGGCCCCGGCCGCCCGGGCCGCCGATCCGAAGCCCCTCCCCGAGCCGGTCCTGCACTACGCCTGGGAGCTCGACGTCTTCGCCGGCTACGGCCAGGTGCTCTGGCCCGGGCCGACCACCACGTCCGACGGCTGGTGGAACGGCGGGCCCGCCTTCGCGGTGAGCGTGGCCTACCGCGGCGACCATTTCACCCACCCGTTCGTCGAGCTCTCCTGGGTCCCGGTGCTGAACAGCGGCCAGTCCGCCTACGCTCCGGTGGGCAACCAGTCGTTCCAGGTGTCGAACACGTCGAATGCGTTCGGCCTCGTGCTCGGCCCGGGCTGGGACGTCGACTGGTTCCGCGTCCGCGCCGGCGTCGGCCTCTACGACATCTTCACCTCCACCACCACGGCGGGGGTCACGAACAACGCCTCCACGCTCTCCATCGGCTTCCTGGTCGCGCTGGCCGCCCAGGTGTGGCAGCCCGAGCCGTTCGCGCTCGGCGTGGAGGGCCGGCTGGTGGCGCTGCAGTCGCCGGTGAGCGGGATCTACGAGTCGTTCTGGCAGGTCGGCGTGACCGGCCGCTGGGACTTCGTCAGGAAGTAGGCGAGGCCGGCCCGGCCGGGGCCGGCACCTCGAAGCGGTCGAGCGGGCTCGGGGGGTCCTTCCACTCCTCGCCCTCGACCCGCACCGGGATCACCCGGCCCGAGGCGCCCTCCGGTCCCAGCTCGAGCAGGACGAAGTTCCGCACGCCCTGCACGAAGAGCTGCGATCCCTCGACGGCATTGCCCTTCCCGAAGAACCGTCCGCCCGCGCCCCCGCTCACGAGGAAGGTGACCGGGCGCCCCTCGAGGCCCGGCCGGACGATCCGCTCGTAGGCGTGCACGTGGCCGGAGAGGACGAGCGCCACCGGGTGGCGATCGAGGACGTCCTTCACCACCCGCCTCTCCACCCAGGGTGCGCCGCGCTCCTCCTTGCCCGAGGAGAAGGGCGGGACGTGGAGCAGGACCACGGTGCGGAGGCCGAGCCGGTCGGCTCCGGCGAGCGTCTCCTCCAGCCAGCGGAGCTGCGGGCCCCCCTCCGGCATGGGATCGCGGTCGCCGAACATGTCCGGGCCGGTGTCGAGCACCACGAGGCGCCAGCCGGCACGGTCCACCGAGTACCAGAAGGCGTCGGGAGGGAGCTCCGGCCGGTCCGGAGGCGAGAAGATCCGGGCGAACTGCTCCTGGTCGGTGACGTGGTACTGGTCGTGGTTCCCCATGGCCGCGAGCACCGGGATCCCGGCGCGGCGCAAGGGCGCCGTGTCCTCCAGCCAGCCGTTCAGGTCGGGAAGCGGGCGCGGCGGGGCCACGCCGGAGAGCAGGAGCTCGTGGATCCCCGCGGGGAAGGGGACGAGGGTGAGGAGCGACACCCAGGCGTGCCCGCGGACGTACTGCGGCCAGATGGGGACGGCGTACTGCCAGCCTCCCCAGTCCGGCATGTGGCCGGCCGGGAGGTGGTCGACGGCGTCGCCCGCGAAGAGGACCAGGTCGGGCCGCTCGGCCTGGACCGCCGCCACCACCGCCCGGTGGGCGGCGGTGTTCCCCTGCGAGTCGCCGTACACCGCCACCCGGAGCCGCCCGGGCGGCGCACCCTCGGGCAACGGGGGGAACGCGGGGCTGGCGCGGCCGGTCACCGGGTCGAGCAGGTCGGGTCGCACCGCCTGGTGCGACATCGGCCCGCAGGAGGCCAGGGCGGCGAGGAGGAGCGAGGCGAGGCACGAGCGGGGGCCGGCCATCGCTCCCTTCTACTCCCCGGGCGCGCGCCCCACCACCGCGACGTCAGTGGACCAGGACCGCCTTGGGGTAGGCCACCCGGAAGCCGGCGCGCTCGAGGGTGCGCTGCGACGCGGTGCCCGGCTCGGTGGCCGACGCCGCGAGGTCGCAGCCGCGCGCCGCCGCCCAGGCCAGGCGGGCCCGGACGAGCCGGCCCTGGAGCGCGTGCCCGCGGTGGGACGGGAGCACCCCGGCGCCGGAGAGCCAGGCCACGCCCCCCTCGCAGGCCGAGAGGGCGACGCCCACCCGGACGCCGCCCGAGAGCGCGAGCCAGCCCACGCTCCCCTCCGCCCGGGCCATGGCGCGAAGCGCCTCGCGCTGCGCCTCCGACTGGACCGGCGCGCCCAGGAAGGAGCGGGAGAAGAGGTCGGCCCAGGCGTCCTGCTCGGCGGGGGTCGCGACCCGGATCTCGACGGGCTCGCCGGTCGGCGTCCCGCCGTCGTTCGCGGCCCCCGGTCCGGCCTCGCCGGGGTCCACCCCGGGCGTCCGGACCCACACCTGGAAGAACCGCTCCAGCTGGTACCCGCGCCGGCCCAGCTCCTCGGTGAGGGACGGGTCGGTGAACGGCGTGACCTCCACGCGGACCGGGCCGCCTCCGAGCCCGAGGTGGGCCTCCACCCGGTCGAGGTCGAGGTCGTGCACGGGGACGCCCAGGCCGAGGCCGACCGCCGCGGAGAGCGGGGAGCGCGGGCCGTGCGAGACGGCCATGCCCCCCGCCACCGCGATGGCCGGCGCCCCGGCGCCCCGGGCCGCGCGCACGCGCTCCAGCTGGAGCGCGTGGGCCCGCTCGATCCGGCGGGCCTGCGCGAGGGCGTCGGTCGCGGGGGACACCGGCGGCCCCGCTACGGCTTCACGCCCAGTTCCTGGACGACCCGGGTCGCTCCGGAGACCTGGCTGGCGATCCAGAGCACGTAGCGGATGTCGACCTGGATGGAGCGGGTGTTCACCGGGTCGAAGAGCAGGTCGGAGGCGATGGTCTCGTAGGTCCCGTCGAAGAGCAGGCCCACCAGCTTTCCCTTCCCGTTCAGCACCGCCGAGCCGGAGTTGCCGCCGGTGGTGTCGACGTCGGAGAGGAAGTCCACCGGGACGGTCCCCAGCCTGGGGTCGACGAACGGGCCCTTGCCGGTGGCGATGACCTTGGCGGCGGCGTCGAGCAGCGCCGGGGGCGCGTCGAACTCCGGATCGCCCTTCCTCGCCTTCGCCACCACGCCCTGGAGCGTGGTCTGCGGCAGGTAGAGGACGCCGTCCTGGGGCGAGACGCCCTTCACGGTGCCGAAGGTGACCCGCAGGGTGGAGTTGGCGTCGGGCGCCAGGAGCCCGCCGGCCTTCTCGAGCATGGCCTGCACGTAGACCGGCCCCAGCCGGGAGATCGCACCGGACCGGGTCTTCTCGGCGTCGCGGATCTGCTTGTCGAGCGGGGCGAGCGCCGCGGCGAGGTCGAGGAACGGGTCCTTCGCGGCGAGGACCTCCTCCGGCTTCGCGTCGAAGAGGGCCAGCCGCGACTTCGCGTCGGCGAGCCGGGACGGCGTGCCGAAGAGCGTGGCCAGCCAGGTGTCGACCTTGGCCTGGGCCTCGGCCTGCGAGAGGCCGGCGGTGAGGCCGACGAGGGCGTCGAGCGCCTCGATGCGCTGCGACTGGGGGAGCGCGGCGGCGGTGAGGAGCGTGTAGCGGAGGAGCGCCCGGTCGGCGCCCAGGTCGAGGGTGCGCTGCAGCCGCTCCTGGGCCTCGCGCAGCCGCTCCCAGTTGCGCTGCTGGTAGTCGGCCTCGCGATCGGCGTCGGGCTTCTGCCGCTCCTCGGCCAGCCGCCGCAGCGTCCGGGCCGAGCCGAGCAGCGTGGAGTTGAAGTAGAGCTCCTGGAAGGTGGCGTCGCGCTCGCGGACCGCCTCGCGCCGCGCCTGGAGGTCGTCGAGCGCGGCGATGACGCTTCCGTACTTCTTCTTGCGGGAGGACTCGCCGTCGATCCAGGCCTGCAGCTCGGCCTCGGCGGCGGACTTCTTCGCGACGAGCTTGCCCTTCGCGGCGCCCTCGAGGATGCCCTCCCGGTTCTTCATGGTGTTGGCGAGGCGGCGCACCCGGGTGGCCACCCGGATCTCGGTCTCCTTCGACCCCTTCGACAGCTCCGCCAGGAGCGCCAGCATCTCGCGGTAGCGCTTCGCCACCCGCGGGTAGCTCCACTCGATGGTGTCGCGCATCTCGCGGGCCGTGACCAGGCGGGCGGTGCGCCCGGGGTATCCGGCCACCACCACCACGTCGCCCGGGGAGGCGCCGGCCGGGTCGACGGTGAGCCAGCGCTTCGGCTTGAAGGGGACGTTCGCCTTGTCGTACGCGGCGGGCTTGCCATCCTTGCCCACGTAGGCCCGGTAGAAGGCGAAGTCGGCGGTGTGGCGCGGCCAGCGCCAGTTGTCGGTCTCGCCGCCGTAGTTGCCGATCGAGGAGGGCGGCGCGTAGACCAGGCGCACGTCCTTCAGCTCGACCTGGGCGATCTCGAACCACTTCAGGCCCTGGAAGAAGGAGGCCACCTGGCAGCGCAGCCCCTCCTTCTCGCAGGCCGCCGTGAGCTCCTTCTTGCGCTTCTCGATGGCGAGCTCGCGCTGCAGGTCGTCCAGGTCGGCGGGGAGCTTGCCCACCACGTCCTTCGTCACCTCGCGCACCGAGACGGTGACGAGGACGCGGGCCCCCGGTTCGGCCCGGACCTCGTCGGCCTGCGTCGCGGCGAGGAAGCCCTCCTTCACGGTGTTCCGCTCCGGCGTGGCGTTGTACTGGAGCGCGCCGGTGACGCAGTGGTGGTTCGTGATGATGAGGCCGTCCGGCGAGACGAAGGAGGCGCTGCAGCCGCCCAGCGAGACGACCGCGCCCATGGGCATGCCGGTGAGGTCGGCGAAGGCCTTGGGGTTGCCCTGGAAGCCCAGCTTCTTCAGCCGAGGGGCGAGGTCGGTCATCTGCTGCGGCATCCACATGCCCCCGTCGGCGCGGGCGACGGCGGGGGAGATGGCGAGCGAAAGGAGAGCGAGCGAGGTGGCGATTCTCTTCAAGGTGGCCTCCGGGACGGCGAGCGAGGCCCCGTACAAACCACGAAACCGGCCGGTTGGGGAGTCCCCGTGTCCGGGTCAGCCCCGGCCCCCGCGCGCGGCCCGCGCCAGGTCCCCGGCGAGCGCCGCGACCGTGCGGCCGAGCGCCGCCACCGACCCGGGCACGTCCCCCGGGCCTCCCGCCTCGTGGACCCGGGTCTCCCCGGAGGCGGGTTCGCGACCCCGGACCGTCACGGTCCAGCGGGCGTGGAGCGTGGCGCCTCCCCCGGCGTCGGCCTCGAACCGCAGGACGTCGACGGCCACGGTGACCTCGGGCGGCGTCGAGAGCGGCCAGGGCCAGCGGACCACGTCGCGAGCGGGCAGACGCGTGCGCAGGGCCTCGGCGAGCGCACGGGGGAAGAGCTCGTCGAGGGGCGCGGCCCAGCGGTCGGCCGCAGCGTACGAGAGCTCGTCCGGCGCCTTCCGGACCGCCAGCTCGGGGCGGGACAGGTACGGGGGCAGCCCGACCGGCCCCAGGCCGAGCGAGGCCACCGGGGCGGGCACGACCGCACCCGGGCCGGCTCCCGGGTCGTCCGGGAGCGTGAAGTAACGTGAAGCGTCCACCCGGGGGGAGAGGCAGGCGGTCACGAGCACGAGCGACGCCGCGGCGAAGGCCGGGCGGGCAGGGACGGGGTTCCTCACGGCTTCACCTCCGGTCGGCCACGGACGATCTGGCTCGGGTCCCGCTCCAGGCTGTCGGCCAGCACCCGCAGCGCGCGGGCCGCCTGCCCGACCTCCCGCAGGGTGGCCTCGAGCTGGGCCGGAACGGGGGCGCCGGGCGCGAGCGACAGGCGAACCTCCCGCAGCGTGGCGTCGAGCTGGTCGAGCGCCGCGGCGAGCCGCTGCATCGAGGCCCGCGCGTCCCCGGCCACGGCCGGGACCTCCCGCTCGAGCGAGCGCGCCGCGTCGCGGATGGCGGCGAGCGCCCGGTCCATGCCCTCGAGCGTGCGGGGGAGCCCCTGGCCCGCCTCGTCGATCCGTCCCGAGGCCCGGGCCACGCCGCGGGCGGCGGCGCGGACGTCGGCGATGAGCCCCTCCAGGTCGAGGGCCTGGAGCTTGCCGAGCACGCGGGCGGCGTCCGACTGCAGGGCCTGCAGCCCGGGCTCGAGGTACACCGGGATGACCGGGTAGGGGAGCGGGAAGGGCGGCGGCTGCGGAGGCGCGGCGTCGGCCACGATGTCGAGGTCCACGTAGCGGCGCCCGGAGAGGAAGCTCTCGAGCGCGAGCCGCGCCCGCAGCCCGTGGTCCACGAGCGTCCGCACCACGGCGGGGTTGCCCAGGTCGGTCGCCTCCCCCATCTCCTGGATGCGGGACTGGTTGAGCTCGATCACCACCGGCATGAACATCTCCCGGAGCGGCGCCTCCGGCGAGCCGATGGCGAGGTGGATCGAGGCCACGCGCCCCACCGGCACGCCGCGGAACTTGACCGGGGAGTCCACCTCCAGCCCGGCGATCTCCTGGGAGAAGACCACGACGAACCGGACCTTGCGCTGGAAGACCCGGCTCGACCCCAGCCAGATCGCGGCCGCCACGCCGAGCGCGGTCGCCGCCAGGACGAAGGCGCCGACCAGCCGGGGGTTGAATCGTCGCGCCATCGCAGCTCCTCGGGGCTCAGGAGCCCCTGCCCCCGGCGAAGAACGCCCGCACCGGATCGGGCCCGTGATCGCGAAGCTCGGCGGGGGGGCCCTCGGCGATGGCCCGCCGGGTCTCCGCGTCGAGGAAGAGCGCGCGGGTGGCGATGCCCAGGATGCTCGCCACGTCGTGGGTGACCACCACCACCGTCGTGCCCAGCGCGTCGCGCAGCTCCCGGATGAGCCGGTCGAGGCGCCGTCCGGTGGGGGGGTCCAGGCTCGCCGACGGCTCGTCGATGAAGAGGATCTCCGGGTCGAGCGCGATGGCGCGGGCCAGCCCGGCCCGCTTCTGCATGCCGCCCGAGAGCTCCCACGGGTGGAAGGACTCGAAGCCGTGGAGCCCCACCAGCGCGAGCTTGAGCTCCACCACCTCCTGGATCCGCGCGGCCGGGAGCCGGGTGAACTGCTGGAGGGGGAGCGCCACGTTCTCGGCGAGCGTCATCGAGGTCCAGAGCGCGCTGCCCTGGTACAGGACGCCCACGCGCCGGAGCATGCGCTCCCGGTCGCCCGGCCCGGCCCGGGTGAAGCTCTCGTCCCCGTAGCGCACGTCCCCACGGGCCGGCTCCTGCAGCCCGAGCAGGTGGCGGAGCAGCGTGCTCTTGCCGCAGCCGCTCCCGCCCATGACCACGTAGATCTCCCCGCGGCGGATCTCGAAGTCGAGCCCGGCCATGACCACCCGGTCGCCGAAGGCCATG
Organism: Anaeromyxobacteraceae bacterium; assembly: GCA_037443385.1. Classification (GTDB taxonomy): domain Bacteria; phylum Myxococcota; class Myxococcia; order Myxococcales; family Anaeromyxobacteraceae; genus CAIOAK01. The sequence continues at coordinate 21,357 of JBBIOL010000010.1, forward strand.
GTGAGGTCGCGCACGGAGATCACGGCGTCGGCCACGTTCACCACCCGAAGAGGAAGAAGACGTACTGGAAGATCCCGCAGGCGGCGATGATGGCCACCACCCCGGTGACCACCGCGCGGGTCGCCGCCTCCCCGACCCGCTCCGAGCTGCGCTCGGCCTCGAGGCCCCGTGCGGTCCCGGTCAGCGCGATGAGCGCGCCGTAGACCGCCGACTTCGCGAGCCCCCCGGCGATGTCGCCGGTGGTGACCGCGTGGGAGGTCTGCCGCAGGTAGGCGGCGAGCGCCTGGTTCATCATGGTGGTGCCCACCGCCGCCCCGCCCAGGATCCCCATCAGGTCGGCGAAGAGGGTGAGGAAGGGCATCATGAGGGTGAGGGCCACGAGGCGCGGCACCACCAGGAACTCCACCGGCGAGATGCCGAGGGTCTGGAGCGCGTCCACCTCCTGGGTCACCTTCATCGTGGCGATCTGGGCGGCGTAGGCGGCGCCGCTGCGTCCGGCCAGCACCACCGCGGTGATGAGCGCGGCCATGTCCCGGGCCACGGCGATCCCCACGATGTCGGCCACGTAGTACTCGGCCCCGAACCGCCGGAGCTGGGTGATCCCCACGAACGCCAGGATGATGCCGACGAGGAAGTTCACGAGCGCCACGATGGGAAGCGCGCCGGGCCCGGCTCCCTCGAGGAGCAGCCCCAGGTCCTGGCCGCGGAAGCGGGCGCGTCCGGTGACGAAGCGCCAGAGCGCCACCGTGGTCTGGCCGACGAAGAGGGAGAGCGCCCGGACCCGCTCCCGCCAGGAGAGCGCGCGGCGCCCCAGGCGATCGAGCCAGCCGCGGTCGGCGGCCATGGGGGTGGGGGGGAGCGCCGCCTCCTGCACGAGCGCGAGCATGCGCTCGAGCGCCGCCGGGAGGCCGGCGTGGGCCAGCGGAACCCCTGCCCGGCGGCAGGCCTCCATCACCCCGTAGAGGAAGACGACGAGCCCGCTGTCCCAGCCGCCCACCCCGCTCGCGTCGACGCGGACGGCGGAGACCGGCGCCCGGGCGAGCTCGCCCTCCACCCCGGAGAGCGGCGGGAGGTCTCCGGCGAGCCGCCAGGCGCCCCGCAACCGGACGACCAGCGTCGCCTCCCCCTCCCGCGACGTCTCCAACGCGGCCGGCGCCTCCGGAAGGGGGCCCTCGGGGACCATGCCCCGAGCGTAGCACCCGGGGCCGGGCGCGATACGGCCCCGCCCGGGTCAGCCCGGCGGGGCCAGGGACGCGGCGACGGGGCTACTTGATGCCGGCCTTCTCGGCGGCCTTGTCCACGCCCTTGTCCACGCCCTTGTCGGCCGCCTGCTGGGCCGCGGGCGCCATGGTCGCGCCGACCGTCCCGGTCTTGGCGGCACCGGCGTCGACGCCCTTCTTGGCGGCCTTCTTGCCCTCCTTCTTGGCCGCGTCCTTGGCCTGCGCGCCGGCCGACTGCCCCTGGGCCTTGGCCGAGTCGGTGGCGGCGCCGGCGGCGGCCTTGGCCGAGTCCTGGGCCGACTTGCCGGAGAGGGCGGAGGCGGTCCCGGCGTCCTTGCCGGCGGTGGCCGCCTGGGTGCCCGCAGCGGTGCCGGCGGCCTTCAGGTCGGTGCTGGAGGGGATCTGCGCGGCGGCGAGGGCCGGGGCGCAGAGCGAGGCGACGAGCAGGCTGCGGAGGGCGTTCTTCATCGGGCTTCTCCTTCGGATGGGGTTCGAGCGATCGGCGGGGTCTTAAGCGCCCGGCGGTGCCGGCACCACGAACGTCCCCGAACGGGGTTGACCTCGCGCCGCCCCGACGGTTGGATGGGTCCCCCATGCCGAGCACAGCGCTCACCTTCGAGAGCCGGCAGGCCCACCGGGCCTGGCTCGAGTCCCAGTCCCGGCTGCCGGCCGGTTTCCGCGTCGGCACCGCCCGGCTGGCGTTCACGCCGGTCGAGGTGCCGAAGCCGGCGCGGATGAGCCTGGCCGTGATCGCGGTGGAACGGCCCACGCCGTCCTTCGCGGCCAAGTTCACCCGGAACGCCTTCCCGGGAGCGCCGGTCGTGGTGGGTCGGGCCCGGCTCGGGGGTCCCCGGCTCGCCGCCTGGGTGGTGAACAACAAGGTCTCCAACGTCTGCGCGCCCGGGGGCGTGGCGGCCGCCGAGGAGGTCGCGGCGGCGGCGGCGCGGCTGCTCGGCGTCGCGCCGGAGGAGGTGCTTCCCAGCTCCACCGGCGTCATCGGGTGGCGGCTGCCGGTGGCGGCCATGGTCGAGGCGCTCCCCGCCGCGGTGGGATCGCTCCAGTCCGAGAGCGTCCTCCCGGCCGCCGAGGCCATCCTCACCACCGACCTCTACCCCAAGGTGCGCCGCGCCGACCTCAGCGGCGGCAGCATCGTGGGCATCGCCAAGGGGGCCGGCATGATCGAGCCCGACCTGGCCACCATGCTGGTCTACCTGCTCACCGACCTGTCGGTGCCGCGGGACGAGCTGCGCGAGGCGCTCGACGCGGCGGTCGACGGGAGCTTCCAGTGCATCAGCGTCGACTCGGACACGAGCACCTCCGACACGGTGGCGCTCGTCTCCTCGATGCGCGCCCCCGCCCCGGATCGCCGGGCCTTCCGCGAGGCGCTGGCCCGCGTCTGCGGCGACCTGGCCGAGGACGTGGTGCGCAACGGCGAGGGCGTCCACCACGTGCTGCGGGTGGAGGTGCGCGGCGCCCCGGACGCGTCCGCCGCCCGCGCCGTCGGCAAGGCGGTGGTCAATTCACCCCTGGTGCAGTGCGCGGTGAACGGCAACGACCCCAACGTGGGAAGGCTGCTCGCCGCCATCGGCAAGCAGGCCGGCCGGGCCGGGCTGCCGCTCGACCCGGCCCGGGTGATCCTCCGGCTGGGCGGGGAGGTCATCTTCGAGGGGGGCTCGATGCGGCTCGACCCGGACGCCGAGCGCCGCCTCCACCGGCACATGAAGGACGCGGAGCTCTACGCCTCGGTCCCGCCGCCCGACGGTCTCACCTTCCGGCCGCCGGTCGACTACCCGCCCCACGAGCGCGCGGTGGAGATCGCGGTCGACCTGGGCATGGGGCCGGGCGCGACCACCGTGCTCGGCGCCGATCGCTCCCACGAGTACGTCACCGAGAACGCCGACTACCGGAGCTGACCGCCGGGCTTGCGCCCCACCGGGGCGCACGAGCTCCCGTCGAAGCACTGCCCGGCGGGGCAGCGGCAGGTCGACACCGGCCGGCTCGCCTCCGGGGAGCAGCCGCAGGCGCCGACCAGGCAGGTGTTGGGGAACTCGCCCACGAGGCCGCAGCACGCCGCGGCCTCCACCGTCCCGCCGCTGCGCCTGCAGCGCTCGGCGCCGCTCAGCACGCCGTCGGCCCCGGGCGCGGGCTGGAACTCGAGCACGGCACCGTCCGCGCGCGTGGTGAGGCGGAGCTTCCCGTCCTTCTCGGCCCAGGCGGCCACCTGGGCCAGCTGGGCCAGGTAGCGGTCGGCGAGGGAGCCGGGCGGGCACGTCGCCCGGGTGGTCACGAAGGGACCGAGCGAGAGCGAGCGCCCATCCAGGTGGTAGGCGCCGCTGCCCCGGTTGCAGTCGGCCTTCACCGTGGCCCGCCCGTCGCCTCCCAGCTCCAGCGTGTACTTGGACGGGTGGTCGGGCACGAGGATCCCGTCGTCCATCGACGACTCCATCCGGGTGAGCTGCCAGGTGCGGAGCGCGATCGAGGCGGGGACCGCCGGAGGGGCCGCGTCGCCGGTGGGCTGCGTGGAGACCGCGGTGAGCCGCACCACCGGCCGCTGCGGACCTCCCGCGACGCGGTACTGGGCCGTGCTGGTCCGCGACGGGCAGCACATGGGATCGGCCATCGCGTAGCGGGAGAAGACCAGCACGACGGCGTCGGCGGCGACGAGCTCCGGCACCTGGCCTGCACCGTCGGTGCGCGCGTCCATGGGGCGGGGGGAGAGGGTCCCGGCGAACTTCCCGCCGACGAAGACGAACGACTGGAATCCCAGCGGCCGGCACATGCCGTCCGAGCCGGAGCGGGCGGTGACGACCTCGGTGTCGCCGAAGTGCTGGCAGGCGCCGAAGAGCTTCCAGCCGGCCCGGACCACGGCCCGGTCGGCCTCGGACGACGGCGTGCGGTCCTGGGCCTTGCACCGCGCCTCCAGGAAGGGGTCGGGGTCGAACCGGGGGGGACGCGGGACGCGCGCGCCCGGCTCGTTCCACTGGGCGGGCACCCGTGCGTCGAGCCACTCTCCCCCGCCGGCGGCGGCCGCCGGCGCATTGGTGACCACAAGTGAAACGAGCGCGGCGAGCGCTCCCCACCCTCGCATGCACCCTCCCTCCCGGGTTCCCCGGCCCGGGCCCCGACTGTACCGGTCCCTCGCCGCGGCCGGTGGCGACCCTCTGGGGTCGGTCCTGGGGTATCCTCGGCCCGTCCCCCGTCCGTGACGCCCGCCGACCACCACCTCGCCGTCGAGGAGCACCTCTTCCGCGCCGTCAACGTGGACGCGGGTCCGCTCGTCGACGCGCTGGCGCGGGGACTCTCCAGCCCGGCCTTCGGGGCCTCGGTGGCGATCCTGCTCGCCGCCGGGCTGCTCCTGCGCCGCGGGGGCGAGCGGCTCGGCTGGGTGCTGGCCCTCGCCGCCGCGCTGGCCCTCACCGACGGGCTCGGCTCGCAGGTGGTGCGCCCCCTCCTCCCGCGGGCGCGGCCGGCCTACGCGCTTCCGCCGGACGGCGTCCGCTTCATCGCGCCGGCCGCCAACGTGGGCTCGATCCCCAGCCTGCACGCGGCGAACTTCTTCGCCATGGCCGCCGTCGGCACCGCCGGGATGCCGGGGCTGGGCGGGGTCCTCTACGCCCTGGCCCTGGCCGTGGCCTGGAGCCGGATGTACGTGGGCGCGCACTGGCCGGGCGACGTCCTGCTCGGAGCCGCCTGGGGCACCCTCTGGGGCATCGCCTGCGTGGGCGTCCTGCGCCGGGTCGTGGCGCGGCGGCTGCGGGCCCGCGGCCTGCCGCCCGCCTGACGCGGCTAGCGGACGCGCCGCTCGACCGAGCCGTTGGCCCGCACCTCGACCGCGAAGGGCACCACCGACACGCCGTACTTCCTCGCCAGGTCGGGCCTCCGGGAGACGTCGACCAGGACCGGGTGGACGCCCGAACGCTCCAGGCGGGCGGAGAGGTCGTGGCAGTCGGAGCAGAGCGGATGGGTGAACTGGACCACCGCGCCGCTCCCCGGGGCGCATCCCAGCTCGGCGAGGTCGACGTGACCAGGCGTGGATCCGCGCAGGCCGCGCAGGAGGGCCCAGCCCCGGTAGAGGAGGCAGCCGGCGCAGATCCCGGTGGTGGCGGCGAGCAGCGCGAGCCCCGCCACCAGCGCGGCGAGCCCGTGCCCGAGCGCGTGGAGCCCGAGGAGGTGCGCGAGCGTGGCCGCGCCCAGCACGCCGGCGCCCACCTGGTTGGCGAACCGGACCGGTCGGGCGTCCTCGACCGGCCCCTCGCCGAGCAGCGGCTGGATCCAGGCGAAGTAGACCTGGCAGGCCAGGCAGGCACGGCGACCCAGCCAGAGGGCGAGGGCGAGCTGCAGGGCGGCGAGCGCGGCCAGCGGCCACGCGCCGGTGACCACCGACGCGAGCGCGAGCGAGCCGATGAGGAGCTGGTTGAGCCGCGGGGCCCGGGAGTCGACGACCGCGAGGTCGCGCCAGGGGTGGGCGGAGGGGAGGGCGCTGGATGCCATGTTGTCCGTTATAACGGAGGAGTGGTGGAGCGCAACCCGGACGGAGGCGCCGGGGCGGGGTTCCGCCCCGGGCGGCCGTGTGCTCTCCTCCGGGCGGGGAGGTCGCATGCAACGCAACACGCTCGCCGCGCTGGTCCTGGGTGCGCTCGTCGGACTGGGGATCGCCTCCGTCGGCTGGTCCGCCGCCGGGGCGCTGCGCCAGGTCCGGGAGTCGCAGCGCTCGGTCTCGGTGAAGGGCCTCGCCGAGCGGGAGGTGGACGCCGACCTGGCCATCTGGCCGGTGACCTTCAAGGAGGCGGGCGACGACCTGTCCGAGCTGCAGCGGCGGGTGGACGCGAAGCGCGAGGTGGTGGCCGCCTTCCTGGTCGAGGCCGGCTTCCCCCGCGAGGAGATCTCCTTCGCGGTGCCGCGGATCCAGGACCGGCAGGCGGAGAGCACGGGCGCGCCGGGGCGGCCGTCCGGCCCCCGCTACCTGGAGCAGGCCACGGTGACGGTGCGCTCCCGCAACGTGGCGGCGGTGAAGCGGGCCATGGACCGCTCCGGCCAGCTGGTGGGGCGCGGTGTCATGCTGGCCCAGGACTGGGAGGCCCGCCCGCAGTTCCTCTTCACCGGGCTGAACGCGGTGAAGCCGGAGATGATCGAGCAGGCCACCCTGAGCGCCCGGGAGGCCGCCGCGAAGTTCGCCAAGGACTCGGGCAGTCGCGTGGGGAAGATCCGCAGCGCCTCCCAGGGGCTCTTCACCGTCACCGACCGGGACCCCAGCTCTCCCGAGCGAAAGGTGGTCCGGGTGGTGACGACGGTGGAGTACTTCCTGGGCGACTAGACGTCCGGTGCCGCGGCCACCTCGCCCTCCGGCGTGCCCCGCGCCGCCGGCAGGACCAGGTTGAGCAGCACCCCCACGTAGGTGGCGAGCGACATCTCGCCGATCTCCACCGGCCCGAGGTGGATCTTGGCGCCGCCGATGCCGATGACCAGGATCACCGAGGCGATGATCAGGTTCCGGGTCTGGGAGAAGTCGACCTTGGCGTCGACGAGCATGCGCACGCCGGCCGAGGCGATGATCCCGAAGAGCAGGATGCAGATGCCCCCCATGACCTGGGTGGGGATGCTGCGGATGAGCGCGCCCACCGGCGGGAAGAAGGAGAGCGCGATGGCGATGACCGCCGCGCCGCCGATGACCCACACGCTGAAGACCCGGGTGATGGCCATGACGCCGATGTTCTCGCCGTAGGTGGTGTTGGGCGGGCCGCCCAGCAGGCCCGAGACCGCGGTGGCCACGCCGTCGCCGGCCAGCGACCGGTGCAGGCCCGGGTCCTTCACCAGCTTCTGTCCGACCACGTTCTCGGTGACGATGAGGTGACCGATGTGCTCGGTGATGACCACCAGCGAGATGGGCGCGAGCGAGAGCACGGCCCCCCACTGGAAGCGGGGCAGGGTGAAGTGCGGGACGGCGAAGGCCTTCGCCGCCGCGACCCCGGAGAGGTTCACCTGGCCCACCGCCAGCGCCACCAGGTACCCGCCCACGATGCCGATGAGGATCGGGATGACGCCCAGGAAGCCCTTCAGGAACACCGCCGCCAGGATGGCGATGGCCAGCGCCACCAGCGCCACGCGGAAGTACTCGGGGTGATAGGTGCCGGTCCCGCCCTGCATGGCCATGACGTTCACGGCCACGCCCGCCAGGCCGAGGCCGATCACCATGACCACCGGCCCGATCACCACCGGTGGGAGCAGCTTGTCCACCCAGCCGGTGCCGAACTTCCCGATGGCCGCGGCGACCACGATGTAGATGAGGCCCACCGTGACGCATCCACCCATGGCGATGGCCACCCGCTCGTCGGGCGCGATCTGGCCCGGCTTCACCGCCAGGATGCCGGAGAGCGCGGCGATGAAGGCGAAGGACGATCCCAGGTAGGCCGGGATGCGCCCCTTGGTGATGGCGATGTAGAGCAGCGTGCCGATGCCGCTCGTGAAGAGGGTGACCGAGGTGTCGAGCCCCACCAGGAAGGGCACGAGGACGGTGGCCCCGAACATGGCGAAGAGGTGCTGGAGCGAGAGCGGCAGCGCCTGGAGCAGGGGAAGGCGCTCGGTGATTCCCACGGTTCGAGTTGCCAAGGTTCCTCCGGTCAGTGGACGGCGAAGTAGACGACGAACGCGAGCGAGGTGAGGTGGAGGAGCGGGTGGACCTCCCGCCCCCGGCCGGCGAGCAGCTTGAGCACGACGAGCGAGATGAAGCCCACGCCGATGCCGTTCGTGATGCTGTAGGTGAAGGGCATGACGGTGAGGACGAGGAAGGCCGGGATGGCCTCGGTGGGGTCCTTCCAGGGCAGGCGGCCCACGTCGCGCATCATGAAGAAGCCCACCAGGACCAGGACCGCGCCGGTGGCCTGGGCCGGCACCACGCCGGCCACCGGAGAGATGAAGAGGCAGGCGGCGAAGAGCAGCCCGGTGACGACCGAGGCGAGGCCGGTGCGCCCCCCGGCGGCGGCCCCCGACGCGCTCTCCACGTAGGTGGTGGCCGAGCTGCATCCCGCGGCGCCGCCGCCGGCGGCGGCCAGCGCGTCGACGAGGAGCACGGTGGTGGCCCGGGGGTAGTTCCCCTCGGCGTCGAGGTAGCGGGCCTCCGAGCCGACGGCGACCACCGTGCCCACGGTGTCGAAGAAGTCGGAGAGCATGAGGGAGAAGACCGTGAGGGCGGCGGTGCCCGCTCCCAGCACGGAGGCGAAGGAGAGGTCGAAGCGCCCGACCTGCGAGAAGTCGGGGAGCGAGACGACGCTCCGCGGGATGGTCACCTCGCCGGGCCGGAAGCCCGAGGCGTCCCCGAAGGCCAGGCGGGCCACGACGGCGACCACCGTGGCCCCCAGGATGCCGATGAGCAGCGCGCCCCGGACGTTGCGCGCCACCAGCCACGCGGTGAGGAGGAGGGTGAGCGCGAAGAGCAGGACCGGGAACCCTTCCAGCCGGCCGGCCCGCCCGAGGGTCACCGGTACCGGCCCCTCCGGGCTGCGGGACACGAAGCCCGCCTCCACGAAGCCGATGACGGTGAGGAGGAGCCCGATGCCGATGGCCAGCGCCCGCTTCATCCCGAGCGGCACCGCGTCGGAGACGGCCCGGCGGAAGCCGGAGAGGACGAGCGCCGTGACCGCGAGCCCCTCGGCCACCACCACGCCCATGGCCTGCGGCCAGGTGAGGTGCATGGTGGCCACGAGCTGGAAGGCCACCACCGAGTTGAGGCCCATCCCCGCCGCGAGCGCGAGCGGCAGGTTGGCGAGCAACCCCATGGCGATGGTGGCGACGGCCGCCACCAGCGCCGTGGAGGTGAGGACGGCGGGGAAGGAGAGACGGTCGCCGGAGACGTCGACGACCTTGCCCAGGACGACCGGGTTGACGAACAGGATGTACGCCATCGTCATGAAGGTGGTCGCTCCCGCGATCACCTCGGTACGGACGCTGGATCCCCTCTCCGTGATCCGGAAGAGGCGATCCAGCGTTCCGCCTGGACGCGCCGCCGACGTCATGGCCCCTCCCGACGCGCCCCCCGCGTCAGGCCGGGATCAGTGGATGTTCCACTGGACCATGACCTGCGGCGCCGAGACGGTGTGGCGCGTGAGGCCGTCGAAGACGTAGGAGTGCAGGTACCACTCGAGGCCGGCGTAGAAGACGTTCTTCTTGCCGCCGAGCGGGGCGAGCACGTCCACCAGGAGCTCGGGCTGGAACATCACGTCCACGCCGCCGGTGTCGTACCGGTACATGTCGAGGAAGCCGGTGAAGAGGAAGGGCACGGGGCCGATGTCGAAGGGCACCGTCCAGTACGGGCTGAACTGCCAGGTGCTGGTGTAGATCGAGGCGCCGGGCCCGACGCCGGGGATGGCGAACCAGAGCTGGCTGTACCGGTAGTACAGGGCGGCGCCGATGTAGATGTTCCAGGGGAGGAACAGGTCCACGCTGGGGCCGATGAGGTAGGCGGAGAAGTTGCTGCCCACGTTGATCTCGCCGGCCACGCCCCAGTTGCCGATGAAGCCCAGCGCCGGGGGGGCCTTCGGGTCGATGAACTTGTTGATGAGGATGCGCGGGTGCCACTCGGCGTAGATCTTGGCGTTGCCGGCCGAGAGGCGGGTGTCGACCGGGTCGACGAAGTCGCCCTGGTACATGTCCACGAAGGCGAAGCTGTCGCCGTACTTGAACTGCGTGTAGTTGTTGAGCGTCACCGTGAACATGCTCTCGGTCTTGGTGATGTAGCCGAGCTGGCGGTCGGAGAACCCGCCGCCCCAGAGCAGCTGCACGTTCGTGGTGGTGAAGAAGTTGTCCTCGGTCGGCTTGGGCGGCGCCTCCTCGGCGAGCGCGGGTGCGGCGGCGACCAGCGTGAGGAGGGCGGCAAGGAGCGGCAGCTTCCTGCGGAGGAACGGCGAGTTCATGTGTGGGTTTCCCTCGGGTGGTTGAAGAGAAGCGGGGCAAACTAGATCGGGGCTCTGACGTTGTCACCGGGGAAGTGGGGCCCCGATCGTGGTACTCCTCCGGTGGAGGCCCCCTTGAACGTCGTCTTCCTCTCCCCCCACTTCCCCCTCAACTTCTGGCACTTCGTGGCGGCCCTGCGCGCCGCCGGCGCCAATCCGCTGACCCTCGCCGACGAGCCCTGGGAGCGGCTCCGCCCCGAGCTCCGGGCCGCGACGACCGAGTACTACCGGGTCCAGGACATGCACCGGTACGACGACCTGGTCCGGGCCATGGGCTTCCTCACCTTCCGCCACGGCAAGGTCGACCGGCTCGACTCGATGAGCGAGTACTGGCTCGCCACCGAGGCCCGGCTGCGCGAGGACTTCAACGTGCCCGGCCTGCGCCCGGCCGATCTCGCCGTGATGCAGCGCAAGACCGGCATGAAGGGGCTGTTCGCCCGCGCCGGCGTCCCGGCCGCCCCGGCCCATCGGGTGCAGGACCCCGAGGAAGCCCGCGCCTTCGTCGCGCGCGTCGGCTACCCGCTCGTCGCCAAGCCCGACGTCGGGGTGGGGGCGGCGCGCACCTGGAAGGTCGAGACGCCGGCCCAGCTGGAGGCGTTCCTGGGGGCGCGCCCGGCGGTGGACTACGTCCTCGAGGGGTTCGTCGAGGGGGACATCGTCACCTACGACGGGCTCGCCGACCGGGACGGGCGCGTGGTCTTCGACGCCTCCCTGCGCTACAGCCGCGGGATCATGGAGGTGGTGAACGAGGACACCGACGTCTGGTACCACGCCTCCCGCGAGATCGAGCCCGACCTCGCCGACGCCGGGCGCCGGCTGGTCCGCGCCTTCGACGTGCGGGAGCGCTTCTTCCACATCGAGTTCTTCCGGCGCCCCGACGGCTCGCTGCTCGCGCTGGAGGTGAACGTCCGGCCGCCCGGCGGCATGACCGTCGACATGTGGAACTACCAGAACGACGCGGATCTCTACCGGGCCTGGGCCGACCTGCTGGTCCACGGGCACGTGGGGCAGCGCTTCGAGCGCTCGTGGTACGTGGCCTACGTCGGACGCAAGGACCGCTACGCCTACGTCCGGTCGCAGGACGAGGTGTGCGCGCGCTGGGGCGGGCTCATCGTCCACCAGGAGCCGGTGAACGACGTCTTCAGCGCGGCCATCGGGAACTACGGCTTCATCCTTCGATCGCCGGAGCTCGCCCCGCTCGCCGAGGCGGCCGCCGACATCCAGGCCAAGCGCTAGGGGAGGAACGGATGCAGCGGGAGAGGCATCGCTGGCACAGCCCGGCCCTGGGACAGGAGATGGAGCTCGAGGTCTTCGGGCACGCCGGCCGCCCACTGCTGGCCTTCCCCAGCCAGGACGGCCGCATGGGGGACTTCGCCGGGTTCGGCATGGTCGACGCCTGCGGCGAGATCATCGAGGCCGGGCGAATCCGGCTCGTCGCCGTGGACGGCATCGACTGGCAGAGCTGGACCAACGCCGCGGTCGTCCCCACCGAGCGGGCCCGGCGCCACCTCGACTACGACCGCTACGTCATGGACGAGCTGGTCCCGTTCGTGCGCGCCGCCACCGGCCGGGGGACGATGTGGGTCACCGGGTGCAGCATGGGCGCCTTCCACGCGGCCAACTTCTTCTTCCGGCGACCCGACGCGTTCGACGGGGTGATCGGCATCTCCGGGCTCTACTCGGCGAAGAGCTTCGTGGCCGACACCTGGGACGACGCCATCTACTTCAACAGCCCGCTGCAGTACCTGCCCGGCCTCTCCGACCCGGCCTACCTCGACCGCTACCGGCGCTCCTCCATCGCCTTCGCGGTCGGGCAGGGCGCCTTCGAGGAAGACTGCCTGGCCGACACCCGCGCGCTCGAGGGCATCCTCCGGGAGAAGGGCGTCCCGGCGATCTTCGACTACTGGGGCGGCGACGTGAACCACGACTGGCCGTGGTGGCGCCGCATGCTCCCCTACCTGCTCGACCGCCTGGGGGCGTAGCTCAGGCCGGCGCCGCCCGGCCGCGCGGCTCGTAGAGCGCGGCCAACTGCGGGCCGAGGTGCGCCAGCACGGCGTCCCGCTTCACCTTGAGCGTGGGGGTCACGAGCGCCGGGTGATCGGCCGGCGAGCCGGAGATGACCACCAGCTTGTGGGGCTTCTCGTAGTCGCTGAAGGCGTGCAGGGTGGAACGGACCAGCGGCAGGAGGGCCTCGGCAGCGTCGCGCCCCTCGGCGGCCAGGCGGGAGAGGAAGTCGGGGGCCACGAAGACCGCCGCGGAGACGAAGGGCCGCCCCTCGCCGAGCAGCACGGCGCCCTGGAAGGGCGGGGTCCCGGCGATGGCCTGCTCGAGCGGCTCGGGGGCGAGCTTCTTCCCGGTGGAGAGCACGAGCAGGTGCTTCTTGCGCCCCTCCACCCGGAGCATGCCGTCGTCGTCGATGCGGGCCCGGTCGCCGGTCCGGTAGAAGCCGTCGGGCGTGAAGGCGCTCGCGGTGTCCTCGGGGTCGAGGTAGCCGGTGAGGAGCAGCGGGCCGCGCACGAGCAGCTCGCCGTCCTCCTCGAAGCGGACCTCCTGGTCCGGCGTGACGGCCCCGGCGCAACCCGGCCGCCGCCGCCCGGTGAGCAGGTTGGAGGAGACCAGCCCCGCGGTCTCGGTCATCCCGTAGAGCTCGACGCAGGGGATGCCCAGCCCCTCCAGGAACTGGAAGAGGGCGGGGGAGGCCGGTGCGCCCCCGGCGAAGAGCGCCCGGATGCGCCCGCCCAGCTTCTCGCGCAGCGGCGCGCCGACCAGCCGGTCGGCGACGCGGGTGAGGAGGCGGTCGCGGAGGCCTCGGCTCCCGTCCACGCGGACCCGGACCGAGGCGGCCAGCGCGGCACGGGCCAGGCGGCGCAGCGGGGGCCGCAAGGACTCGACCTTCGACTCCACCGCGGAGCGGAACCGGTCGTAGATGAGCGGCACCGAGAAGGCGTAGGTCGGGCCGAAGGCGAAGGAGCGCTCGATGTCCTCGCGGCGCAGGACGAGCAGGAGCGCGTGCCCCTGGGCGAGCGCCAGGAAGAACTGGTCGTGGCCGGCCACGTGGGCGAAGGGCAGGAAGTGCACGCCCAGGTCGTCGGGGCCGGTGCCCACCGACGAGTTGCCCCCGTCGATGGCGTGCACGATGGCGCGCTGCGGGAGGCGCACGCCCTTGGGGCGGCCGGTGGTGCCGCTCGTGAAGATCATGAGGAACGGGTCCTCGGGGCCGACCGCGTCCACGAGCGCGTTCCAGGCGTCGTCGGGGAGCAGCTCCGCGGCCTCGCCCGAGACCTCGGCCGTGGTGAGCACCCGCACCCCCGGGGGCACCGCGCCGGCCTGAAGCGGCTGGGTGGTGACCACGGCCACGAGCCCCGCCGCGGCGAGCTCGCCGGCCGCCGGGGCGAGCTTCTCCCACTGGGCCGGACCGGAGACGAAGGCCACCCGGGGCCTCACGCGGAGCGCGATGGCCCGCGCCGGCTCGGAGGCCAGGCTGGCGAAGAGCGCGGCCGGCTCGGCGCGGAGCACCTGGGCGCCGAGCGACACCTCCTGCCAGGCCGGGGAGTTCTCGGCCAGCATGAGGACCCGGTCGCCGGCGCGCAGGCCGGCCCGCGAGAGGGCCAGGGCGGCCCGGCGCACCCCGCGCTCGAACTCGGCGAAGGTGACGTCGCGCGGGGGGGAGCCGCGCCCCGGCCCGTCGAGGACCCGCAGGAACGTGGCGCCCGGGCGGCGGGAGGCGGTCCCGCGCAGGATGGAGGGCAGGGTGCGGTCGGGGAAGCGCCGGATCGGGAAGGTCTTCATGGCGTGGGGACGGGAACCATGACCGGGCCGTGTCACCGGCGCATCACGAAGTGCCCGGCCGGCCCGAAGGGGCGGTGGAACGGCGCCCCTGCCGGGGCTAGACTTCGCGGTCCATGGACGTGGAGGGCATCGCCTACGGGCCCAGGGAGTGCGGGAGCTGCCGCTGGTGGCGCCCCATCCTGGAGGACGCCCGCGGCCCCATCGGCCCCTGCCGCTACGGCGTCCGGGGCGGCGACTTTCCCGGCACCGCACCCGCCTGCGAGAAGTACCTGGGGCGCGACCGCTCCATCCCCGCGCCCGCCCCGGTGCGGGAGACGCGCCGGGCCCCGGCCGCACGTCCCCCGGCCGTGCACCGCGCCCCCCTTCCCCCGCTCCCCGAGGAGATCCTCGCCATGACGCGTGAAGAGTTCGCCCAGGCCATCCGCGACGCGCTGCGCGAGACCGCCCCCGAGATCCCGCTCGCGCCCAAGTGGGAGGGCGGGACCATCCTGGTGAAGCCCGGCGACCCGTCGCTCCAGGCCAGGGAGCTGCCCGTCGACGCCCTGTTCCACAAGGTCGTGATGGTGCGCGACCGGCTGCGGGTGCTCGAGCAGAAGGTGAACGCGCACCCCAAGCTCAGCGACGCGGAGAAGGTGGAGATGCAATCGTACGTCACGAAGTGCTACGGAAGCCTCACCAGCTTCAACCTCCTCTTCCGGGACGAGCGGGACAAGTTCGTCGGGGAGAAGGGCGAGAAGGCGTAGGACCCGCCGCGCCGGCGGAGGCCGGCGCTCCCACACCGTGCCAGAAGGGATCCGAATGCGCACCCCCCGCACCGCCGTGTCCGTCGTCCTCGCAGCCCTCTCCATCCTCGTCGCCCCGCCGGGCCGGGCGGCCGACCCGGAGCCCCCCTTCGTCTCCACCGGGGAGGTGATCTACCGGAACTCTGCGGCCTTCGACGACACCCGCGTCCGCGGACCCACGGTGAACATGTCGGTCACCAAGGACGGGCGCTGGGGCGGCAGCATCCTCCAGAAGGACGTGATGCTGAAGGTCGAGCCCGACCGCATCTCCGGCGCCGGCGTGAACCTCCTCGTGAAGAAGAAGGACGGGACCCTCACCGTCGAGGGGCTGGTGAACAACGTCCGGGTCCGGCTCGAGGCCAGCGCCGGGAAGTTCGTCGGCCGGGTCGGCACGCAGCAGGTCGAGTCCACCCGCGAGCCGGGCTCCGACTGGTTCGCGAACGCGGGCTCGGGCCGGCAGGCCACCATCCGCTTCAAGGGCACCGCGGGCCAGATGCCCGACGTGCCCATGCCGCAGTGGGTGTTCGCGGTCATCGGCGCCATCTGACCGGCGCCATGCTCGACCGACCCGCGACCCGCGACCTCCCCCGGCTCACGCTGGGGGTCCTCGCCATCCTCGCCATGATCGCGGCGAGCGGCTGGGTGCTCGCGCCCTTCTTCGCCTCGGTGGTCTGGGCCACCATGATCGTGATCGCCACCTGGCCGCTCCTGCTCCGCGTGCAGTCGGTGCTGGGGGGCCGACGGGGGGCGGCCGTCGCGGTGATGGTGCTGCTCCTCCTCGCCGTCCTGGTGGTGCCCATCTGGATCGGCGTCACCACCATCGGCGAGAACGTCGGCCGGCTGGGAGACGCGGCGCGCAGGGTGATCGAGGACGGCCTCCCTCCCCCGCCCTCCTGGGTGGAGAAGGTCCCGCTCGTCGGGACCAACCTGGCCGAGCGCTGGTCCGCGGTCGCCGGCGACCCGCGGCTCGTCGCCCAGAAGGTCCAGCCCTACGTGGGCGAGGCGGCGCGCTGGATGGCCGCCAGGGCCGGCAGCCTCGGGTCGGCCGTCGTGCAGCTCCTGCTCACGGTCGTGGTGAGCGGCATCCTCTACGGATCCGGGGAAACCGCGGCCCTGGGGGTCCGGCGGTTCCTCCGGCGGCTCGCCGGCGAGCGGGGCGAGAACACCGCCCACCTCGCCGCCAAGGCGATCCGCGCCGTGGCCCTCGGCATCGTCGTGACCGCGGTGGCCCAGACCGTGCTGGCCGGGACCGGGCTCGCGCTGGCGCGGGTGCCCCAGGCCGGGGTCCTCACCACGGTGGCGTTCGTCCTCTGCATCGCCCAGCTCGGCCCGCTGCTCGTCCTCGGTCCCGCCGCCATCTGGCTCTTCACCTCCGGGTCGCCCGGCCGGGGGACGCTGCTCGTGGTCTTCGCCGTCGTGGCCGGCACGCTCGACAACGTGCTCCGCCCGGTCCTCATCAAGAAGGGCGCGGATCTCCCCCTGCTCCTCATCATGGCGGGGGTCATCGGCGGGCTCCTCGGTTTCGGCGTCGTGGGGCTCTTCGTGGGCCCGGTGCTCCTCGCCGTCACCTGGACGCTGCTCGCCTCCTGGGTGGGGGAGCAGGACGAGCCCTCGGCCGCCCCGGCCGGGCCCGGGACCGGGAGCCCGTCGTGAGGGCCCCCTGGATCGCGCTCCTGGCGCTGCTCCCGGCGGTGGCCGCCGCCCAGGAGCCGCTCGTCCCGGCCGCCGTGGACCCGTGCGGGGAGGACGTGGTGCGGCTCTGCCCCGGCGTGAAGCCCGGCGAGGGGCGCGTGGTGGGCTGCCTCCGCAAGCACGAGAGCGAGCTGGGCGAGGCGTGCCGCGAGAGGGTCCAGGCCCAGGTCGAGCGGGCCCGACGGTTCGTCCAGGAGTTCGGGCAGGCCTGCAAGCCGGACGTCGACCGGTGGTGCCCGGCCATCGACCCCGGCCAGGGCCGCGTGCTGGGCTGCCTGGGACAGCACCTGCCCGACCTCACCGGCCCGTGCCAGGCCCAGCTGGAGCGGCTCTACGGCGCCCGCGACCGCGTGGCGGCCTTCCGCCGCGCCTGCGCCCCCGACGTGGAGCGGCTCTGCAGCGGCTCGGTCGGCGATGCCGGGGATCTCGTGGCCTGCCTCGAGGAGCGGAAGGCGCAGATCTCGCCGGAGTGCCGCGCCACCGACTTCCGCGCCGCGGCCGAGGCGGCGGTGGTGCAGGACCTGGTCGAGGAGATGACCAGCCGCGAGCGCATCCGCGAGTCGCTGGAGATCCTGCAGGGGCTCGACTCGGTGGCCTTCTCCCGTAGCCAGGTGCTGCTGCAGTTCGACGGCTTCCAGTCCATCGCCGACCGGGCCAACGGCGGCCGGCTGCTCTTCAACCCCCAGTTCGTCTTCGGGGAGCAGGGCCAGTTCTCGCTGCAGGTGAAGGTGCCGGTGACGGCCCTCTACCCCTACGCGCCCGGAGCGCCCACCCAGTTCGGCCTGGGCGCGGTCTCCACCGGCGTGGGCTGGAGCTTCCTCCGCACCGGTCCGGTGCGCCACTTCGCGGCGCTGGCGCTGCAGTGGCAGACGGCGTCGTCGCCGCCCGTCGGCGGTCCCTGGGCCGTGGTGCCCGCCTACGCCTTCGGCCTCGGCCTGGCGCGCTGGGTCTCGCTCACCACGCAGGTGGTCTGGTTCCGCTCCTTCGGCGGGAGCGGCAGCTACGCCGACGTGAACCTGCTCTACGTCGAGCCCATCGTCGCCTTCAACCTGCCCGGGCGCTCCTACCTCGCGCTCGACACCCGGCTCGGCTGGAGCTTCACCTCCGGGACCTTCGTGCCGATCATGAAGGGCGTGGCGGGCATCTTCCTCGACCGGCAGAAGTCGGTCTCGGTCTCGGCCTGGTACCAGGCGGCGCTGTCGCAGCCCGCCGCCGACCAGTTCTTCAAGTACGGCTTCGGGATGGGCCTCGCCTACTTCTTCGACTTCTGACGCGCGCCGCCGCGGTCGAACGCGGCACGCTTTCCCACCTCCAGGGCCCGCGCGGCGTCGAGGTCCCCGAAGAGCTGGATCAGCGTGGCCACGAGCCCCGTCCATCCCGTCTGGTGGCTCGCGCCGAGGCCGGACCCGTCGTCCCCGTCGAAGTACTCGTGGAAGAGGAGGTTGTCGCGCCAGCGCGGGTCCGCCTGGAAGCGCTCCTTCCCGCCGAGGAACGGCCGGCGACCCCGGGCGTCGAGCAGGAACGTGCGCTGGAGCCGGTCGGAGATCTCCCGGGCCACCTCGAAGAGGTTCATCTCCCGGCCGGAGCCGGTGGGGCACTCCACCCGGAGGTCGTCGCCGTAATAGGCGTGGAACTGGAGCAGGGCCCGGATGAGGAGCGCGTTCACCGGGAACCACACCGGCCCGCGCCAGTTGGAGTTGCCCCCGAACATCCCCGTGTCCGACTCGGCCGGGAGGTAGCCCACCCGGTACTCCCGCCCTCCGGCGTGGAATGCGTAGGGGTGCGCGGCGTGGAACCGGGAGAGGGAGCGGATCCCGTGGGGCCCGAGGAACTCGTCCGGGTCGAGCACCCGCGCGAGGATGCGTCGCAGGCGGTCGGGGCCGACCAGCGCGGCGATGCCGCGCCCCCCGTGGCCCAGGTGCCCCTCCCCGGTGGGGTGGATGAAGCGCAGGATCTCGGGCATCCGCCGCAGCCTCTCGCGGAATGCCGCCGCCACCCGGGGCACCCGCTCCCGCTGCCAGGGCTCGAGGACCGTGGTGGCGCAGAGGGGAAGCAGCCCCACCATGGAGCGGACCTTGAGGCGGGTGGCGCTGCCGTCGGGGAGGCGCAGCACGTCGTAGTAGAAGCCGTCCTCCTCGTCCCACATCCCGCCGGCCCCGCCCTTGTTCATGGCCGCGGCGATCCAGAGGAAGTGCTCGGCGAACTTGGCGGCGAAGTCCTCGTAGGCCGGGTCCTCGGCGGCGAGCTCGACGGCGATCTCCAGCATGTTCTGGCAGAAGACGGCCATCCAGGCCGTGCCGTCGGCCTGCTCGAGGTACCCGCCGGTGGGCAAGGGCGAGCTGCGGTCGAAGACCCCGATGTTGTCGAGCCCGAGGAACCCTCCCTCGAACACGTTCTGGCCGCTGCGGTCCTTCCGGTTCACCCACCAGGTGAAGTTGAGCAGGAGCTTGCCGAAGGAGCGGCGCAGGAAGGTGAGGTCCCCCTTCCCGCGGGCCGCCTGCTCCATCCGGTACTGGAAGAGCGTCGCCCAGGCGTGCACCGGCGGGTTCACGTCGCCGAAGTTCCACTCGTAGGCCGGGACCTGCCCGCTCGGGTGCAGGTAGCTCTCCTGGAGGAGCAGCTCGAGCTGGTCCTTCGCGAGGTCCACGTCCACGCCGGAGAGCGCGACGGCGTGGAAGGCCAGGTCCCAGGCGGCGTACCAGGGGTACTCCCACTTGTCCGGCATGGAGAGCACGTGGTCGTTCACCATGTGGAACCAGTGGCGGTTGCGCACCGGGGAGGCCGAGGCGTCGAGCGGCGACACCCCGTGCTCCTCGAGCCACAGGTCGGCGTCGAAGAAGTAGTACTGCTTCGTCCAGAGCATCCCGGAGAGCGCCTTGCGGAGGACCAGCGCCTGGTCGGGCGTCGCGGAGGCCGGCGTGATGGAGGCGTAGAAGGCGTCCGCCTCGCCGCGCCGCTCCTCGACGACGGCGTCGAAGCCCTGGAACGGCCGGCCCGGATCCTCCCCGGCCGGCACCAGGCGGAGCCGGACCACCGCGCTGCCGCCCGGGGGCAAGGGGAGCCGGTACCAGCCCGCCGCCTTGGTGCCCTCGAGGGCCGGGTTCACCGCGTCCACCCTCCCGCCCACCACCCGGGCGTGGAAGGCGTCCTTCACGTACGGTGACGGACCGGCCGGACCGGGGATGCGCTCCGGGTTGGTGTCGTTCCCGGTGAAGAGCAGCTCGGGCGCGCCCTCCAGGTGGAGCCGCCGCGGCCCGAGCTCCGGGTGGCTGGCCTCGACGACGCGACGCCCCTCCGCGGCCTCGCCCGCGCGGAGCGAGGGCACGCCCTTCTCGGGCCACCACGCCCAGGTGTTCCGGAACCAGAGGGTGGGGAGGAGGTGCAGCGTCTCCGGCTCGGGGCCGTGGTTCGTCACGGTGATGCGGGCGAGGACGTCCTCGGGCGACGCCTTGGCGTACTCCACCTGCACGTCGAAGTAGCGGTCCCCGTCGAGGACGCCGGTGTCCACGAGCTCGTACTCCGGCTCGGTCCGGGTGCGCCGGCCGTTCTCCCGGACGAGCGCCTCGTAAGGGAACGCCGCGTGCGGGTACCGGTACAGCCACCGCATGTACGCGTGGGTCGGCGTGGAGTCGAGGTACCAGTAGTACTCCTTCACGTCCTCGCCGTGGTTCGCCTCCCCGTTGGCGAGCCCGAAGAGCCGCTCCTTCAGGATGGGGTCCCGGCCGTTCCAGAGCGCGAGCGCGAGGCAGAGCCGCTGCTTGTCGTCGGAGAAGCCGGCCAGCCCGTCCTCGCCCCAGTGGTACGCGCGCGAGCGGGCCTGGTCGTGGGTGAAGTGGTTCCAGGCGTCCCCGTTCGCGCTGTAGTCCTCGCGGACCGTGCCCCACTGCCGCTCCGACAGGTAGGGGCCCCACCGGCGCCAGGGCACCCGCCGATCCCGCGCCTCGGACAGCCGGGCCCGCTCCGCCGCACGTGTGGTCGCCATGGCGTCTCCTCTCCTGTCCCTTCTAGCGCCGATCGGGGAGGCTGCCCGTCCGGGTCCGCCGGGGCGACCCTTCGGGGGGGGCGCCGTCCGGGCAAGTCGATCCCGCCCCGTGGTAGAACGCCGTGTCGCACGGATCGCAAGATCGAGGCCGGCGAGGGGGAGACCATGGCGCAGACGCGAGGGACAACCGGTTCGGCGGGGGCGAGGGCGCGCCTCGTGCTGGGGGCCTTCCTGGCGCTCGCGTCCGGCGCCGTGCCCGCGCCGGGGCTCGCCTGGATCTGGCCTGAGCACCGGGACATCGCCGCCCAGGCCCTGAAGGACCTGCCGGCCGGTGAGCGGAGGACCCTCGACGCGATGTGGGGGGACGCCCGGAGCGTGGGCGGGAAGCAGGTCTGCGCGGCGGTCGTCGACGCCGGGGCCGAGCCCACGACCCCGTTCGGCGAGTGGGACCGGGTCTGCGTCGACTTCGCCTCGTTCCCGGCACTGGCCGCCGACCACTCCTGCTCGGCGGGGGAGCTCTGGGCCGACGTCTCCAAGGAACAGTGGGCGGTGAAGGTGGTCTGGGTGGCTGCCCGCACCAAGGAGCGGCTCGCCGCGGCGAAGAACGTCACGGAGCACGACGACGCCTGGAACCTATCGCACCTCGCCATGCAGTACGTGGACTCGCGCTACCTGACCCGCGCCGAGGGCAACAACGCCCACTTCCTGGTGCCGCGGGCATCGGTGAGCGCGCGCGAGGACCTGGACGGCTACCTCGACCGGGTGCTCCTCCCCGCGACCGAGATCAACGCCACCGGGCTCTACGCCGAATACCACATGCTCGCGCTGCGGCTCGCGGCGCTGTACCGGACCGCACCCGCTCCGGAGCGGGCCGACCTGGCGCGGCGCGCGCTCACCGCCGAGGGCGTGGCGCTGCACTTCCTCGAGGACTCCTTCTCCTCCGGACACTACGCGGCGACCTGGGGAGGGTCCGCCTGGCAGAAGGGCACCCACGACCTCTACTCCACCATCGGCCTCACCACCATGACGTGGAAGGGAGACCTCTTCGCGAGCCACGGTGACGCCAACATGACCGAGGAGGACATGAAGGTGGCGGCGGTCACCGTTCGCCGGAGCCTGGCGCAGGTGGCCGCGGCGGCGGAGGGGAGGCTGCCGCTCCAGGGAGGTCCGATCACGCCCGCCGAGACGGCGGTCGAGGCGCTCGACTTCTGCAAGGCGGAGCACCTCCCCCGGCCTCCCGCGGACCCGGTGGCCCGGAGCGCGTCCGCCATGGTCCTCGCGACCACCCCGGTTCCCGCCGGCGGAAAGGACGAGATCCACCCGCCGCGGGCCCGCGCCGAGATGGGTCCGTTCGTCGGGGCCATCTCCGGGTACACCCTCGGGCTCGGCATGGGCGGGTACGACAGCTGGGCCAACAGCCGGTTCCGGTCCGAGTTCGAGATCGCCGGCCGGGTGGGCTTCGGGCTGGAGGGGCTGCTCACCACCAACATGGACGGGCAGATCTGGCTGCAGGCGGGCATGGTGGCCGACCCGGTCCAGCTCGACAACGCCTGCTACGACTGCGCCGGCCTGGGCCGGCGCACCGACCCGGCCGTTCCCCGCGTGCCGTCCCGCACCGCCCTCAAGCTGGCGATCCGGATGCCGTACTACGTCCTCCCGTTCGACCTGCTGATCCTCGGCCCGACGCTCATGCTCGTCGCCCCGGAGGCGCTCCCCGGGGTGGTGTTCGCCTCCGCCGGGGGAGGGCTCCTGAAGGCCCAGCGACGCATCGAGACCGGGATCGGCACCTTCCAGTTCATGGCCGGCCGCGAGTTCGGCGTGACGCTCTGGGGCATCACCGGGCACACCAACCAGTTCATCGCCACGCCGGTCACCGAGCCCACCGGCTGGCAGGTGGTGAACTACAACTCGGTCGAGCTCGACTTCCCGGTGCTGGAGTACGTGCCCCCTCGGGTGTTCGCGACCACCCTCGCGCTCGCGGCCGAGTTCCAGCTGGGCTTCAACGTCGAGTTCCCCCAGAACCCCACGCTGCTCACGAACGGGCAGCCCTACGACCTGGGGGCGAGCTGGAACGTCTACCTGCGCTTCCGGCTCGACGCCCGCAAGTACTTCGGGGGCTCTTCCGACTAGGCTCCCACCGGCTTCACCCGCAGGCCCACACGAACGGAGGCGCATCCCATGAAGAAGCTCGTCGTCGCACTGGCCGCACCCGCGCTGCTCCTCGCCCCTGCCGGCGCGCAGGACAAGTCGGCCGCTCCGGCCCCCATCGAGATGAAGGCCACCGGGGTGCCGGGCCGGGCCGAGGCCGTGCGCGTCCAGAAGGCCACCGCCAAGGTCACCGCCATCGACGTGGCCAAGCGTACGGTCACGCTGCAGGCGAAGGACGGCAAGACCCAGACCTTCACCGCCGGTCCCCAGGTCCAGCGGCTCTCCGAGATCGCCGTGGGCGACACGGTCGCCATCGAGTTCGAGGAGGGGCTGGCCCTCGAGTTCCAGTCGGCCGGCCAGGCCGACGTGGCGCCCGAGGCGGTCGCCGTCGCCGACCGCGCCGGCAAGGACCAGGCGCCCGGCGCCGCCGCGGCCGCCGGCGTGCGGGCCACCGTGACGGTCACCGCCATCGACATGAAGAACCGGATGGTGGTCTTCCAGGGCCCGGGCGGGAACATCTACCAGGTGAAGGCCGGCCCCAAGATCAAGCTGGAGCAGCTCAAGGTCGGGGACAAGCTCGTCGCCACCTACATCCAGGCCGTCGCGGTCACCCTCGAGAAGCCCGCCAAGAAGTAGGGGCGATCCCGGTGGCCCACGGACCCGAACCCGCCTTCACGGCGGCGGAGGCCCTGGCCCGGCTGCGGGAGGGGAACGCGCGCTTCGTGCGCGGCGAGGCGCGCTTCCCCACCGTGCAGAAGGAGGTCCTGGCCGGGCTCGCGCGGGAGCAGCGCCCCTACGCGACCATCCTCGGCTGCAGCGACTCGCGCGTGCCGCCCGAGCTGCTCTTCGACGCCGGGTTCGGCGAGCTCTTCATCGTGCGCCTCGCCGGGAACGTGCTCTCGGCGGAGGTGAGCGGCACGTTCCAGTACGCCGCGGTGCACCTGCGCACGCCGCTCTTCGTCGTGCTCGGCCACGAGCGCTGCGGGGCGATCCAGGCGGCGCTGGCCGCACGGTTCGAGGGCGCCCGGGAGCGCAGCCGGATCCAGGCGCTGCTCGAGGGCATCCTGCCCGGCCTGGACGGCATCGACCCGTCCCTCCCGCGGGACGAGATGGTCCGCGCGGGCGTGGAGGCCAACGTCCGCTGGACCATGCGCCAGATCCTGGAGACCCCGGAGGCCCAGGCCCGTCTCGAGGAAGGGGTGCTGCAGCTCGTCGGCGCGGTCGCCCAGATCGACACCGGCGTGGTGCGCTTCCTCGACCCCGCCTGATCGTTCCTACGGCACCGGCGTCCAGCCCGGGCCCGGGTCGAACCGGTCCATCTTGCCGGCCAGCTTCGCGGTGTCCGGGCCCAGGTCCTTCTCGTAGACCACGCCGTCGTGGCTCACGATGAAGGTCTTCACCCCGGAGCTGCGGTACGCGGCCGGCCAGGCCAGGAGCGCGAACCCGCCGATCATGCGCCCCTGGATCACGTAGTCGAGGGCGCCGAGACGGGCGTGGCCGCCCTGCTTCTTCAGGATGCGGAAGTGGTAGCCGTGGAAGGGCTGGGCGCGGTCCTTGTACCCCTCGGCGATGGCGCGGGCCACGGCCTCGGAGATGGGACCGCCGAGCGTGCCGTCGGCGTTCCGCCAGGCCAGGCCGTCCCGCTTGCCGTCGGTGCTCACCACCCGCTGGGCGTACTCGTGGACGCCGTCGCCGTCCAGGTCCCGTTCGCCGTAGGCCTGCTGCGCCTCCACGTAGCCGCGGCAGATCTCGATCGCGTCGAGCTCGTTCGCCCCCACCCTCCGGTCGACCACCTCGCGGAGGCCGCCCCTCGCGGAGAAGCTCCAGGCCCCGGACCGCTCCACGAGCGGAACGGGGAAGGGCCAACCGTCCGGGCCCACCACGAGGAGGGCGCGGGCCGGGTCCTTCGGGTCGGGCACGACCTCGAGCCGCTCGTGCGCGAGCGCCACGAAGCTGGCGCGGTCGTTCCGGTCCTGCACCGGGTCGCCGGACTCGACGAGCGCCTTGCCGTCGGGCCCGAAGAGGGCGAGGAGCGCCTTCACGTCGTCCGCTCCCGCGGCGGTGACGAGCGCGCCGGCGGCCTCCCGGGCCGACGGGAAGGTCGCCGGTCCGGGCGCGGCCCGGGCGGCGCCCGGGGTGGTGGAGAGTGCGAGCAGCGCGAGCAGGGTCGCAAGGGTGTTCATCGGTCCGTTCTCCCGGGCACGACTACCGCCGTCCACCGCCACGCCCGCCGCCGCCACCGCGCCCGCCGCCTCCCGAGGGTCGCGCCGACATGCTGGAGGCGCCCCGGTGACTGGAAGCCTGGGCCCGGCTCGAGCCGCCGCCGGCCCCTCCGAAGGCGCTCCCGCCCGAGGACGGCCGGACCGACTGGTTGCCGATGCTGCCCCCGCCCCGGTCCATCGTGGAGGGCGCTGCCCCTCCGCGGCCGCCGGCTCCCCCCGCTCCCCGGTCCATGGTGGACGGGGTCGGGCGTGCCTGCGCCGATCCGCCGCGGCCGCTCCCGCCGTACTTGGTCGCCGTGGCCCGGTCGCCGTACGGCGCGCCGCCGCGGTGCTGGGAGTCGTGCTGCCAGCCGGAACTGCCGCTCCCGGTCCGGACGTTGTTCTTCGTGTTGTAGTGGTTCACGAAGTTGTTGTTGTTGTTGATGACCACGGTGTTGCCGCCACCGTGCCCCCAGCCGCAGCCGCAGCAGTACCCGCCGTGGATGGCCGCGCCCCACATCATCCCGACGCCGAAGGAGAACAGCATGGCGCCCGGGGGAGGAGGCGGGGGGTAGTAGACCGGCGGGTAGGGGTAGTAGACCGGCGGCGGACCCCAGACGGCGGTCGGGTTGTAGGCCGGGACGTAGACCACCTGCGGGTTCTGCTGCTGGATGACGATCACCGGCTGCTGCTCGACGACCTGCGTCTCCACCTTCATCTGCTCGTTCGAGTCGAGCTTGCCGGCGTCCTTCGCCTTCCGGCGCAGGCGCTGCACGGCGTCGAGGACGTCCTGCTCCTGGGAGAGGAAGGCGTTGCCCAGGCTCGTGGTCCAGGAGATGTCCTCGGAGAGCCGCTTCAGGAGGTCGGGCATCACCGCGGTCGCCTGCACGGCGGGATCCCACCCCTGGGCCTGGACCGCCTTCTCGAGCGCGTCGCCCTTCAGCGCGGCGTTCTTCGCCATGAACTGCTGGGCCTGGATGAGCTCGAGCGGGTAGGTCGATGCGATGAGCGACTGGCTGAGGAGGGGGTCCGGGTAGAGGGCGATGGGCGCGACGAGGGCCTCGAGCTGCTCGGGGGGCAGCTTCTTCGCGCCCTCGCCGGAGGCGGTGGCGGCGGGGGCGGCCGCCGGCACCGCGGCGGGCGCCTGGCCCCGCGCCGGGGAGGCCGCGACCGCGAGGAGGAGCAGCGTCACGAGACGTGCCGGGGGGCGGGAGGGCATCCGCTGCTCCTAACCCTTTTCCGGCGTGGCCGCCGGGGCGGCAGGTGGGGGTGACGCGGGGCCCCTGTCCTGCCATCCGCCGCCGAGCGCCCGGTAGAGCTGGATCAGGGCCACGAGCTGGTCGCGGTTAGTCTGGGCCAGCTGCAGCTCGGAGTTGAAGAGCGACCGCTGCGCGTCGAGCACCTCGAGGTAGTTGGCGACGCCGCCGTCGTAGCGGTGGCGTGCCAGCCGCTCGGCGGTCTTGGCGGCGGTGACCTGCATCTCGAACTGGACCGCCATCTCGCCCAGCTTGCGGACGCTCACCGCGGCGTCGTTCACCTCCCGCCAGGCGGTGATGACCTGGTTCCGGTAGAAGGCGACGAACTCGTCGAGGCGCGCCCAGGCCGCCTCCTCCTGCGAGGCGAGGCGGCCGCCCTCGAAGATGGGCTGCAGCAGGCTGCCGCCGATTGCGCCGAGGAAGCCGCCGGAGGTGAAGGTGGTGGCGAGCGAGGGCCCGGCGAAGCCGATGATGCCGTCGAGCGAGAGCTTGGGCAGCCGGTTGGCGATGGAGACGCCCACGTCGGCGGTGGCCGCGACCACCCGCTGCTCGGCGGCGCGGATGTCCGGCCTGCGCTCGAGGAGCGCCGCCGGGACCCCCATGGGCAGCACGGGCGTGACCTGCTCCTCCGGGGCCCTGGCCCGGGGCACGGGCCCCGGGGGCCGCCCCAGGAGCACCGCCATCTGGCTCTCCTTGAGCGCGATGGACTTCTCGGTGGCGGGGATGGCGGCCGCGGTGACGGCCAGGTCGGCGCGGGCCTGGTTCACCTCGAGGTCGTTGCCCACCCCGCCGTCGGAGCGCTTCGTGAAGAGGTCGAGCGTGTTCTGGCGGGTGGCGGTGTTGCGTCGCGCCACCTCCAGCTCGACGTCGAGCTCCATCAGCTCCGCGTAGGTCTGGGCCACGTCGGCCACCAGCGTGAGCACGACGGCGCGGCGGAACTCCTCGGTGGCGAGGAGCTGGGCCCGGGCCGAGTCGGTGGCGTTGCGCACGCGCCCCCAGATGTCGAGCTCCCAGGACATGCCCACGTTCACGGCGAAGGCGCCGGTGGCTCCCACGCCCGGGACGTAGTTCTTGGCGTTCTGCTGCCCGTAGCTGGCGGAGGCGCCGAGGCCGATCTGGGGGTAGAAGTCGGCGGCGGCGACCCCCACCAGCGCCCGGAACTGGGCCACGCGCGCGACCGCGATGCGCAGGTCCTGGTTGCTGCGGAGCGCCTCCTCGATGAGCCCCTGCAGGATGGGGTCCCGGTACATCTCCCACCAGGCCAGGTCGGCGATGGAGCGGGCCTCGTCCGGGGAGAGCGTGAAGCGGAACGCGGTGGGGACCTCGGTCTCGGGGCGCTGGTACTTCGGCCCCATCGCGCAGGCGGAGAGGGCGAGCATCGAGAGGGCGGCCAGGTGTCGCGTCACGGGTGCGCCTCCGGGTGCGGGGAGGGGACGTGGGGCGGGTCGCCGGATCCGGTGGGGGGCGCGTGCCCCTTCCCGCCCAGCTTCTCGATGACCACGAAGAGCGCCGGGACCAGGAACACCGCGAGGAGCGTGGCGACGAGCATGCCGGAGAAGACCGCCATGCCCATCACCTTGCGGCTCTCCGCCCCGGCCCCGGCGGCCCGGACGAGCGGCACCACGCCCAGGATGAAGGCGAAGGCGGTCATGAGGATGGGACGCAGGCGCAGCCGGGCGGCGTCGAGCGCCGCGGCCACCGGGTCCATCCCCTTCTCGACGTTCATCTTGGCGAACTCGACGATGAGGATGGCGTTCTTGGCGGCGAGGCCCACCAGCATGATGAGGCCGATCTGCGCGTAGATGTTGTTCACGTAGGCGTCGCTCGAGAAGCGGGCCAGGAAGAGTCCCAGGAAGGCCCCCAGCGCCGCGAAGGGCGTTCCGAGCAGCACGCTCATGGGGAGCGACCAGCTCTCGTACTGCGCCGCCAGGATGAGGAAGACCATGATGATCGCGAACACGAAGACCACGGCGACCGTGCCCTCGGCCTTCTTCTCCTGGAAGGAGACGTTCGACCACTGGTAGCCCAGGTCCTTCGGGAGCACGGCCGCGGCGGCCGCCTCGAGCGCCTGCATGGCCTGCGCCGAGCTGTAGCCCGGAGCGGGGACGCCGGTGATCTCGGCCGCGCGGTACAGGTTGAAGCGGTTCGTGAACTCCGGGCCGGAGGTGGGCCGCGTCGTGACGAGCGTGTCGAGGGGGATCATGTCGTCCTTCGGCCCGCGCACGTAGAACAGGCCGAGGTCCTTCACCGACTTGCGGTACTCGGGCTCCGCCTGCAGGAAGACCTTGTACACGCGCCCGAAGCGGTTGAAGTCGTTGATGTAGTTTCCGCCGAGGTAGGAGCCCATCGTCGAGAGCACGTCGGTGAGGGGCACGCCCACCTTGAAGACCTTGTCCCGATCCACGTCGGCGAACACCTGCGGCACGGCGGCGCGGAAGACGCTGTTCGCCCGCCCGATCTCGGGGTGCTTCTTCAGCTCGGCGAGGAACTTGTCGAGGTTCTCGGCCAGGTACTCGGGCGGGTTCCCGCCGCGGTCCTGGAGCATGAAGGAGAAGCCCGATCCGGTGCCCAGGCCGGGGATGGGCGGCGGCCCGAAGGCGAAGACCGTGGCCTCCGGGATGGCCGCGTAGAACTTCCCGTTCAGGCGGCGGATCAGCTCGAAGACGTGATCCTGCTTCGACTTCCGCTCCTCCCAGGGCTTCGTGGAGATGAAGAAGAAGGAGGTGTTCGACGCGTAGGCGCCGGAGAGCATGCTGTAGCCGGTGATGGTGGTGACGTACGCGATCGACGGCTCGGAGGCGAGGATGGCCTCGGCCTTGCGGGTCACGGCGTCGGTGCGCTCGAGGGAGGAGGCGTCGGGGAGCTGGACGGCGGCCATGAAGTAGCCGTTGTCCTCGTCGGGGATGAAGCCGCTCGGGATCCGGCCGGCCAGGACCACGGCCACGGCGGCGGTCGCGCCGACGAGCACCATGCTGCGGAACAGCTTCCGCACCAGGATGCCGGTGATGGAGAGGTAGCCGCCGGTGATCCGGTCGAAGACCCTGTTGAAGCCGTCGTAGAAGGGCTGGAGGAAGGAGCGCTTGTCCGATTTCGGCTTGAGCAGGAGCGAGGAGAGCGCCGGGGAGAGCGTGAGCGCGTTCACCGCCGAGAACATCACCGACACCGCGATGGTGATGGCGAACTGCTGGTAGAGCTGGCCGGAGATGCCGGCGATGAAGGCCACCGGGATGAAGACCGCCGAGAGGACGAGCGCGATGGCGACGACCGGCCCGGAGACCTCCTTCATGGCCTGGGCCGTGGCCTCCTTCGGCGTCATGCCGTGCTCGATGTGGTGCATGACCGCCTCGACCACCACGATGGCGTCGTCGACGACGATGCCGATGGCGAGCACCAGGCCGAGCAGCGAGAGCGTGTTCACCGAGAAGCCGAGCAGCGGGAACACCATGAACGTGCCGACGAGGGAGACCGGCACGGTGAGGAGCGGGATCAGCGTGGCCCGCCAGTTCTGCAGGAAGACGAAGACCACCAGGATGACGAGCACCACCGCCTCGAAGAGGGTGTGGATGATCTCCTCGATGCCCGCCGAGATGGCGAGCGTGGTGTCGAGGGTCACCTCCTGCTTCACCCCGGGCGGGAAGCCCTTCTGCAGCTCGCCCACGGTCTTCTTCACCTGCTCCGCGACCGCCAGCGCGTTCGAGCCGGGGGCCTGGTAGACCCCGATGACCGCGGCGGGCGCCCCGTTCAGGCGCCCCTGCGAGTTGTAGAGGAGCGACCCGAGCTCGATGCGGGCCACGTCCTTGAGCCGCGTCTGGGAGCCGTCGGGGTTGGAGCGGACGATGATCTCGCCGAACTCCTGCGGGTCGAGGAGGCGACCCCGGGTGCGCATCTGGTAGGTGAACTCGGTCCCCTTCGGCGCCGGCGGTCCGCCGATCTGCCCGGCGGGCAGGAGCACGTTCTGCTGCTTCACGGCGTTGGAGAGGTCGGCCACCGTGAGCCCCAGCGTCTTCAGCCGGTCGGGGCGCACCCAGATGCGCATGGCGTAGTCGGAGCCGCCGAAGAGGATCACGTCCCCGACGCCGGAGATGCGCTTCACCTGGTCGTTGATGTTGATGGCCGCGTAGTTCGACAGGAAGTTGTTGTCGAAGGCGCCCGACGGCGAGGTGAGCGTGACCAGCATGAGCGGGAAGTTGAGCGACTTCTTCACCGTCACGCCGTAGTTCTTCACGTCCTGCGGGAGGCTCGCCATGGCCTGCGAGACGCGGTTCTGGACGAGCACGTTCGACATGTCGAGGTTCGCGCCCACCTCGAACGAGACCTGCAGGTTGTAGGTGCCGTCGTTGGCGTTCGTCGACTTCATGTAGATCATGTTGTCGACGCCGTTCACCTGCTGCTCCACCGGCGCCGCCACCGACGTCTCCACGTCGAGCGCCGAGGCGCCCGTGTAGGTCGTCGTGACCTGGATGAGCGGCGGGGTGATGTCCGGGTACTGGGCCACCGGGAGCCGCGTGATGGCCACGGCGCCCATGATGATCATGACGATGGAGATCACCATCGCCACGATCGGGCGGCGGATGAAGAAGCTGCCCATGGCTCACTTGCCTCCGGCGGCGGGCGCCGCGGCGGGGGCGGCCGGCTTCGGCACCACCGTCATGCCGTCGCGCAGGCGCTGGATGCCCTCGACCACCACGACGTCGCCGTCCCTGAGCCCCTCGTCGATGATCCACTGGCTGCCGACCCGGGATCCCGGCTTCACCTTGCGTGTCTGGATCTTGCTCTCCGGTGTGACCGTGACCACGGTGTAGGTGCCCTGCAGTTCCTGCACGGCGCGCTGCGGGACGAGCAACGCCCCCTTCGCCACCTCGGCCTCCGCCCGCACCTTGCCGTAGAGGCCGGGGCGCAGCGTCTTGTCCGGGTTCGGGAAGGCGAGGTCCACCCGCAGCGTGCCGGTCTGGGGATCGACGGCGCGATCCACGAAGAGGATCTTGCCCGGGTAGGGGTGCTGCGTGCCGTCGGAGAGGACGAGCACCGTGGGCTGCTTCGACGGGCTCGACTGCCCGCTCGCGATGGCTCGGGTGAAGCGCAGGTAGTCGGCCTCGGGCAGGTTCACGCTGGCGCGGATCGGGTCGACCGACGAGACGGTGGTGAGAAGCGTGGGCTCTCCCTTGCCCACGAGGTCGCCCACCTTGTGCTCGGCCTTCCCGGCGATGCCGGCGATGGGGGAGACGATCCGGGTGTAGGAGAGGTTGAGGCGCGCCCGCTCCAGGTTGGCCTGGGCCGCCTCCACCTGCGCCTGGCCCGACTTGCGGGCCGAGACCGCGTTGTCGAGCTCGGCCTGGCTCACCGCGCGCTCCGCGGCGAGCGGGGTGAAGCGCTTCACGTCGAGGTCGGCCTTGGAGAAGGCGGTCTGGGCGGCCGCCAGCGAGGCCTGGGCCTGGGCCAGCGCGGCCACGTACTGCTGGTCGTCGATGGTGAAGAGGAGCTTGCCCTTCGCCACCTGGGTGCCCTCGGGGTAGTCGATGGTCTCGAGGTAGCCCTCGACGCGGGCCCGGATCTCGACGTCCTCGTAGCCGCGCAGCTGGGCCACCAGCTCGAACTCGATGGGCGTGTCCCTGGCCTGCACCTTCACCACCGGTACGTCCGGCGGCGGGGCGGCCGGGGGGGCGGCGTCCTTCGTCCCGCAGGCGGCGAGGGCGAGGACGATGAGCGGGGCGGGCAGGGTGCGGGCGAGCGTGCGTCGCGGCATGGAATTCCTCACGGAGTTCGAAGCGTTCCGGGGGTTATACACCGGCGCGCCTGCGTGCGTAGAAGCGGGCGTTGGAGCCCAGGAGGAGCCCCCTCCGGTAGAGCCGGTTGAAGGGTCTCCGGGAGGTCTCGTCGGAGCGGCTGTAGGTGTAGCGGGACACCACATCGAAGCCGTGGCGGTCGAGGAAGCGAAGGGTGGCGGGCAGCGTGGGCTCGAAGAGGTGGTCCGGGGTCTTGGCGGGGTTCCGCCACTCCCCCTTCCGGAGGCCCAGCCGCTTGAGCAGGAGCTGCAGCCGCCGGTCGAGCGAGAACATGTTGGGGACCGCCACGACGAGGAGCCCGCCCGGGACGAGCAGCTCGCGGGCCCGGTCGAGCCAGGCGGCGGGGTCGGGCACGTGCTCGATCACGTGGCTCATGTGGATGCAGGAGTAGGGCTCCGCGGGCCGGAACCGCTCGAAAGGCTCGGCGTGGACCCGCACGCCGATCTCCCGCTCGACGAACGACCGCATCTTCTCGGAGATCTCGAGCCCCTCGGCCCGCATCCAGTGGGGACGGGCGGCGAGCAGGAAGTTGCCCATGCAGGCGCCCACGTCGAGCACGGCGCTCCGCACCGGGTCGAACCCGATCATCTCCCGGACGAGATCCTCCCAGTTCTCCTGGGTGGCGTGGTTCACCGGGTCGCCCGGGCGGAAGTCCTCGGAGAAGGCGAAGTAGTCGCCGTAGGCGGCGCGGACGAAGTCCTCGTCGTAGCGGGGGCGCGGCGTCTGGTACACGAGCGCGCAGTCGAGGCAGAGCTGGTAGGTGAAGCGCAGCCGCCAGCCGAAGCGCTCGTAGAGCCGGCGGCGGGTCGAGCCGCAGAACGGGCACGGGACCTCCTCCCAGGCGCGCGGCTCGTAGGCGGGCTTGTCGGCGGGGGACACCGGAGCATCCTACCCGGACTAACGTCCGGCCCCGCTCGCGGGTCCATCCGGCATGTCCACGGACCTCACGAACGCCCAGTGGGACCGCGTCCGGGCCCTCATCCCCGCCCCCGAGTTCGACGGGACCACCGCCCGGGGCGGCCGGCCCTGGCGCCACCCCCGCGACGTCCTCGACGGGATCCTCTGGATCCTGCGCACCGGCGCCCGCTGGGGCGACCTGCCCCGCCGCTATCCGCCCCCCCAGACCTGCCACCGGCGCTTCCAGAAGTGGGTCCGGGAGGGGGTTCTCGACGCCGTGCTGGTCGCCCTGGGCGAGGACCTGCGCGCGCCCTGGCGGGGTACCCGGCCCGGTCAGCCCGTGCTAACGCTTCTCGCCGCCCGCCGGTCCAGGGTGGGCGAGGCATGCGCGAGGGAGGCGACAGCGACGCCGGGCTGGTGATCCGGGCCCGGCGGGGGGAGGCCGCGGCCCGCGAGGCGCTCGTGCGCCGCTTCCTCCGGCCCGCCTACGCGGTGGCGCTCTCCATGACCCGGAACGTCGCCGACGCCGAGGACCTGGCCCAGGACGCGCTCGTGGCCGCGCTGGAGCGGCTCGACCAGTGCCGCGAGCCGGAGCGGTTCGCCGGCTGGCTCTTCCAGGGAGTCCGGAACCGCGCCCTCCACCTCGTGGAGCAGCGCCGCACGCGCGCGACCCTGCTCGACGCCGTGCCGCGCGCGGAGCCGCAGGAGGCCGACCCGGCCGGCCCGCTGCTCCGCCGGAGCCTGCTCGGAGCCCTGGAGCGGCTCGGGTCCGCGCAGCGCGAGGTGGTGCTGCTCCACGACCTCGAGTCCTGGACGCACGCCGAGATCGCGGCGGCGCTGGGCATCTCCGAGGTCCTGTCGCGCCAGCACCTCTTCGTGGCCCGCCGGGCCATGCGCGCGTGGCTGGGGGACCCGGGAAGGGACGCGGGCGCGCCGGCGCCCGGGGAGGCGCACCATGGATGAAGGGCGAATCGACCTCTCGCCGCTCGACCCCGGGCGCGACCCGGCACGGCTCGAGCGCATGGTGCAGGGCGTGCTCGCCCGTGCCGGGGCGCCCGTGCCGGAGCCGTTCTCGGCGTCGCTCGTGGGCCGCGGCCGGGTGGCGTTCCTCGCCGCGGCGGCGATCGCGGCCCTGGCCTGGGTGCCGGCGCTCGCCGGGCGCGGGTCGTCGGCGCCGGCCGCCGACCCGGCGTCGCGGGATCCCGTCGCCACCGTGGCGGGATGGGCCCGGGACGGCGCCATCCCCGAGGGGACCGACCTCTACCGCGTGCTGGGAGATCGAGATGGACGCTAGCCCGAACGACCGCCGCCTCCACCTGTGGAC
>JBBIOL010000011.1:0-54668 GCA_037443385.1 Anaeromyxobacteraceae bacterium
TCAGCTTCTCCGAGGCCGCCGATGGCACCGTGACCTCCTACCAGCACGATTCGAAGGTCGGAACCTTCGAGGTCTGGGAGATCGTGAACCAGACCGGGATGGACCATCCCTGGCACCAGCACGTGAACTCGGCCCAGGTCATCGCAGTGAACGGGATCGACCCCGCCACGGGTCCGTACGCCGACCTCTACGCGAACGCTCCGGCCATGAAGGACACGGTGATCGTCCCCAAGGGGGGCAGCGTCACGCTCCTCGTTCCGGTCCTCGACTACGCGGGGAAGACCGTGTTCCACTGCCACGTCGTCGAGCATGAGGACATCGGGATGATGGGGATCTGGAACATACAGCCATGAGACTTCGTCCAATCGCACTTCTCGCGGGCGTGCTGTTCCTGGGCACCGTGAGGGCCGCCGACGTACCGTCCCCCGGCGCCGAGGCGGCGCGCGCGGCCATGCGCGAGGCGATGATGAAGCAGGCGGCGATGCCGACCCGCCCGGCAGTCATGCCGATGATGCGGCCAGGGGGGAGTGGACCCGGGCCCGAGCGGATGCCCGCCCCGATGAACAAGGGCGACGCCGCGCACAAGAAGGCCATGGGCGCCGGGATGCACGATGCCGACGCGGTGCGGGCCGAGATGGCGAACCGGGCGGCCCATGGCGGCGGCGCGACCGGCGCGATGATGCAGAACGGCAGCGACATGATGAACGCGCCGATGATGCAGCGCTCCCAGGGCATGGATCCCGGCGGCGGGATGATGCCCGGTGGCGGCGGTGGAATGGGCGGTGGTGGAATGGGACCCGGTGGGATGGGGTCTGGCGGCACGATGGGGGGCTCGGCAGCGACGTCCGCGCCATCCGGTGCCACGACGACGCAGCCTCCCGCGGTTCCCCGGTAAGGCTCGCCGCCATGTTCACGCCGAGCCTAGCCCTGGTCCTGGGAGTCCTGCTCGCCGCCGATGGGCGAGGCGCCGACGAGCATCTGCTCACCGGCGCGAACGCGTTCCGTGAGGAGCGTTACGACGCCGCGCTCGTCGAGTTCAAGGTGGCGGCGTCGCTCGGCTCGCCCGACGCATCGACCTACGTCGCGACGACCCTCGTGAAGCTCAATCGTCCCGAGGAGGCGGTCCAGGCCTTCGGCCCGAGCACGGCCGCCGGGCAGGACGCGCTGCTCGACTACTATCGCGGGCTCGCCTGCTTCGACGCGCAGCTCTACCAGTGCGCGGACTCGCTCATGGCCTCGGTGGGTAGCCGGGCCGGCCCGCGCGTCGCCGGCTTCGCTGCCGACGTCCGCGCGAAGGTCGCTCCACTCCTGGTGGGTGAGCCGACCCGGGAGAGCATCGACTGGTACCTCGCCCGATGCTCGACCGAGCGCAAGGCGAAGCGAGGCGTGCTCGCGACTGCCTACTGCGCGGAGGCGACGGCGCTCTCGAGGCGCCGGGCGGACAGGTACAAGCTCGCCGAGGCCGAGGCGGGGACCAAGGGATGACCGCGCTGCTGCTCGCGCTGGCGCTCGCCACGGAGCCCGGCGCATGCGATCCCGTGCAGGCCGCCGTGACGCCCGATGCCGGATCCGCCTCGGTGTACCGGCAGGTTGGCGACGACGAGCGAGCGGCGGGAGCGGTGGGGACGGCCGTCGCGGCGTACCGGAAGGCGGCGTCCCTGGACCCGTCGGACGAGGCGTCGAGGGCTGCGCTCCGGGCGCTCTGCGCCGACGGGAAGGCTGGAGAGAAGGATCCGTTCCGGGCGGGCCTCGACCTCATGGACCGGGGCGACCTGAGGGACGCGGTCACGGCCTTCCGCGAGGCCAGGGCGAAACGGCCGGACGCCGCGGCGGCGCTGCTCGAGGGCGTGTGCCTCTACCGCCTCGGTGAGGACGCGGATGCCGAGCCCGCGCTTCGTGTCGCGGAGGCGGACCTGAGCGTCCAGGACTCCGCTCGGTTCTATCTGGGCCTCATCGCACTCCGGCGCGGGGACTCCTCGAGGGCGGCGCCGCTCTTCGACAGCGTCATCGGGAGCTTTGGCACCGTGGCGGCCGACCTTGCGCTCATCGCCCGCCGGAGCGGTGTCTTCTCCGTGTCGGCGCTTGCCGCGGTGGGGTGGAACTCGAACCTCACGCTGGCGCCGAGCGGCTTCGCCACGACCGGCGCGAGCGATGGGAACGCATCCGTCGCGGCGAGCGGACTCTGGCGCCCGTCGGGCGAGAGCGGGCCCTACCTTCGCGTGTCCGGGGCGTACCAGCAGCAGTTCGCGCTGACGGCATTCAATACCGGGACGGGGTCGGGGGCCGTGGGCTGGCAGTTCGGCCACGCCGACAGGGCTATCGTGGGGGAGTACGCCTACGCGTTCACGGCCCTCGGGGGCTCGCCGTACCTCTCGTCGAACCGACTGCTCGCCTCCGGATGGTGGACCTGGGACACCTTCACGCTCACCGCGACGTACATGGCCCGCTTCGAGTCGTACCAGTCGATCTACCAACCCTTCTCCGGTACGTTGCAGTGGGCCGAGGCGAGGGGGGCGTGGTGGCTCGGCCCGTTCGCACGCCTCGGCGTGAGCTACCGGCTGGGGATCGACGGCGTGAAGGTGAGCTACCTGTCCTGGATCGAGCACGGTCCGCACGCGGATGTCTTCGCCCAGCTCGGGCGATCGCTCCGGCTCGGCCTCGAGTCCACGCTGGCGTTTCGGACCTACGACGCGGTCGCGCCTGGCCCTGGCGTCGTGCGCTCGGACACCTACCTGACCGGCGCCGCGGTGCTGGAGTACGACCTCGGAAGGCACTGGGCGGCCCAGGCCACGCTCGCGGCCCAGCAGAACTGGTCAAACCTGCCCCAGTACTCCTACTTTGCCTTCGTTCCCGGCGTGGGCATCGCCTGGCTGGCCGGGTTCTAGCAATCATGAACCGAGCGCTGCTTCCTCTCGTGGCCGGGCTGCTCGGGCTCGCCGGGGCGCTCGGCGCCACGCTGTATCTCCACCAAGCGGCGAACGCGGCACTCGATCGCGTGCTGGAGGAACGGATCCTCGGGGCCGGAGACACCGCTGCCGAGATGGTTGGACGATCGATCCCGTCCGACGTCACCCTTCGCGCCGTCATGACGGCAAACCAGCTGGAGGGGGTCGCCCTGCTCGATCGGGACCTCACCGTGCTGGCCGACGCCACCGGCGCGAAGGGGCACAGGGCCGACCTGCTTCGCGTCGATCGAGCCCGGGTGGAGCAGGCCCTCCGCGGCCATTCCTCGCTTGCGTTCTCCTACTCCGTTGGAGCCGTGAGGATCGCGACCGGCTACTTCGCGGTGCGCGGGCCGGATGGAAGCATCCGAGCCGTCTTGACCGTGGAGGGTGGCCAGGCGCTCGCCGGGGCGCGAGATCACCTCCGACGGGCGCTGTGGGGTGGCGTCGCGCTCTCCGCCCTGGTGGCGGCGGCGCTGGCCTTCGTGGCGTCCCGCTGGGCGCGCGGGGAAGATCACAGGCGCGAGGCCGCGACGCTCGCCGCGAAGGGAGATGCGGTCTCCCGGATGGCGGCGATGGTGGCCCACGAGATCCGGAATCCCCTCGGGACCATCCGCGGCGCCACGGAGCTCGTGCGCGCCCGGTGCGGCGGCAGCCTGTCCTCGGCCGACGGGGAAGCGCTCGGGGACATCCTCGAGGAGGTCGAGCGACTGCGGCGGCTCACGGATGACTTCCTGGACCTCGCCGGGAGTCGGCCCTTGGCTTCCGTGCCGGTGGACGTCGCCGAGGTGGCGGAGGAGGCCGGTCGGGCGCTCGCGCACGCGCACCCGGACGTTTCGGTGACGGTCGGGCTCCAGCGCGGCCTCGTCGCGGCCGACCCGGGACGCCTCCGGCAAGTCTTCGCGAACCTGTTTGCGAACGCGGCCCAGGCCGGCGCCCGCCGGATCACCGTCGACGGTCACGCCGAGGACCGACTCTTCCACGTCGCCGTGCGCGACGACGGCCCCGGGATCGATGCCGGCCTGCGGGAGCGCCTGTTCGATCCGTTCGCTACCGGTCGAAAGGACGGCACCGGGCTCGGACTCGCGATCTGCCGCCGGATCGTCGAGGCGCACGGAGGCCGGATCGAGGTCGCGGAGAGCGCGGGGCCAGGCGCGACGTTCCGGATGCAGCTGCCGCTGATCAGGGGATAGGATCGACCGATGGCGAAGGTCCTCGTCGTCGACGACGAACCGAAGCTGGGAAACGTCGTCACCCAGATGCTCCAGCTCGACGGGCACGAGGTGCTCCGGGTCGGGGGCGGCCAGGAGGCGCTCGCCGCGCTGTCCAGCGGCCGGTTCGACGTCGTCGTGACGGACCTGCGAATGCCCGGTACGGACGGGCTCGCCGTCCTCCGGGGGGCGCGCGCCCTTCCCACGCCTTCCGAGGTGATCCTCATGACCGCCCACGGGTCCGCCGAGAGCGCGGTCGAGGCGATGAAGGCGGGCGCGGCCGATTACCTGACGAAGCCGTTCTCGATGGACGAGCTGCGCTTGAAGGTCGCGCGGCTCGCGGGCCAGCGCACCACCGAGAGGAGGAGCCAGCGACTCCTCGAGCGATTGACGCCCGATCTCGTGGCCGAGAGCCCCGGGATGAAGGCCGCGCTGGCGGCGGCCCGTCAGGTCGCGGGGACGGATGCGACGGTGCTCCTGCTCGGAGAGAGCGGGACCGGCAAGAGCCAGCTCGCTCGCTACATCCACTACCAGAGCAAGCGGGCCGGCGCCCCGATCGTCGAGGTTCATTGCGCGGCGCTCCCGGAGACCCTGCTCGAGGGCGAGCTCTTCGGGTTCGAGAAGGGGGCGTTCACCGGCGCGACCCAGCGCAAGGCCGGTCACCTGGCCGCGGCCGACGGCGGCACCGTCTTCCTGGACGAGATCGGCGAGGTCACGTCGGCGACGCAGGTGAAGCTGCTCCGGTTCCTGCAGGAGAAGACCTTCGTACCGCTCGGCGCCACCGCCACGCGCAGCGTGGACGTCCGCGTCATCTCGGCCACGAACCGCGATCTCGACGAGGCGGTGAAGGCCGGCCAGTTCCGGGAGGACTTCTTCTACCGGCTCAACGTCTTCGCGATCCGTATCCCACCGCTGCGGGAAAGGCGGGAAGACATCCTCCCGATCGCCGAGCGATTCCTCGCGTCGCGTGGCCTCCCAGCGGAGAAGCTCTCCCCCGGGGCGCGGGAACGCATTCGGACCCTGCCGTGGCAGGGGAATGTCCGGGAGTTGGAGAACGCGCTCGAGCGGGCATTGATCCTCGCAGGGGAGGGGGAGATCGCTCCGGATCAGCTCGGGGGCTCGATCGTGGGAGTGAAGGGCGCCGGGCCTGCCGACCTGCTCGTGGAGGGGTTCGAGCTCGACGGGTTCGAGAGACAGCTGATCTACGGGGCCATCGAGAAGGCCGGGGGAAACAAGGCGCAGGCGGCGCGGCTCCTCGGCATCACGCGGCGGCGGCTCTACTCGATGCTGGCCAGTCTTTCGGAACCACAGGAAGGCGAGGAAGACTGACGGGCAGGCCGCCATGTCGGCCGCGGGGCGAATGCCGCTCTACCGGCAATTCCAGTGTTAGTCATGGATCGGGCTGGACAACCTGACGTCCCCCCAGATCCTGGACGGTTTCAAACCTCAGGAACCTTCACCGAGCGTCTGAGCCTCCGCCCTGAACTGGTTCGCGAGCTCGACCGGCGTCAGGTGTCCGATCGCGCTGTGGGGCCGGTTCTGGTTGTAGTCCTGCCACCACGCCTCGAGCTTCTCTCGGGCATCCTGTAACCCCATGAAGAGCTCGCTGTTCAATGACTCGTCTCGAAGCCTTCCGTTGAAGCTCTCGATGTATGCGTTCTCCAGCGGCTTCCCTGGGCGGATGAACTGCACCTCCCCGCCTGGTTCCAGGTGATGAGCACCTCGAGCGGGACCAGACACTTCTGCCTCGGGTCCGACGCGTCGATGAGCCGGATCGCGCCGAAGGCCGTGAACGGGCACGCGATGCAGGTGCTGCCCGCGGGGATCGCCGCCTGAGCATTCACGGTCGATTTCGTGGATGCCCCCTGGAAGGTCCGCCGGACTCGTGCGCCCTGCGCTGCTAGGGCGTCCGCGTGATGTCGATGGTCAGGCTCGAGCTCGTTCCCATGCTTCCCGACTTGTGGAGCAGCGCGGTGCCCAGGAACGTCCCGGACGTGTCGGCGCTGAAGAAGGCGCGACTCCCCGACACGCGCACGGTGTGAGGACCCGACTTCGTGGCGGTGATGCCGATCGACTTCACGTACTCCGCGCTCGTCTTCTGCCACTGCAGCAGGATCGTCCCCGAGGGAGGCAGGTCCGCGCAGGTGTTGGAGAGGGTGGCCTCTTCGAAGACGCACCGGACCCAGGAAAAGGCGGTGGCCGCTCCCAGGTCGGTCTTCAGCCGTGCGGTGTTGCCCGAGACGGACAGGTCTCCCGGGTCGAAGTTGGCGTAGATCGAGTCGTAGGTGACGCGCGTGTAGTGGCAGAACGAGCCCAGCACGGGGTCGGTCACGCAAACCTGGCTCGTCGGATCGAAGAGGATCTGGGTGCCGGAGAGAAACGCCGTGGCGACCCGGTTCGTGGTGTCGGTGGCGGCCAGGACGAAACCCTGGGAGAGCTCGTCGGCCCAGCCGACGTCGACGGCCTGGCCGGTGCTGAAGGTGCGGGTGACGGTGGAGGACAGTGCAGCCTGCGAGGTCACGGCCGGCGGGGGCGAGGCCTCCTCTCCGGGGGATGCTCCCCCGCAGGCACCGAGCATTGAGCCGCAACCGGCGATCGCGATCCAACTCAAGCTGCGCATGGGTTCTCCCTTCGGCGTCCCGTCTTCGGCGGCACGCGGCTCGAGCTTCACTCCTTGTGGGACAGATCCCCTTCCGGGTCGCCTCGGTCGCCGGTGACGTCGAAGGTGTCGATTCCGACTCGCGCCCCGATCGCGACCTCCACCTCGATTCCATTCGAGGGGTCGATGCCGTTCGTCAGCATCCGGTGGCGCGAGACCTTGATCGTGCCGCCGACGAGGTCGATCTTCGCCTCGACGGTCCGCGCCTCGTACTGGAAGACGCCGGAAGGAGCCTGACGGAACGAGCCGAACGGGACGTCGAGCAGGGTGACGCCATCGAACGTGACGCGGACGGCGTCGCTGGCGACGGGTGTCCCCGGGAAGCCGAAGTCGGCCCTGAGGCTGACCCTCCCCTCGACCCGTCCCTTCCCTCCGCGCTCCACCCGGGCCTCGGTCACGTGGAGCCACATCGACGAATCGACGTCGATCGAGAGGGACGAGGAGACGGGCGGATTGACGCCGTCGGACACCAGGAGCTTCACGCGGTAGATGCCTGGGTTCGCGAAGACGTGGACGGGATCGGGGTCGGTGCTCGCGTTCGACGGACCGCTTGCCGGATCGCCGAAGTCCCAGGAGTAGGCGAGGACGTCGCCGGCATCCGGGTCTGCCGCATTCGCCGTGAACTGGACCCGGAGGGGAGCCATGCCGCTCGACGGCGCCGCCCGCGGCGAGACGGTCGGAGGGTGGTTGGGGGCCGACACCGCGACGGCGACCGAGGCCTGATCGGCGAGCCCCATGACGTCGGTGACGGTGAGCAGGGCGGTGTAGGCACCCGGGCTCGCGTAGACGTGGAGCGGGGAGACCGCGGTGCTCGAATTGCCAGGTCCGCTCCCCGGATCCCCGAAGTCCCAGGCGTACGTCAGGGGTCCGCCCTCCGGATCGGAGCTGGCGCCGGCGCCGAACCGGACGGTGAGCGGCGCGGTGCCCGCGATGGGCGTCGCCGCGGCGACCGCGACCGGGGGAAGGTTCCGGCTCGCGTTCACCACCACGGTGGACGCGGCGCTGTCCTCGTGCCCGTCGTTCACCACCAGCGAGAGGTGGTAGGCGCCCACGAGATCCGGCGTCAGGCGCGGCTTCGCCGTCCGAGCTCCGTCGAGGATTGCCTGGCTGCCGCCGGGCGACGCGTCGAGGGTCCAGGAGTAGGTGAGGGGGTCTCCGTCGGGGTCGGAGGACGCCGACCCGTCCAGCTGGGCCGTCTGCCCGAGATAGACGTTCTGGTCGATCCCGGCGTTCGCGACGGGCGGGCGATTCGGCTTGAAGGTCGCGACGTAGATGTTGTTGCCGGGGATCGCGGTGGACGTGTCGTCGTTCACCTGCCAGACGACGCGCACCTCGCCGGTCGGCAGGCGGGTGATGTCGTTCAGCGTCTCGTCCAGGGTCGGGGTGTTCGTGAGCTGGTAGAGCCGGTTGGTCAGGATGTCGTAGAGCCAGAGATCCGAATGGAGGCTCACGGGGTCCTGCGACTCGAAGACGACGAAGCCGCCCGCGACGGCCGGGTGGAACTGGTCGTCCGGCAGCTCCAGGCGCTGGATGGCCGGCGAGTCCGCGCGGCGCCAGTAGATGTCCCAGCGGTTCGAGTCACCGGCGTTCGCCTCCCAGACGACGAAGGTCCCATCGGTTCCGGGGTCCAGCTCGTTCATGGTCGAGTTCGCGACCGCCGAGACGGTCCAGCCCGAGGCCGTGCGCTGGGCCATCATGATGTCGCAATCGGTGAACGGCGTGGTGCAGCTCTCCCAGGCGACCAGGGCGCCGGACGGCGCGACGACTGGACTGTCGTCGTACCGGAGGTCGTTCGTGAGCCGGGTGGTCGCATGGGTGGCGACGTCCCAGACGAAGATCTCACCCAGCTGCAGCTGGGGATCGACGACGCCCATGTCCGCGTAGGCGACGGTGCCGCCCCCGATGGCGGTCCCGAACCGGACGCTTCCAGGGACCGGATTCACCTCGGTCAGGGTTCCGGAGGCGACGTCGAACAGCATCACGCCGGTGGTGTTGGTGACGGGCGAGTACCGGTTGAAGACGATCCGCTCCCCCTGGACGCCCGAGAGGAAGTCGGCCGCGACTCCTCCGCCGGGAAGTGCCCGTGGGACGGACTGATCCACGCCCGAGCTGATCCGGAAGACATGGAGGATCTGATCGAAGCCCGCCAGCTCGGAGTAGGCGATCAGATCCTGGTCGACGTGCGGGTCGTACTGCTCGCCCGGCGAGACGTTCACCGGTACGGGTGTCACGGTGACGGGTGGCCCGTTCACCGGTGTGACCGCCTCCGCGGGGAAAGCGGTGAAGAGCAACGCGACGACCGACAGCGACAGGCAGCACGTCCGGGTCATGGGTACCTCCAGGACCCCGACCACGTCGATGGCCGGGCCCTTTAGACAAGA
The DNA here is from genome assembly GCA_037443385.1 of Anaeromyxobacteraceae bacterium. Classification (GTDB taxonomy): domain Bacteria; phylum Myxococcota; class Myxococcia; order Myxococcales; family Anaeromyxobacteraceae; genus CAIOAK01. The sequence goes on from JBBIOL010000011.1 coordinate 9,194, forward strand.
TGGGTGGGCATTCCTGACTTTCACTCCGAGGAAAGCTGGGCGTCCGCGTGGCAAGCGAACCCTTAGCCGAGGGATTCCATGGTTCGCTCGACGCGACGACGCAGCGCGTCACCCGGGGCGAGCCGACGCCGGTGGACCCCGTTACGATACGGCGGTCGGGAGGCCGGATGGCGGAGGCAGGCGACGACGGGACGACGGGCAGCGTGGCGCCCGGGGCCATCACGAGGCTGCTGCGCGACCTGGTCGGAACCCCCTGCGATCCGGAGTTGCCGACCCTCGATCCGGGGACCTTCGTCGGCCGCTTCGAGCTGGTCCGCGAGATCGGCCGCGGCGGGTTCAGCGTGGTCTGGGAGGCGAGGGACGGGGAACTCGGCAGGAAGGTGGCGCTCAAGCTGATCCGGCCTGGAGGCGCCGGGGTGGGTGACGAGGAGGCCCGCAACGAGGCCGAGACCATCGCGCGCCTCCAGCATCCGCACCTGGTGACGCTCTTCGACGCCGGGCGGTCCGAGCATGGCCCGTACCTCGTCCTGGAGCTGCTGCGCGGCGAGACGCTTCAGCACCGGCTCGCCCGGGGGCCCCTGCCGGTTCCGGAAGCCCTCGCCATCGCGATCGGAGTGGCCCGTGGGCTCGCCCATGCGCACGGGGAAGGGGTCATCCACCGGGACCTGAAGCCGTCCAACGTCTTCCTCTGCGGGGGCGGCGCGCTGAAGGTGCTCGACTTCGGCATCGCCCACGCCTTCGGCCACCGGCGGGTGAGCGGCGGAACGTCCGCGTACATGTCACCCGAGCAGTGGCGTGAGGCGCCGGAGGACGAACGGAGCGACGTCTTTGCCCTCGGGGTGATGATCTACCGGATGCTCACGGGCACGCTGCCGTTCCCGGAGGACGGGGGGAAGTCGACGTGCGGGCCAGCTCCAGCGCCAGAGCTGGAGGTCCCCGACGTCCCATCTCTGGGGCCAGCCGTGGCGAGGATGCTCGCGCAGGAGCCTGCCGATCGATTGCGGGACGGAACCGAGGCTCTGGCGGCCCTGGAGGGCGCCGCCGCGCCGGCGCCCGCGGACGCCCGGCCTGCGCTCGTGGTCGTCCGGCGGGGCTGGCGTCGCGGGGGAAAGGCGAGCCTGGGGCTCGGCGCTGCCGCCGCGATCGCGCTGGGCACCGTCGCGGCGATGCGATCCGGCGCGGGGGCGGCACCCACGACGCCCCCGTCGGTGGCCGTGCTGCCGTTCACCGACCTGAGCGCGCAGCACGATCAGGAGTACCTGTCCGACGGGATCGCCGTGGAGATCCTGGATCGGCTCTCCACCGTGGAAGGGCTACGCGTCATCGGGCGGACGTCGTCGGCCTACTTCAAGGGAAGGAACGTGCCCCTGGCGGAGATCGCGAAGACCCTCGGGGTCACCTCCGTGCTCGAAGGCAGCATCCGGCGGGACGGAGACCGCATCCGGGTGATCGCCCAGCTCGTGAACGGTGCGGACGGCGTGCGTGTCTGGTCGGAGAGGTACGACCGGGACATCGGCGGGGTCTTCGCCATCCAGGACGACGTGGCGAGGGACGTCGCCGAAGCACTCCAGGTGAAGCTCGCGCTCAAGGGAGCGCCGACGCGCACCCCGGTTCCGGAGGCGTACACCGAGTACCTGCTCGCCCGGCAGCTGTGGAGGGTCGGTAGCACAGACGACGACGAGGTCCGGGAACTGACGATCATGGAGCGGTCCGCCTCCCTCGACCCGAGCTTCGCGCCGGCGTGGGCCGGCGTCGCGGTGCTGCGAGGCCACCTGGCCACCGGCGTCGCCGATCCGACCGTCCGGGCGGCACAGGAGAAGGTCGCGTGGGATGCGGCGGCCCGGGCCATCGCCCTCTCGCCCGGGGACGGAGCCGGCTACACCGCCAGGGCCTACCTGCGCTCGTACCTCGACATGGACTGGACGGGAGCCGAGGCGGACCTCCGGATCGCCCTGCGCGAGAACCCGTCCAATCTCTCCGCCCTCGTCCAGTCGGGAACGCTCGAGTGGGTCCTGGGAAGGAACGAGGAAGCGCTGTCGAAGTTCAAGAGGTACGTGGAGAGGGAGCCGCTCTCGGCGAACTCGTGGGCGCTTCTCGGGAGCCTGCAACTGGGCATGGGGGACCTGGAAGGGGCTCGAGCGGCGGGGCGTCGCGTGCGCGAGATCGCGCCGGAGCACTGGGGGGTCACGCTGATCGCCGACGCCGACCTGCTCGACGGGCGGCCGGCACGAGCCCTGGAACTCGCCTCCGGCATGATCGAGCGACGCAGGCTCTACTACACGACGCTCGCCGAGCATTCCCTCGGGCACGCGGCCGAGTCGGATCGCGCCCTGGAGGTCTACGTGAGTCGCTACGGGAAGGAGTATCCGGTGGACGTCGCCATGGTCCACGCCTGGTGCGGCCGTCCGGACCAGGCTTTCGAGTGGCTCGAGCGCACGTTGACCCTTCGAGGAAAGAGCCTCTCCGCGGCAGAGGTGGTGGGCGATCCGATGCTGGCCAGCCTTCACTCCGATCCGCGCTGGGCGACGTTCCGCACGCGGGTGAACCTTCCCCCCGAGTGACGTCGTCGCGTCCGATCCAGGCCCGACCACGCCACGGCCGCGGGCGTGCACCGCGAGGAGGCGCCCATCGACGATCGTGCCGCCATCGCTCCCCGTCAACCCTTCCCGGGCCGCCGGTGCCTCTTCCGGGGGGCGAGGGCGCGGCGAGAGCGTCGCGCGGCCCGGCACGTTAGAGGCCTGGTGTCTCCCCTTCGTCGTCGGCCTGGCCATCGCGATGGAGATCGTCGCGGGGGTCCGTTTTCACTTCTAGATGAGTCTGCCACCCGCCCCGGGCACCGCCAGAGCCAGGCAGCCGGATGGCGCGAGGAGGGATCGTGAAGGCCTACACCTACGATCGGTTCGGACCACCCGAGGTCCTCACGCTGAAGGACGTTCCGAAGCCCGTACCGGGAGAACACGAGGTCCTCGTCCGGGTCCGTGCGATGACCGTCACCGCCGGCGACTGGAGGGTCCGCAGCCTCGAGGTGCCCAGGGGCTTCGGGTTCCTCTCGCGGCTGGCCCTCGGCTTCTCCAGGCCCCGCCAGCCGGTCCTCGGGACGGAGCTCTCCGGCGAGGTCGAGGCGACCGGCAAGGGGGTCACGCGCTTCAAGGTGGGCGACCGGGTCTTCGGCTTCACCGGGACCCGCATGGGCTGCCACGCCGAATACCGGTGCCTCCCCGAGGAGGGGCACGGCCGGAGGGACGAGGCCGTGGCGTCGAAACCCGCCAACCTCGACCACGGGGAGGCGGCGGCACTTTCCTTCGGTGGCACGACGATGCTGAGCTTCTTCCGGAAGGGGAGGCTCCAGCGTGGGGAGAAGGTCCTCGTCGTCGGTGCGTCGGGCGGGGTGGGGACCGCGGCGGTCCAGCTCGCCCGCCACCTCGGGGCGTGCGTGACCGGCGTCTGCGGCACGGCCAACCTCGAGATGGTGCGATCGATCGGGGCCGAGCAGGTGATCGACTACACGCGGGAGGACTTCACCCGGACCGGTGAACGCTTCGACGTCATCGTCGACACCACCGGCACCGCCCCTTTCTCCCGTTGCTCGGGCTCGCTCGCCGACGGTGGGCGGCTTCTCGTCGTCCTCGGCACCCTCCCGGAGATGCTGCGCGCGCCCTGGGTGTCCGCCACCACGACGAAGAAGGTCATCGGCGGGGTGGCGAGCTGGAGCGTGGAGGATCTGAAGTTCCTCGCCACGCTCGCCGAGGCCGGCCAGTTCCGCCCGGTGATCGATCGCCGTTACCGGTTCGAGGAGATGGTCGAGGCCCACCGCCACGTCGACGCGGGCCACAAGCGGGGAAACGTCGTGGTGACGGTGTAGGGCGGGCCCGGAGCCGCCCGCGCCGACGACGGCGCCGTGACGCCCGACCAGGATCGCAACGTAACTCTTTAGAATGCCTCATGAAATGCTTTTCGGGAACTCGCATCCCGCCCGGGATGTTCACGTGCTGCGCGGGATGAAGGTCCTCTCACATCTCACATCGCCGTGAAGCACGGCCCGAAGGAAGGTCCCCCTTGAGCACCCGGAACTCGGCCCTCACGGCATTCGCCGGCTCGATCCTCCTCCTGACCGCTTGCGGTGGTGGCGGAGGCACCACGACCGCGCCAACCTCCGGCACGGTGGGCGGAACCGTGAGTGGTCTCGCGAGCGGCGCGACCGTCGTACTCCGGAACAACGGGGGAAACGACCTCGCCGTGTCATCCGACGGCTCCTTCACCTTCGGCATGCCCATGGCGGGCGGCGCGGCGTACGCCGTGACCGTCTTCCACCAGCCCACCTCTCCCTCGCAGACCTGCACGGTGGCGAACGGCATGGGCACGATGGGCATGGCGGGGAGCGGGGACGTCACGAACGTGGCGGTCACCTGCGTCACGAACTCGTTCACGGTGAGCGGCACCGTCGTCGGCCTCCAGGGATCGGGGCTCACGCTCGCGATGCCCGGTCAGTCGAACCTCCCCGTCGCCCCGGGTGCGACGTCGTTCGCATTTCCGACCCCGATGATGAGCGGCACGTCCTACGCGGTGACCGTGGCGACCCAGCCGTCCGGGCAGGTGTGCACCGTGGGCGGCGGCGCTGGCAGCATGGGCGGCGCCAACGTGACGAACGTCGTCGTGAACTGCTCGGCGAACCAGTTCCTGGTCGGGGGAACCGTGAGCGGGCTCGCCGGGTCCGGACTCGTTCTCTCGATGGCCGGGCAGGCGGATCTCTCGGTGCCCGCCGGCGCCACCTCGTTCGCGTTCGGGGCTCCGATGGCAACCGGGAGCGCGTACTCCGTCGCAGTGAAGACCCAGCCCAGGTCTCCCCCGCAGACCTGCACGGTGGCGAACGCGGCCGGCACGATGGGCAGCGCCAGCGTGACCGACGTCGCGGTGAGCTGCTCCTACACGGTGAGCGGGACCGTCGTGAAGGGACCCGTGAGCGGCGCAACCGTCACGGCCTACGCGGTCACGAACGGCACGATGGGCGCCCAGGTCGGGGGCGGCACCACCGACTCGATGGGCAACTTCTCCATCTCCACCGGCAGCTACTCCGGGCCGATGATGCTCCAGGCGAGCGGCGGCACCTACACCGATGAGGCCACAGGCACGGCGATGACGGTGCAGCCCGGGGACGTGATGGCCTGCTCCATCCCCTCGACGGCCGCGGGTGCGGCGAACACCGGCATCCAGATGACGCCGGTGACGACCATGGCGCACTCCCGGGTCCACCACATGACGGGGGGCATCACCGACGCCAACATCGTCGCCGCGAACGCTGCCACGGGCGCGTACTTCTCGGTGAACGACATCCTCCACACCATGCCCATGGACCCCACGGTGGCCGGGTCCGGGTCCGGTGCCACGCAGGACGCGAAGAACTACGGGATGGCCATCGCTGCGATGTCCCAGTACGCGAAGACCGTCGGTATGCCCTTCTCCTCCGGGATGGTCACGGCCATGGCGGACGATGCCTCCGACGGGGTGATGGACGGCAAGATGGCGCGCTCCTCCATCCCCATGGGCGGCGGGATGATGGGTGGCACGATGATGCAGGCCACCGCCGGGACGACGGGACTCGCGACGGCCATGACGGCGTTCGTGAACTCCGCGATGAACAGGTCCGGCGTGACCATGACCGACGTGCAGGCGCTCGTGACGATGCTCAACGGTTCGACGGGCCAGATCGGGACGGGCGGGACCACCACCGGCATGATGTCCGGCACCGCGGTGAAGGGGCCGGTTGGCGCCGCCACCGTGACCGCCTACGCCATCGCGAACGGCATGATGGGGGCGCAGCTCGGCAGCGCGACCACCGACGCAAGCGGCAACTTCAGCGTGCCGCTGGGCAGCTACGCCGGTTCCGTGATGCTCCAGATGACGGGTGGCACCTACATGGACGAGGCGACGAGCTCGTCGATGCCCATGATGTCGGGCGACGTGCTCACCGCGTGCGTTCCGGCCGTCACGTCCGGTTCGACCACGACCGGCATCCAGATGACGCCGCTCACCACGATGGCGCACGCCCGGGCGAAGACGATGACGGGCGGGATGACCGACGCCAACATCGCCACGGCGCAGTCGGCGGTCGGGAGCTACTTCTCCGTCACCGACATCCTCCGCACCGTGCCGATGAACCCGATGGTCGCCGGGTCGGGCAGCGGCGCGACCCAGGGCCAGAAGAACTACGGCATGTCCATCGCCGCCATGTCGCAGTACGCGAAGACCATCGGGATGACGACGTCCTCCTCCGGCATGGTCACGGCCATGATGAACGACGCATCGGACGGCGTCATGGACGGAATGATGGGCGGGACGGCCATCTCGATGGCGGGCATGGGCGGCATGATGGGCGGGATGATGTCCACGACCGCGGGGACGTCGGGGCTCTCCACGGCGATGGGAACGTTCGTCGGCTCGACGATGAACAGGTCGGGTGTGACCATGGCCGACATGCAGGCCCTCATGAACCAGCTCGCGGGCTCGAACGGGCAGCTGCCGGGTGCTGGCGGAACGGTCAGCCCACATGGAACGGTCAGCGGCACGGCCTTCCTGGGCGCCATGTCCTCGGGCACGGTGACCGCGTACTCGGTCACGGGCGGCACCCTGGGGCCGATGATCGGCTCGAGCGCCGTCGACGCCTCGGGGAACTTCTCCATCCCGATGGGTGCGTACGCGGGCACCGTCATGCTCCAGGCATCGGGTGGGACCTTCGTGGACCCGGCCAACGGGACCGCGATGACCATGCAGCCGGGTGACGTCATGACGAGCTGCATTCCGTCCATGACGGCGGGCGCGACCGTGACCGGCGTCCAGGTCACGCCGCTCACGTCCATGGCCCAGATGATGGCCCAGTACATGTCCGGCGGCATGACGGCCACGAACGCCGGGGCTGCCAACACGGCGGTCGGCAACTACTTCCTGGCGGGGGACATCCTCATGACCTCGCCGATGGACCCGTCGATGATGGGCTCGGCCTCCGGTGTCACGCAGGCCCAGAAGAACCACGGCATGTCCATCGCCGCCATGTCGCAGTACGCGAAGACCATCGGGATGACGACGTCGTCGTCCGGAATGGTGACCGCGATGATGAAGGACGCTTCCGACGGCACGATGAACGGGATGATGGGCTCGGCGGCGATCTCGATGGGCGGGATGGGCGGCGGGATGATGGGGGGCGGCACCATGATGCAGGCGAACGCGGGCACCACCGGCCTCGCGAGCGCCATGTCGACGTTCGTCGGCTCGTCGTCGAACCGGTCCGGCGCCACGCTGGCGGACGTCCAGGCGCTCGTGAACGCGCTCGCCGCCTCGAGCGGGGTCATCCGATAGCCCGGGCCCACCGCCTCCTCCGGTGGAGCCGCGCGGCGCTACCGGCAGGTGCCGGTGGAGGGCGGTGCGCAGACCCGGCCGTCGGTCCAGACGGCCGAGTCCAGGACCGCCCGGGTGAGGTCCGCATCGCCCAGGTTGGCGCCGGTCAGGTTGGCGGCGGTGAGGTTCGCCCCGTAGAGGTACGCCCGGGCCAGGTTCGCGCCCTCCAGCCGGGCGCCCGCCAGCATGGCGAACCGCAGCGTCGCCCCGGTCAGCTTGGCGCGCGTGAGGGTCGCGCTCACGAGCGCGGCCTCGCCCAGGTTGGCCTCGATGAGGTCCGCGCCGACGAGCCACGTGCCCGTCAGGTTCGCGCCGGTCAGGTCCTTGCGGCTCAGGTCGGTCCCGGACAGGCTGAGCCCGGCCAGGTTCGCGTGGGACAGGTCGCACCAGTCGCACCGCCTCGCCGAGACCATCCAGACCATGCACCAGTATCCGCAGGCGGGCTCGACCCGCGCGATCCCGCCAGCGGTCGCGGCGCCGACCGGCGCAGCCTGCCGAGGCGCGAACACGAACACGGCGCGGCCGGCCCCGGTCTCGCCTCCCGCCACCGTGTACCCGGAGTGAAGCCGGAGCACGTGCCTGCCGGGCAGGAGCGCCACGGACGCGCGGGGGGCGCCGGGCGCCAGGGACAGGACCACCGCGCCGGCCGGGTCGAGAACCTCGATCCGCGCGACGGTCCCCGACGCGTCCTCCGGATCCATCGCGTAGGTCCGCGTCTCCGCCGCCTCCACCGTGAAGGGGATCTCGTCGACGCCGCGGGTGCCGGTGTCCGGCGCGTCGCTGGCCGCTGCGTCCACGGCCTCGAGGACGGTGAGGCCGGACTGTCGGGGCGCGATCGAGAGGCCTGGATCGGTGGCGAAGTCGTTCTCGGTGAGGGTCGCCGGCGGAGGTCCGGCGGTGGAGCTCGAGCCACAGCCCGCGAGCAGGAGGCCCAGGGCCACCACCACCGCGCATCTCGATCCGGTCGCGAGCGCCACGGCGCTCTCCGCTTCTCCCCCTCGCCGGGGCCTGACGGCGCTCCGCGTACCAGCATGGCATCCCGGCGGGGAACGGAAAGGGCACAACCGGTTCATTCCCCGGAGCCGGGGACACGCCGCGGGTGTTCGTGTGGGTGCCTCCCCGACATTCACCCGAGGATCGCGGACCGCATCGAGAGGGACGACATGTCGAAGCCCTCGATGGGGAACCGCACCGGGTCGTCCGGCCGGCCCGCGCCGACGACGTACAGGAGAGGGAGGTAGTGATCCGGCGTCGGCGCCGCCAGCCGCCCGCGCTCGGAGTCGAGGAGGCGGACCAGGGCGTCGCCGTCCCGGGCTGCGACGGCCGCGGCGACGTCATCGTCGAAGGTGCGCGCCCAGTCCGGCGTGGCGGTCTCGCCGCGGCGCCAGGCTCCGAAGGCGTGGCGCAGGTTGTGGACCACGTTGCCGCTGCCGAGGACGAGGACCCCCTCGTCGCGGAGCGGCGCAAGGGCGCGGCCGATGGCGAGGTGCTCCGCCGTCGGGAGCCGTCCGTCGATGCTGAGCTGCACGACCGGGACGTCGGCCTCCGGGCGCACGTGCACGAGCACGCTCCAGGTGCCGTGGTCGATCCCCCACTCCGTCGCGGCCGTGGCGCCCCGATCGCCGAGGAGCGCTGCGGTCCGGCGCGCGAGGGCCGGGTCTCCCGGCGCGGGGTACTGCACCCGGTAGAGGGCGTCGGGGAATCCGCCGAAGTCGTGGATGGTCTCCGGCCGCTCGGTGGCGGTCGTGAACGTCCCGGCCACGTACCAGTGCGCGGAGACCGCGAGAATGGCCCGGGGACGCGGGAGCGCGCGTCCCAGGTCGCGGAACGCGCGGCTCCAGGTGTTGTCCTCGATCGCGTTCATCGGGCTCCCGTGGCCCACGAAGAGGACCGGCATCCGCCCGGCGTCGTCACGTTTCATGTTGGATGGGTAGTGCAGGGGGCGGGCCAGCGCCGCGAAGCTCCCAGGTGGGCGGTATTCCGGGCAGGCGGGTCCGCGGGCGCCGGCCAGACCGGCTCGTTATGAGCCAGTCCGGCTCGATTCGACCCGGGAGCGCCCATGCGTGCGAAGGACCTCGACCTGCGGGACCTCCTGTCGTTCGAGCCGGGCGGGGGCGTCATCCGTTTCGGCCCGGAGCGCGTCCTCCTCTTCGACGCGGTGGCGCTCGGGCTCCTGCGCCGCGAGCTCATCGAGTCGCTCGGCTCGACCGTGGCGCGCGGCGTCCTCACCCGGTTCGGCTACGCCCACGGCCGTCGCATGGCCGAGACGCTCCGCACCGCGTTCGCCTGGGACTCGGAGGACGAGTGGCGGGTGGCCGGGGGACGGCTCCACATGCTCCAGGGGCACGTCGTCATCGAGCAGCCGCCGGCCCCGGCCCCGGGCGCGCCCACGCCCTTCGTCGAGTCGATCTGGCACGACTCGTACGAAGCGGAGGAGCACCTCCTCCACCTCGGCCGGGCCGAGGAGCCGGTGTGCTGGACGCTCGCCGGCTTCGCGAGCGGCTACCTCTCCTACGCGAACGGGCGGGAGGTGGTCTGCGTGGAGGACCGGTGCCGGGCGAGGGGCGATCCGGCCTGCCACCTGGTCGGTCGGTTCCGGGTGGACTGGGGAACCGCGATCGATCCGCACCTCCCGTTCTACGAGAAGGCCTGCCTGGACTCCGCCCTGGACGGCGTGACCGTCGCGCTCCGGGCGGCGGAGCAGCGGCTGCGCTCGCGAAAGAAGGCGCTCGCCACCTTCGCGCCGGGAGCCGAGGAGCGCCACGGCCTCGTCGTCCGGAGTGACGCCATGAAGCGCGTGCTCGACCTCGCCGAGCGCGTGGCCCGGGTCGAGTCCACCGCGCTCATCACCGGGGAGAGCGGGGTCGGCAAGGAGCGGATCGCACGGCTCATCCACGACGCCTCCCCGCGCGCGTCGCGCCCGTTCGTGGCGGTGAACTGCGGCGCGGTGACGGAGACCTTGCTCGAGAGCGAGCTCTTCGGGCACGCCCGCGGCGCGTTCACCGGCGCCGACCGGGACCGCCCCGGGCTGTTCGAGGCGGCCGAGGGCGGCACCCTGTTCCTCGACGAGGTCGGGGAGATCTCTCCCGCCATGCAGGTGAAGCTGCTTCGAGCGCTCCAGGAGCGGGAGATCCGGCGGGTCGGCGAGAACCGCCCCCGGCGCGTGGACGTGCGCGTGGTGGCGGCGACGAACCGGAGCCTCGCCGGCGAGGTGGCGGCCGGACGCTTCCGCCAGGACCTCTACTACCGCCTGCGGGTCATCGAGTTGCGCGTGCCCCCGCTGCGCGACCGTCCCGAGGACGTCCTGCCGCTCGCGCGCGCGTTCCTCGCCGAGATCGCGAGGCGGATGGGTCGAAAGGTCGTCGGCTTCACCCCGCGTGCGGCAGACCAGCTCCTCCGCCACGCCTGGCCCGGGAACGTCCGGGAGGTCCAGAACGCCGTCGAGCACGCGGTGGCGCTGGCGCCGGAGGGCCGCGTGGACGTGGACGACCTTCCCGAGGAGCTGCGCGCCGCCATGCCCCGTCCGCGCCCCGTCGGCCGGACGCGGCCGCTCGCGGAGGTCGAGCGGGAGTACATCCTCGCCGCCGTCGAGGGCGCGGGCGGGAACCGCACCCGCGCGGCGGAGGAGCTCGGCATCGGGCTCGCCACGCTCAAGCGGAAGCTGAAGGCGTACGGGACGGATGGGGAGGGCGGACCCAGGCGCGGGCGCGCGTAGCGGCGGAAGAAGACGGGCGCCTGGATCGTTCCAGGGATGATCGAGCCGTCGGAGGGAGCCGCGTGACCAACCTCCAGTACGCCCGCTGGCTCATGGGGACGTCGCTCGCCTTCCACATCCTCTTCGCGGCGGTGGGCGTGGCCCTCCCGCTCCTCATGATCGCCGCGGAGTGGCGCCACCTGCGCACCGGGCGGCCCGAGTTCCTGGAGCTGACGCGCCGCTGGGCCAAGGGGGCGGCGATCCTCTTCGCGGTCGGGGCCGTCTCGGGGACCGTCATCTCCTTCGAGCTCGGCCTGCTGTGGCCGGCCTTCATGCGATTCGCGGGCCCCATCATCGGGATGCCCTTCTCGCTGGAGGGCTTCGCCTTCTTCGCCGAGGCCATCTTCCTCGGGAACTACCTCCACGGCTGGGGGCGGATCTCGCCGCGCGCGCACCTGGCCGCCGGCGGGATCGTCGCAGCCGCCGGGGCGACCAGCGCGTTCTTCATCACGCTCGCGAACGCCTGGATGAACCACCCCGCGGGTTTCGACCTCGTGCTCGGCCGGGCCACGAACGTGGATCCGATCGCCGCGATGTTCCCGGACGGCTGGGGCCCGGAGGTGGTCCACGTCCTGCTGTCGAGCTACGCCGCCACCGGCTTCGCCGTGGCCGGGATCCACGCCCTCGGCATGCTCCGGGACCGGGAAAGCGCGTTCCACCGCGCCGCGCTGGGGATCGCCCTCGTGGTGGGCGGGGGGGCGGCGCTGCTGCAACCGATCTCCGGCGACTTCTCGGCGCGGAACGCCGCCCGGAACCAGCCGGTCAAGCTCGCGGCCATGGAGGCGCACTTCCACACGCAGCGGGGCGCGCCCCTCCTCCTGGGTGGGATCCCGGACGTGGAGGCGGGCGTGACCCGCCACGCCGTCGAGGTTCCTCGCGGCCTCTCGCTCCTCGCCTTCCACGATCCGCAGGCCGAGGTGCGGGGACTGCTGGCCTTCCCGAGGGCGACGTGGCCCGATCCACTCCGGGTCCACCTCGCGTTCCAGGTCATGGTCGGGCTCGGGAGCGCCATGGCGCTCGTCGCGGCCGTGGGGGCGGCGTCCTTCCTGCGCCGCCGCAGGTTGCCCGACGCCCGCTGGTTCCTGCGGGCGGTGGCCCTGGCCGGGCCGGCGGGGTTCGTCGCGCTCGAGGCGGGCTGGATGGTGACCGAGTGGGGGAGGCAGCCGTTCACGGTCTGGGGGGTCATGCGCACCGCCGAGTCGGTCACCCCGGTGCCGGGCCTGGCCGTCCCGTTCTGGGGATTCCTGGCGCTGTACCTGCTCCTGGGCGCGGTGACCGCGACCCTGCTCGTCCGCCAGATCGTGCACGCTCCCCGACCGTCGGGGCCGGGGGCCGGCAGGTGACCCCCGCCGACGCCGTGGCCGGGGTGATGGTGATCGCGCTCGTGATCTACGCGCTGACCGCCGGTGCCGACTTCGGCGGGGGCATCCTCGACGTCGTCGCGCGCGGCGAGCGGAGCCGCGAGCAGCGGGAGGCCATCGAGCGGGCCATCGCGCCCATCTGGGAGGCGAACCACGTCTGGCTGATCCTGGTCCTCGTGCTGCTCTTCGTGGCGTTCCCGGCGGCCTTCGCCGACATCTCCACCTGGATGTTCGTGCCCATCCTCCTCCTCGTAATCGGAATCGTGCTCCGGGGGGCGGCCTTCACCTTCCGGACCTACGACCTCCACACGGATGCGGTACAGCGTCGGTGGGGACGGATCTTCTCCGCCTCGAGCGTCCTCGCGCCCGTCATGCTCGGCGTCATCGTGGGCGCGCTGGCCCGCGGCGACGCGGCCCCCGCCGACCGGGGATGGTTCGCGTGGGTCGCGCCGTTCCCGGTCGTCACCGGCGCGTTCGCGGCCTCCCTGTTCACCTTCCTGGCCGCCGTGTACCTGACCGTCGAGACCGAGGGTCCGCTCCGGGAGGACTTCCGGCGCAGGGCCCTCGGCGCGGGAGCGGCGGTGTTCGCGCTCGCCGTGGCGACGGCCGCGCTCTCCGCCCGCCAGGCGCCGCTCGTCTTCCGGGGCCTGACCGGCCGCTGGTTCTCCGCTCCCCTCCAGGGCGCCACCGCCCTGGCCGCGATCACCGCCCTCGGCGCGCTCCAGGGACGATGGTTCCGCCTGGCCCGGCTCGCGGCCGCCGCCCAGGTGTCCCTGATCGTCCTCGGGTGGGCCGCTTCCCAGTACCCGTGGATCGTCGTCCCCGAGCACACCATCGCGTCCGCCGCCTCGCCCCGCCGGACGCTCCTCCTGCTGCTCGGGGCGGTGGGCCTGGGGATGCTCTTCCTGGCGCCGGCGCTGTGGGTGCTCCTCCGCGTATTCAAGGGACGGAACGCCCCGCCCGCGGACGGGGCGGCCGCGGGTCCGACCATCCTCGGCTGAACGATCGAGGCCGCGTCAAGATTCGCTGGCCCCCGGGTGAGGGGGAAGCACCGGGAGGTTGAAACCGCCCGCCATTCCGATAGCAGGCCCTCGAGAGAGGAGCAGCCATGACCAAGGCACGGAAGACGATGGCGCTGGTGATCCCGCTGGCCCTCGTGGCGGCCTGCACCGACGCGGCGAAGGCGCCCGCCGAGGCCGCCATGGCGGCCGCCACGGAGGCGATGGACTCGCTGAAGGGCGACGCCGCGAGGTACGCGCCCGACGCGGTGAAGAGCCTCGAGTCGAGCTACGTCACCGCGAGGGACTCGATGGCGAACAAGGACTACCAGGGAGTGCTCACCTTCGCGAAGGGCATCCCGGACAAGGCCCGCGAGGTGCTCGCGAAGGTGGACGCCGCCAAGGCCGCCCTGACGAAGGAATGGACGGAGACCGGGGAGGCGACGACGCGGACGGTCGAGGCGGCGAAGAGCCGGCTCCACCTCCTCTCGCGGGTGAAGCGGCTGCCCGCGGGGGTGGACCAGGCCACGCTCGCCCGCGCGAGCGCCGACCTCGCGGCGATCGAGGCGGGCAGGGCCGCCGCCGCGGATCAGTACCGGTCGGGCGACCGGAGCGGCGCCGTCGCCCATGCGAAGGACCTGGAGGGCAGGGCGGCGGCGTTGCTCGGCTCGCTCGGCGCCGGGTGAGGAGGGAGCCCGGGCATCCAGGCCACGGATCGAACCCGGCGCCTGGCCCGACGTGACTGTGATCCCGTGGATGTGCGCCGCGCGCCAGTGGGCCACCGGCGCCGACGTCATGAAGCGCATCGCGGCGCCCATGGTGGGCGGGCTCGTCACCTCGTTCGTGCTCGAGCTCCTCGTCTACCCGGCCGTGTACCTGCTATGGAAGGGGCGCGGCCTGCGGGACGGATCTCCCACGGCCGATCCGGTCGAGCCGGCGGCGCCCGGTCCGTCCCCATCCCTCGCCTGACCCACCCTGGAGAGCGTCCGCATGAACCGGATCCTGATCGTCGTCGTCGCGCTGGCGCTGGGCGCTCCCGTGCAAGCGCAGGAGGGCTCGACCGCCCACCGGCACCTGGGGTTCGCCCTGCGCCTCGACGCCGGCATCGGCGGGATGGGGGTCACCGCGCCCGACCCGGCCGTGTCGCGAGGCAGCGTCAGCGGAGGCATGGGCATCGTCATCGGCGGGGCGGTCGCCGAGAACCTGATCCTGGGCGCCGACCTGTGGGGCATGGGCATGTTCGGGGGCTGGGGCATGATGCAGAACGGCGGGACCGGCCACGGCTGCGGCGGGCTGGGCCTCAACGTGACGTACTACTTCATGCCGGTGAACGTGTACGTGTCGGCCTCACCGTCCTTCACGTCCCTCACGTCCATGACCCACGCCTCGAACGTGACGAGCGTCACCTCGAGCGCCGGCTTCGGGGCCAAGCTCTCGGTGGGCAAGGAGTGGTGGGTGGGGGAGCACTGGGGCCTGGGGCTCGCCGGCCAGTTCATCGCCAGCTGGAACGGGAACCAGGGCGCGATGGCCGGTACCTGGACGACCCTCGGCGGCGGCGTCGCGTTCTCAGCGACCTTCAACTGATCCGATCTCCCGGACCCGGGCCTGGATCGCGAGCCGATCGAGCTTCTCCAGCGGGAGGCTGAGGAAGAGCTCGATGCGGCGGCGCAGGGCGGTGGCCGCCTCCCGGAAGGCCCGGCGCCTGACCTCGTCGCTTCCCTCCACGGCGGCCGGGTCGGGAACTCCCCAGTGGGCCGTGGTCGGGTGCCCGATCCAGACGGGGCACGCCTCGCTGGCCGCGGCGTCGCATACGGTGAAGACGAAATCCATGACGGGCGCGCCAGGCGCGGCGAACTCGTCCCAGCTCTTGCTCCGCAGCCCGGCGACCGGGGCGCCGGAGGCGCGCAGGTACTCGATCGCGTACGGGTTAACGACGCCCTTCGGGTGGCTCCCGGCGGAGAAGCCCCGGAAGCGCCCCCCGCCGAGCTGGTTCAGCATGCCCTCCGCGAGGATGCTCCGGGCGGTGTTGCCCGTGCAGAGGAAGAGCACGTTGTAGACCTTGTCGCTCACGCGGGCCTCCGGTCCGGTGGGGGAGCCGGGAAGTCCCCGGCGCAGTTCTTCACGCCTTCGATGTGGGCCGCCTCGCCGGGGAACCAGCGGTCGCGGAGCCGGAGGGACACGTTCACGAGGCCGATGAGCACCGGCACCTCGACGAGCGGCCCGATGACGGCCGCGAAGGCGGCGCCGTTCGCCATTCCGAAGGTGGCCACGGCGACCGCGATGGCGAGCTCGAAGTTGTTGGAGGCGGCGGTGAACGAGAGGGTGGCCGTCTGGCCGTAGGTGGCCCCCACCTTCCGGCTCATGAAGAACGACACGAAGAACATCACCAGGAAGTAGACGAGCAGCGGGATGGCGATCCGCACCACGTCGAGCGGGACCTGCACGATGGTCTCGCCCTTCAGCGAGAACATGACGACGATGGTGAAGAGGAGCGCGACGAGGGTGACGGGCGAGATCCTCGGGATGAAGACGTTCCGGTACCAGTCCTCCCCCTTCAGTGCCCGGAGCCCGAAGCGGCTCGCCATCCCGGCCAGGAACGGGACGCCCAGGTAGATGAAGACGCTCCTCGCGATCTCCCCGATGGTGATGTGGACGTCGGCGCCCTCCAGCCCCATCCAGCCGGGGAGGACGGTGATGAAGACCCAGGCGTAGACCGAGAAGAAGAGCACCTGGAAGACGGAGTTGAAGGCGACGAGCCCGGCCGCGTACTCCGTGTCGCCCTTCGCGAGGTCGTTCCAGACGATGACCATGGCGATGCAGCGGGCGAGCCCGATGAGGATGAGCCCGACCATGTACTCGGGCCTGTCACGGAGGAAGACCACCGCCAGCGCGAACATGAGCAGCGGGCCGACCACCCAGTTCTGCACGAGCGAGAGGGCGAGCACCTTGCCGTCCCGGAAGACCCGCGGCAGCTCCTCGTACCGTACCTTCGCGAGCGGCGGGTACATCATGAGGACGAGGCCGACGGCGATGGGGACGGACGTGGTCCCGACGGAGAGCCGGTCGAGCGCCGGGACGACGCCGGGCACCGCCCAGCCGAGCAGGATCCCCGCGCCCATGGCGAGGAAGATCCAGAGGGTCAGGTAGCGGTCGAGGAACGACAGGCGGCGAGCGACGGAATCGGCCATGACACGCTCCTAGAGACCGCCCACGAGCGCCTTCAGGCGCCGGAGCGTGCGGGGCTCGACGCAGTAGCAGACGCGCGGTCCGTCGATGTCGCCCCGGACGAGCCCCGCCTCCTTCAGGACCTTGAGGTGCTGCGACACGGTGGACTGGGCGAGGGGCAGCTCGTCCACGATGTCGCCGCAGACGCAGGCGTCCCGGCGCACGAGCAGCCGCATGATCTGGACACGGGCCGGGTGGCCGAGCGCCTTCGCGAGCGCGGCGAGCTCGTTGTCCGCCGCCGCGCCCTCCACGGGCCGGGTGTCCGGCCCGTGGGCGGGCCTCGTCGGGGGGGCGCAGGCGTCCTGCCGGATCCATTGGGCCATAACATCGTATTCCTACGATGCGCAGGGCGCCCGGGCAAACCCGGAACTGCAACACGCGTGCAACAGACGTTATATCCGGAATGCACTCCCAGGTGGGAGAGCCGGCCAGGCATCGTACGACGACGATTTGCCCGCCGTCCTTCACAGGGACCGCAGGTACTGCACGAGGTCCTGCTTCTCCGCCTCCGTGAGGCCGAGCGGGACGCCGGAGGCGCCCACCCCGTTCGCGTCGTAGTGGTCGACCACGTCGCGGAGGGTGGGGAAGCGGCCGTCGTGGAAGAACGGGCCGGGCTCGGCCGAGGTCGAGGCGGGCGGCGGACCGCCCCGGGTCCGGGCGAAGATCCCGCGCAGCGGGGTCGTGCGGTAGCGCCCGTCCGGGGAGCGGTTCGCCTGGAAGTCGTCCACGGCCACCTCGGACGCGGAGTGGAGGTTCCACCCGGGGTCGGTGAAGAGCGGGGGAACGTGGCAGGACGCGCAGCGGGCCTTGCCGGCGAAGATCGCCTCGCCGCGGCGGGCGGCGCCCTCGTCGAAGTACCCGCGCGGCGGGCGCGGCGCGTCGAGCGAGAGCTGGTAGGCGTGGAGCGCGGGGAGCTTCGAGGTGACGAGGTCGGGTGCGCCCTCGGGAGGCCGGACGTGACCGAAGCCGGCCCGGGCCGCGACCGGGAAGCGGGCCGCGTCGTCGAGGCGCGAATCGAGGAAGGTCCCCTGTCCGTGCATCTCGAGGACCGCCACGAAGGCGTTCCAGTAGGGCACCGAGCCCCAGCCGGTGGAGGTGTGCAGGTTCACCCCGGAGAGGCCGAAGGCGGGCGGGATCATCGTGGCCGCCGACCCGCCGTCGGGGCGGAGCGCCTTGCCGTCCAGGAAGACGAGCGCGTCGTACCTTCCCGGGCCCCAGGTGGCGAGGACCTGCCGCAGGGTCGGAACGTCCACCGGCGTCCCGGCGAGCGAGAGCAGGTCGGCCACCGGCTGGAGGTTCGGCGCCAGGCTCACGATGGTGCCGACGTCGAGGTCGCGGTTCGGCCAGCCGTCGAGCCGGCGCCCGATCCCGGGGGCGAGCGCCGCGTCCACGGTGGAGTGGCAGAGCGCGCACTGGATCCCCATCGAGCGCAGCGTGCCGGCGGTGTCGAACCGTCCCTTGACCCCGACCACCGCGTCGAGCTTCAGGAGCGCGAGGGTGGTCGCCGGGTCGTCGAGGTCCACCTTGCCGGCCCGGATCGCCGCGACGAGATCGCGCGGCAGCGCGTCCAGGTCCACCTTGAGCCCCACCGCCAGCGCCGTGCGCGGGCTCACGCCCGGCCCCACGCCGCCGTGCGCCGCGCCGGCGATGGCCTCGTGGAGGCGCAGCGTGTCGCCCCAGAAGGCCTCGTCGCCGAAGGTGTCGAAGCGGAACACCGCCCGCCCGTCGCGCACCAGTCGCCCGGCGTCCGGGCCGTCGGCGTCCGGTCGCCCGGCGTCGCCCGGCCCGGAGGCGTCGCGGCCGGCGGAGGTGGAGGCGGACGTGGTGCCGGTTCCGCCGGGGGACGGGGACTGCGGCATGCAGGCGAGCAGGGCGCTCGCGGCCAGCAGGGGAAGGAGCCGGCGAGGTATCGGTCGTGCGGGCATGTCGTCCTCCGGGGGCGGATCCGGGCGGCCGGGATGGTCGGCCGGTCCGCGTCTCGGTTGGATTGGATGCCCGGCGGGGGATGACGTTACGTGAAACGCGCCCCGGCCCTTCAGGCGGACGGGCCGAGGATGCGGTCCAGGACCGCGGCCACCACGCGATCGCAGCGGGTGGCGTGGAAGGGGAAGGCCTCGGCCGCGCCGGGACCCAGGCGGGCCATCAGGACCTCGCGCAGCGCGAGCCGGGCCCGGTGGAGGCGCACCTTCACCACCGCCTCGGAGACGCCCAGGCACTCGGCGGTCTCGCCGGTGCTGAGGCCGTCCACCTCCCGGAGCACGAGCACGGTGCGGTGGTGCAGCGGGAGCCGGTCGATGGCCTCCTCGACGAGCGCGACGGCCTCCCGGGACGCGGCGCGATCTTCCGGGGTCGGGGGGGAATCCATCGGTGCCTCCTCCTCGAGGACGACGTCGTCGACCGGCCGCAGCTGGCCGCTCCGGCGCACCCGCTGGAGGGCCTCGTTGATGGCGATGCGCACGAGCCAGGTCGAGACCGCCGACCCGCCCTGGAAGCCGGCCAGGCCGGCGTAGGCCTGGAGGTACGCCTGCTGCATGGCGTCCTCCACCTCGCCCTCGTCGCGGAGGATCGAGCGGATGGCCCGGTAGACGCGCGGGTTGTTCCGCCGCATGAGCAGCTCGAAGAGCGCCGCCTCCCCGGCGACGACCCGCCGGACCACCTCCTCGTCGGAGAGGGACGCGCTGGCGGCCAGCGTCGCGGGTGCGGGTCGGGTCATGGCGTTCTCCCTTCCGCGGAAGGCGGGTTCACGACGTTGGATGCGGGGCGGGCCCCGGGGTTACGAGGGAAACCTCCCGGCGCCACCCGCATCCAATCCAATGAACCCCATGGGAGGACGCACCATGCAGGACAAGCATAGGACGACGGCGTACTGGTCGCTCCGGATCGCGCTGGGCGTGGTTCCCGTCCTGGCCGGCCTGGACAAGTTCACGAACCTGCTGGCGCGCTGGGAGACGTACCTGAGCCCGGCCGTGGCCGGGCTCCTGCCGGTGAGCCCGGCGGTCTTCATGCGGGCCGCCGGCGTGATCGAGGTGGTGGTGGGCGCGGGAATCCTGCTCGGCCGGGCGCGGATCTTCGGCTGGATCGCCTCCGGGTGGCTGGCGGCCATCGCCCTCGAGCTCGTGACCACCGGCCGGTTCCTGGACGTCGCGGCGCGCGACCTGGTCCTGGCCGCGGCGGCGTTCGCGCTCGCCGAGCTGGCCCCGGTCCACGAGGCCCATCCCGTCGAGGCGCCCCGGAACCCTCCCGAGCCGGCCCGCTCCCGGGCCTGACGCCTATCCCCCCAGGCGCGCTGCGGCCTCGTCGATGCGGGCCCGCAGCGCGTCGTACTCCCGCACGACCGGGTACTGGGGGAAGGCGTCGACCACGTTCTGCGGCGGGCGGAAGAGGATGCCGGCGTGCGCCTCGCCCAGCATGGCCGTGTCGTTGTAGGAGTCGCCCGCGGCGATGACCCGGAAGGCGAGGGCCTGGAACGCCCGCACGGCGGCCCGCTTCTGGTCGGGCATGCGCAGGTGGTAGGCCGAGACGAAGCCCTGGGCGTCGGTCTCCAGGCGGTGGCAGAAGAGGGTGGGGAAGCCCAGCTGCGCCATGAGCGGCATGGCGAACTCGTAGAAGGTGTCCGAGAGGATCACGACCTGGTACGAGCGGCGGAGCGCGTCGAGGAAGTCGCGCGCTCCCGGCTCCGGCCCCATCCCGGCGATGACCTCCTGGATGTCGGGCAGCCCGAGCCCGTGGCGCCGCAGCAGCGCGAGCCGCCCGGCCATGAGCCGGTCGTAGTCCGGCTCGTCGCGCGTCGTGCGGCGCAGCTCGGCGATGCCGGTGCGCTCCGAGAACGCGATCCAGATCTCCGGGACGAGGACGCCTTCGAGGTCGAGGCAGACGATCTGCACGTGGGGCCCTCCGGGCCAGGGGCGGCGGCGCCGATGATACCAGGGAGTTGCGGTATAAGTCGGTCTCCATGACCCTCCGTGCGCCCCTGGCGCTGGCCCTGCTCCTCGCTGCCGCATCCGCACCGGCGGCGGACCCGGCCGCCCCGGCCCCGGCCCGACCGGCCTCGGCCGCGGCCACGCTGACCGTCTTCAACCGGGACGTCGCCACCTTCCGGGTCCCGTTGATGGGCGTGGTCCCGGAGGACCGGGTGGAGCGGGCCCGCACCCGCATCGAGGCCCTGCTCTCCCGCCCCGGCCGGCACGTGGTCGGGGAGCAGCCGTCCCCGCTCGGCAAGATGGTCACCATCGACGGCTCGCTGGCCTTCTTCCTGATCACCGAGGACGCCGACTCCCTGGAGGGGCAGGACTACGACGCCGCGGTCGCCGCCGCGGTCCGGAACCTGCGCCTCGTGGTCGAGGAGACCCGGGAGAGCCGGGACCTCCGGGTGCTCTTCGAGGGGCTGCTCTACTCGTTGCTCGCCACCTTCGCCCTGGTCGCGCTGCTCTGGCTCAACCGCCGGGCCCGGCACGCCGCCACGGCCCGGCTCTCCGCACTGGCCGAGGCCCAGGCCGGAAAGCTCAAGCTGGGCGGCAGCGAGATCCTGAACCGGGAGCGGTTGCTCTCCTTCGTGCAGTGGCTCGTGACGCTGGTCTCCGGGCTGGTGACGCTGCTCATCGTCTACGAGTGGGTCGGCTTCGTCCTGGGGCGGTTCCCCTACACGCGCCCGTGGGGGGAGGGGCTGGTCCGCTTCCTCTCCGACCTGGTGGGGAAGGTGCTGCTCGCGGTGGTGGGCGCCGTGCCCGGCCTCCTGCTCGCGGCGGTGGTCTTCGTCGGCGCGCGCTTCGCCGTCCAGGGGCTGGGGACCTTCTTCGACCGCGTCGAGCGGGGCGACGTTCGCTTCCGCTGGCTCGACGCCGACACCGTGCTCCCCACCCGGCGCATCGCCACGGCGGTGGTCTGGCTCTTCGCGCTGGCCATGGCCTATCCGTACCTGCCCGGCGCGCAGACCGAGGCCTTCAAGGGGCTGTCGGTGCTGGTGGGCCTCATGATCTCGCTGGGGGCGTCCAGCGTGGTGGGGCAGGGGGCGAGCGGGCTCATCCTCATGTACACGCGCACCCTGCGCGTGGGCGAGTACGTGCGCATCCAGGACCACGAGGGCACGGTGATGGACACCGGGCTCTTCGTGACCCGCATCCGCACCGGCCTGGGCGAGGAGCTCACCATCTCGAACTCCCTCATCGTCGGCGCCGTGACCAAGAACTACTCGCGGGTGGTGAAGGGCGCGGGCTTCGTCCTCGACGCCACCGTGACCATCGGCTACGACGCGCCCTGGCGGCAGGTGGAGGCCATGCTGCTCGAGGCCGCCCGGCGCACCGAGGGGGTGGTGCAGGAACCGGCCTCGATGGTGTTCCAGACGGCCCTCTCCGACTTCTACGTGGAGTACCGGCTGGTGACCTACGCGCTGCCCACCCGCCCCAGGCCGCGCGCGCTCGTGCTCTCCGCGCTCCACGCGAACATCCAGGACGTGTTCAACGAGAACGGGGTGCAGATCATGTCGCCCCACTACCTGGGCGATCCCGCGCAGCCGAAGGTGGTGCCGCGCGAGGGATGGTACCCGCCGCCGGCGCGCCCGCCCGGGGACGGGTAGCCGGACCGCCCCCGGCCGCCCCGGCCGGGTTGCCCGCGGGTAGCAAAGTGCTACCATGGGGACATGGGCCAGCCCGTCAAGCTCTCCGACGCCCTCGTCCTCGACGCCCGCCGGGTGGGCGAGACCGCCGAGCGGTCCATCGCCGGCCAGATCGAGTTCTGGGCCCGCATCGGGCGGGCGGTGGAGTCGGTGCTCCGCACCGACAGCGTGCTGCGCCTCAAGCAGAGCGGCGAGGCGGTCCCGCTCTCCGACTGCCTGCGCACGGTCGACTCCGACACGGGACGCGCCCGCGTGAGGGCCCACCTCGAGGCCCGGCCCTTCCCCCGCTTCGAGCCGGCGCCGGGGCGCCCGGGCCTGCTCGTGCGGACCGAGGCCAGCGGCCGGAGGTCGGTGGGGCGCCTCGTGAACCGGAAGTGGAAGCCGGCCGCGGGGCGGTGAACCGGTGGCGTCGCCCCTCGACGCCCGCCCGGTGGTGGTGGCCGTGGCCGGGCCGAACGGCGCCGGCAAGAGCACCTTCTTCGAGGCCCACCTGCGCCCGGCCGGCCTCCGCTTCGTGAACGCCGACGACATCGCCCGCGCGCTGTCGCTCGGGCCGCGGGAGGCCGCCGAGGCCGCCGGCCACGTCCGGCAGGCGCTGCTCGACCAGCGGGAGAGCTTCGTCTTCGAGACCGTCTTCTCCGACCCGGTCGGGGACAAGCTGGGGTTCCTGCTGCGCGCCGGGAAGGCCGGGTACGCGGTGGTCCTGTGCTTCGTGGGGCTGGACGGCCCGGCCGCCAGCGAGGAGCGGGTGGCCATGCGGGTGGCCCAGGGCGGCCACGACGTGCCCACCGTGAAGCTCCGGGAGCGGTTCCCGCGCATCCTGCGGAACCTGCGCGCGGCGGTCCGGGAGCTCCCCTGCGTGCTGGTCTACGACAACGGCGACCTCGGCCGGCCGTTCCGGCAGGTGGCCCGCTTCGAGGGTGGCAAGCTCGTGGAGCGGCAGCCGCCCCTCCCGCGCTGGCTGCCGGTCCGCCGCTAGGCCCGCCTCAGTCCCGGCCGCCGGCCAGCGCCGCGCCCTGGTCCAGCTCCTCGGCGATGGCGGGCGCCGCCTCGCGCGACATGCGGGTGATGACCACCTGCATCCAGGCCAGGCACACCACCGAGAGCACGAAGAGGAAGGCGAAGGTGGTGGTGGGCAGGTGCGTGGTCTGGCTCATCCAGCCGAAGAGGATGGGCATGACGAACCCGCCCAGGCCGCCGATGACGCCCACCAGGCCTCCCACCGACCCCACCATGTCCGGGAAGTAGTGGGGGATGTGCTTGAAGACCGCCGCCTTGCCGATGCCCATGGCGATGCCGAGCACGAAGACGATGGCGGTGAACGCATGGGGGCCCATGCGAAGGGCGACGCGCGGGCCGGCCCCGTCGGCGGCGTACCGGGCGGGCAGCACGAGCCCCACCTCCAGGTCGGGGAGCATGAGCACGAAGGTGGTGACGATGCAGGCGGAGAGCACCCAGTACATGACGGTCCGTGCTCCGTAGCGGTCGGAGAGCCAGCCCCCGGGAGCGCGGATGATGCCGGAAGGGAAGACGAAGAGGGCCGTGAGGAGCGCCGCCTCGCGGAGGGGGAGGCCGAAGACGTCGATGTAGTACTTGGGCAGCCAGAGCGAGAGCGCCACGTAGCCGCCGAACACCAGGAAGTAGTAGAGGCTGAAGCGCCACACCCGCACGTGCCGGAGCGGGGCGAGGAGCTGCCGGACGGTGGCCTGCTTGTGGTGGGAGTGGTCGGTGAAGGTGAAGGACCAGTAGACCGCCGCCGTGGCCAGGACGGCGAACCCGTACACGAAGGGCACGAAGCGCCAGCCGCCGGGGACGATCCCGGCCCCGGCCGCGGGGACGACCGTCATGAGCCCGGGCGCGAGGAGCTTGGTGAGAGAGGCCCCGGTGTTCCCGGCGCCGAAGATGCCGAGCGCGGTGCCCTGGAGCCGCTGGGGGAACCAGGCGGACGTGTAGGCGATGCCCACCGCGAACGACGTCCCGGC
The DNA here is from genome assembly GCA_037443385.1 of Anaeromyxobacteraceae bacterium. Taxonomy (GTDB): domain Bacteria; phylum Myxococcota; class Myxococcia; order Myxococcales; family Anaeromyxobacteraceae; genus CAIOAK01. The sequence continues at coordinate 33,514 of JBBIOL010000011.1, forward strand.
CAGCCCGAGGAGCAGCCCGAGCGCCAGGTACTGCCAGAAGCGCGTGGCACCGCAGAGCAGGAAGAGGGGCAGGGCGGTGAAGACCAGGAGCGCCGTGAAGATGGGACGCCCGCCGTACCAGTCGGTGAGCATGCCCACCGGCAGGCGCAGGAGCGAGCCGGTGAGGATGGGAAGCGCCACGAGCAGCGCGAACTCGGTCTCGGAGAGCGCGAGCTCCTTGCGGATGGCGATCCCCACGATGGCGAAGATCACCCACACGGCGAACATCACCGTGAACCCGAAGGTGTTCATGGCCAGCACGGCGTTGCGCTTCCAGGTCTCCGAGCGTTCCATGCCGCGTTCCTCCCGGACGGCCTCCGCGGTCAGCACGGCATCTCCGCGCCCCGGCGGGCGTACACCCACCAGGTGATGGCGATGCAGCTCAGGTACACGACGATGAAGCCCACGAAGGCGGCGGCGGGCGAGCCGGTGGAGGTCATGGAGACGCCGAAGGCCCGCGGGATGAAGAAGGCGCCGTAGGCCGCCACCGCCGAGCTGAAGCCGATGACCGCCGCCGACTCCTTGGCCGCGTCCTTGCGCGCCTGGGCGATGCCGCCCGACGCCGGGCCGCCCACCAGCCGCTCGTGGAAGGTGAGGAACATCACCGGGATCATCCGGAACGTGGAGCCGTTGCCGATGCCGGAGGTGGTGAAGAGGAGCAGGAACATGGCCAGGAACCCGGGGAAGCTGCCGGTACCCGGCCCACCCCGGGGCAGGAAGAAGAGCACCCCGCCGGCGAAGGCCGCCATGGCCCCGAAGTTCCAGAGGGTGACCCGGGCGCCGCCGAGCTTGTCGGAGAGCCACCCGCCCACCGGCCGCGCCAGCGCGCCCACGAGCGGCCCCAGGAAGGCGAACCGCACCGGGTCGATGCCGGGGAACTGGGCCTTGATGAGCAGCGGCAGCCCGGCGGAGAAGCCGATGAAGGAGCCGAAGGTCCCGACGTAGAGCCAGCACATGATCCAGTTGTGCTTGCGACGGAAGATGATCGACTGCTCGCGGAAGGAGGCCCGCGCCGACGCGATGTCGTGCATCCCGAACCAGGCCGCCACGGTGGTCACGGCCACGAAGGGCACCCAGACGAAGCCGGCGTTCTGCAGCCAGATCGAGGCGCCCCGGGGGGTGGCCTGGGGCGGGCCCCCCACCGCCCCGAAGACGCCGGCGGTGATCACGAGCGGCACGACGAACTGCATGGTCGAGACCCCCAGGTTGCCCAGCCCGGCGTTCAGCCCCAGCGCCGTGCCCTTCTGCTCCTTGGGGAAGAAGAAGCTGATGTTCGCCATGCTGGAGGCGAAGTTCCCACCCCCGAACCCGCACAGGAGCGCGAGGAAGAGCATCGTGCCGTAGGACGTCCCGGGATCCTGGACGGCGAGGCCGATGCCCACGGCGGGCACGAGCAGGGAGGCCGTGGAGAGCGCCGTCCAGCGCCGGCCCCCGAAGATGGGGACCATGAAGGAGTAGAAGATGCGCAGCGTGGCGCCGGACAGTCCCGGCAGCGCGGCCAGCCAGAAGAGCTGGTCGGTGGTGAACCGGAAGCCCACCTCGGGCAGGCGCACCACGACCACGCTCCAGACCATCCAGACCGCGAAGGAGAGCAGCAGCGCGGGGATGGAGATCCAGAGGTTCCGCTGGGCGATGGCGCGCCCCTCGTTGGCCCAGAAGCCCTTGTCCTCCACGTCCCAGCGATCGAGCACGCGCGAGGTCATCGGGAGCCTCCGGGGGCGGCGGGACGGGCGCGCCGCCAGATGACCACCTGGGGCAGGCGCCAGAGGTACTCGACCGGCGCGACCAGCGCGTGGGCGAGGCGGGTGAAGGGGACGAGCGCCAGGAGCACGAAGGCGTTCAGCGCGTGCACCTGGAAGGGGAGCGGCATGACCGGGAGCAGGTCCACCCGCGGCGAGAGACGGGCCAGCGAGAGGAGCCACGGGGTGGCGACGTGCGGGAACCAGGCGTAGCCCCAGCGCGCGGTGGCGGCGGTCCAGGCGCCGGTGCCGACCTGCACGAGGAGCGCCGCCATCACCGTCCAGTCGAGCCAGGTGGTCTCGCCCCGGAGGGTGAAGCGCCTCGCGCCCAGGACCAGGAGCCCCCAGAGCGCGGTGATCCCGAGCGCGAGGCCGGTCACCTCGATGGCCACCAGGCGACCGGGAGCGGAGAGCGCGGCCGTGGCCAGGCCGGGCAGGAGGACGGCGACGAGGTGCGCGAGCAGCACGAGCAGGATGGCGTAGTGCCAGGAGACCGAGCCCCAGTACTGGAGCCGGCCCTCGAGCAGCTGCGACGAGAAGGTGGTGACGGTGGAGCGCATGGCGCCGAGGCGGCGCACCGACCCCACCACGAAGACCGCCACGGCCAGGTACGGGAAGACTCCGAACCAGAAGGCGTTCACGGCACGACCTCCTCGCGAAGCGCGGTGAGCACGTCGCGGTAGGGGTTCCCCGGATCGGAGAGGGCGTCGAGCATGGTCCCGAGCGCGGGCAGCAGGGCGTCCTCCAGGACCACGCGGCGCGACGGCCCCTCCGGCGCCGCCGCCAGGTAGCGCAGGACCAGGGGCACGTGGTCGGGGAGCTCGCCGCCGCCGGCGCTCCAGGCGAAGCCGTCCTGCCGGTAGGCCTCGGCCAGCCGGGCCATGAAGAGCCCGCGCTTCGGGGTCTCGCCGGCGAGGTGGTGACCGACGTACGGGGCGCAGGCCGGGTCGAGATCGAAGGTGGAGGAGTAGATCTCCTCCATCTCGTGCCCTCGGGCCCGCTCCGCCCGGGCGATGAAGCGGTCGAGGTGGCCGGCGCCGCGCGCGGAGGCCAGCGCGCGGCAGCGGCGCGCCACCGGGGCGGGGTCGGTCACCGGGTAGGAGAGCAGCTCGGCGAAGGCGCCGAGGAGCTCCTGCTGGCGGACGCGCGGGGCCACGGTCACCTCCCGGGCGGGGGTCGGAGGAAGGCGAAGCCGGCCGCGTTCTGGCGCTGCGGCTCCACGGTGGGCTCGGTCAGCCCCTCGCGCATCATGGGCGGTATGACGATGCGCTCGTCCATGCCGGCCAGCGAGGTGAGCCGGTAGATGGCGTCGGCGTCCGGCCCGGAGAGGCGCGCCTCCTCCATGGCCCCGGCCACGGCGGCCGCCGGGAGGTCGCCCACCTGCGTGGAGCGCCGGTGCAGGCGCACCGCCATGAGCTTGCGGTAGGCGGCGCGCACCACGTCCTCGTTCCCGGCCGAGAAGAGGGAGGCCAGGTAGCGGAGCGGGAGCCGGGACTTCTCCAGCGAGGTGAAGAAGCTCGACGCGCCCTCGGCGGCGTCCTGCGCCATGGCGGGCAGGAGCGGCGGCACGTAGAAGAGCATGGGCAGCGTGCGGTACTCGGGGTGGAGCGGCAGCGCGATCTCCCACTCCTTCACGAAGCGGTAGACCGGCGAGCGGCGGGCCGACTCGACGACCGCGTCGGGGATCCCGCCCTGGCGGGCGGCGGCCACCACCGCCGGATCGAAGGGGTCGAGGATCATCGCCCGCTGCGCCGCCACCAGCTCGGCGTCGGCCTTGCCGGCCGTCCCGGTGATCCGGTCGGCGTCGTAGAGCAGCACGCCCAGGTAGCGGATGCGCCCCACGCAGGTGTGGAAGCAGGCCGGCGCCTCGCCGGCCTCGAGCCGGGGGTAGCAGAGGATGCACTTCTCCGACTTCCCGGTGGACCAGTTGAAGTAGACCTTCTTGTACGGGCACGCCGAGACGCACATGCGCCAGCCACGGCAGCGGTCCTGGTTCACCAGCACGATGCCGTCCTCGCCCCGCTTGTAGATGGCGCCGGACGGGCATGCGGCCACGCAGGCCGCGTTCACGCAGTGGTTGCAGATGCGCGGCAGGTAGAAGAACACCATCCGCTCGATGCCCTGCAGCTCGGCCCGCTCGGCCTCGGTGAGGGGCCCGAGGTTGGGGTCCTGGGCCGCGTAGACGTTCGAGCCGGAGAGGTCGTCGTCCCAGTTCGGGCCGGAGCGGATCTCCATGGGCTTGCCGTCGATCATGGAGACGGGGCGCGCGGTGGGCTGGTACTTCCCGGCCGGCGCGGTGAACAGGTCGTCGTAGCGGTAGGTGAAGGGCTCGTAGTAGTCGTCGAGCACCGGCAGCGACGGGTTGGAGAAGATCCGCGACAGGCTGGCGAGCCGCCCGCCCTGCCGGAGCTTCACGCCGTCGCCGTCCCGCACCCAGCCGCCCCGGTACTGCTCCTGGTCCTCCCAGGAGACCGGGTAGCCCGTGCCGGGCTTGGTCTCGACGTTGTTCCACCACGCGTATTCCATGCCCCGGCGGTCGGTCCACTGGCTCTTGCAGGCCACCGAGCAGGTGTGGCAGCCGATGCACTTGTCGAGGTGGAACACCGTGGCGATCTGCGAGCGCACGTCCATGGCGTCCCCCGGTCAGTACTGCGGCGCGCCGCGGAGCTTGCGCACGCGGATGAAGGTGTCCCGGTTGTTCCCGGTGGGGCCCCAGTAGTTGAGGGCGAAGGTGAACTGGCCGTAGCCGCCCAGCATGAGCGTGGGCTTGAGCCGGACCCGGGTCAGGCTGTTGTGGCCGCCGGCCCGCTTGCCGCCGCGCTCCGGGCTCCGCGGCACGCCGATGGTGCGCTCGGGCGCGTGGTAGAGCAGGCACAGGCCGGTGGGGATGCGCGCCGAGACCACGCAGCGCACCACCACCACCCCGTGGTCGTTCCAGGCCTCGACCCAGTCGTTGTCCTGGAGCCCGATCCGCGCCGCGTCCCGGTCGTTCACCCAGAGCGGGTGGGTGCCGCGCGAGAGCGAGAGCATGCGCAGGTTGTCGCCGAAGGTGGAGTGGATGCCCCACTTGCCGTGCGGCGTCAGGTAGTTGAGCTGGATGCTGTCCTGGCCGTCGCCGGAGGCCACCAGGTCGGCCACCACGTCGGCACCGGGGCGGGGCTTGTAGGTGGGGAGCGCCTCCCCGAAGGCGATGAAGCCAGGGTGATCCAGGTAGAAGTGCTGCCGTCCGGTGAGCGTCCGCCAGGGCACGAGCCGCTCCACGTTCAGGCAGTAGGCGGAGTAGGTCCGTCCCTTGCCGGTGATCCCCGTCCAGCACGGGGAGTCGAGCAGGCGCCGCGGCTGCCGGGTCAGGTCCTGGAAGGTGGTGCGCAGGTTCCGGCTGCCGGACACGAGGTCGGTGAGCGGGAGGCCGACCTTCTTCTCCTCGGCGGCGAAGGCACGGAAGGCCGACTCCCCGTTGGTCTCCGGCGCCAGGTGCAGGATCACGTTGGCGGCGTCGCGGGCGTTCGCGATCGACGGATAGCGCTTCCCGCCCCACTCCTCGGTGGGCCGGTCGCGGACCAGCTCGTCGTAGAGGTCGTCCACCGGCCAGGTGATGCCGTGGGCGCCGATCCCCTGGGTCCGCACCACCGGGCCGAAGGACACGAACCGATCGTGGAGCCGGACGTAATCCCGGTCCACGTAGGAGAGCCCGGGCATGGTCTTGCCCGGCTCGGGCTCGCAGTCGCCCTCGCGCCAGTCGCGGAGCTCCCGCTGGGCCATCTCGGCCGGCGTGTCGTGCTGGAGCGGGCGGGTGACGATCTCCCGCACCGGCGCGGGCAGGTGCACCCGCGCGAGCTCGCTCACCCTGGCGGCGATGGACTTGAAGATGTCCCAGTCGCTCCGCGACTCCCAGCAGGGCGGCACGGCCGCCTGCAGGGGGTGGATGAACGAGTGCATGTCGGTGGAGTTGAGGTCGTCCTTCTCGTACCAGGTGGCCGCGGGGAGGATCACGTCGGAGTAGAGCGCCGTCGTGTCCATGCGGAAGTTGAGGTCGACGACCAGGTCGAGCTTCCCGCGCGGGGCCGGGTCGCGCCAGGCCACGTCGGCCACCTCGCCCTTCGCGGTCTCCGGCGCCACCGAGTTGGAGTGGGTCCCCAGGTAGTGGCGCAGGAAGTACTCGTGCCCCTTGGCCGACGACATGAGGGCGTTGCCGCGCCAGATGAACCAGAGCCGCGGCCAGTTCTCCGGCGCGTCCGGGTCGTCCACCGAGAAGCGGAGCTTGCGCTCCTTGAGCTGGCCGACCACCCAGGCCGAGACCTCGGCGTCGGTGGTGGCGCCGGCGGCCCGCGCCTCCTCCACCACCGCGGCCGGGTTGCGGTCGAACTGGGGGAAGAAGGGGAGCCAGCCCATGCGCACCGCCCGGGCCTGGTGGTCCATGGTGTGGCGGGTGGCGAACGCGCTGGGGCCGGGGAGCGGGTTCAGCTTCTCGTCCTCGCTGGCCCGCTCGTAGCGCCACTGGTCGGAGTGCACGTAGTGGAAGCTGGGGGCGTTCTGCAGGCGCGGCGGGCCGGCCCAGTCGAGCGCGAAGGCCAGCGCCGACCAGGGAGCCACCGGGGCGAGCTTCTCCTGGCCCACGTAGTGGTTGAGCCCGCCGCCGTTCTTGCCCACGCAGCCGCAGAGCACGAGCCCGGCGATGGCGGCGCGGTAGGCGTGGTCGCCGTGGTACCACTGGTTCACGCCGGCGCCGATGATGATGGAGCACTTGCCGCCGGTCCGCTCGGCGGTGGTGGCCCACTCCCGGGCGAAGCGGGTGACCTCGGCGGCGGAGACGCCGGTGAACCGCTCCTGCCAGGCCGGCGTGTAGGCCGCGCCGGCGTCGTGGTAGCCCGACGGCCAGTCGCCGGGGAGCCCCCGGGAGACGCCGTACTGGGCGAAGAGCAGGTCGTAGACGGTGGCCACCTTCACCGGGCCGCGCAGCGTCTCCACCGTGCGCACCGGCACGCCGCGCAGCGCCACGCGGGCGGAGGCGTACTCGTCGAAGGCCACCTGGGCGACGCCGTCGTTCCCCTCCAGGAGGGAGACCCGGGCGTCGATCTCGGCGCCGTCGAGACCGTCCTTCATCTCCAGATTCCAGTGCCCCTTCTCGTGCTGCCAGCGGAAGCCCAGCGTGCCGCGCGGCATGCGCGGCGCCCCGGCCGTGCCGTCCCAGACCAGGAACTTGAAGTCGCCGTTCTCCACCTCGCGCGTGCGGGCGATCTCGCTGGCGCGCAGCATGCGGCCCGGGCGCAGCCGGCCGTCGCGCTCCTCGAGCTCGACCAGGAAGGGCGCGTCGCTGTAGCGGCGGACGTAGTCGAGGAAGTAGGGGGTCCGCCGCTCGTGGTGGAACTCCTTCAGGATCACGTGGTCCACCGCCAGCCAGAAGGCGGCGTCCTGGCCGGCGTGGATGGGGATCCACTGGTCGGCGTACTTGGACGTCATGCTGAAGTCGGGGGAGAGCACCACCAGCTTGGCGCCGTCGTGCCGGGCCTCGGCGGCGAAGTGCACGTCGGGGGTGCGGGTCATCCCCAGGTTCGCGCCCATGGAGACGATGAACTTGGAGTGGTACCAGTCGGCGCTCTCGGCCACGTCGGTCTGCTCGCCCCAGATCTCCGGCGAGGCGTTGGGCAGGTCGCAGTACCAGTCGTAGAAGGAGAGGTTCACGCCGCCGAGCAGCTGCAGGAATCGCGATCCGGCCGCGAAGGAGAGCATGGACATGGCCGGGATGGGGCTGAAGCCGATGATCCGGTCGGAGCCGTGCCGCTTCACGGTGTGGATGGTGGATGCGGCCACGAGCTCCAGCACCTCGTCCCAGGAGCTGCGGCGGAGCCCGCCCTTGCCGCGGGCCTCCTGGTAGGCCCGGCGCCGCTCCGGGTCGTCGACGATGGAGGCCCAGGCCGCCACCGGATCGGCATGGGCCCGGCGCGCCTCGCGCCACAGGTCCATGAGCACGCCCCGCAGGTACGGGTACTTCACCCGGAGCGGGCTGTAGAGGTACCAGGAGGTGGAGATTCCCCGCTGGCATCCGCGTGGCTCGTAGGCCGGGACGTCGCAGGAGATGCGCGGGTAGTCGGTGGCCTGGGTCTCGAGCGCCACCACGCCGTTCTTCACGTGCACGTTCCAGGAGCAGCCGCCGGTGCAGTTCACCCCGTGGGTGCTGCGCACCACCTTGTCGTGCTGGAAGCGGCCCCGGTAGATCTCCTCCCAGCGGCGCTCGTCGGGATCGAAGATGTCCTTCACCCAGCTCATGGCGAACCTCGGGGGACGTGGTGCGTGCGGGCGAGGAGCCGTGCCCGGGAGGACGGCTTGCGGCGGCGGTGGGCCAGGGCCAGGCCGAGGAAGAGCAGGACGGCCACCGCCAGGGCCAGGAGCTCGAAGCGGGCGGAGCCCGACGGGGGGCCCCTGGCGGCGGCCGGAAGCAGGTACGCCACCAGGTCGGCCCGCTCGCCGGGCGTGAGCGCCTTCCCCTCGTAGACCGGCGTCATGCTGGGGAAGGGCAGGGCCTCGAGCAGGCCGTCGAGCGCCACCGGGTCCATGGTGGCGAGGCCGGTGGAGAGCTCGGGCCCGAGGGTGGCGGTGGCGGAGAGCCCCTCGCCCCCCAGCGCGTGGCAGGCGCCGCAGGGAGCGCCGCCGTTCTGCATGCGCCGGGAGCCGGTGAAGAGCGCGTGGCCCGCCTCCGCCGACGGCTCGGACGCGCCGGCCAGCCCGGCGAGGAGCAGGAACGGCAGGAACGGCACGACGGGACCCGGCCGCATGTCGACCTCCGGGGTCAGGCCGCGGCGGCGGCGTGACGTGCGACGAGCGAGCGGCCCAGCTCCACCACCTCGTCGGCGCCGGCCTCGACCTGGGAGAGCTCGAAGGCGGCGCAGTCGCGATCGACCCGCCGCATGGCCTCCTCGTGCAGGCGCTGGCGCGCCATGGGGTAGAGGATCCGGTCCTCCTTCATGATGTGGCCGCGGAGCAGGTCCCCGTACGCGAGGGCCGCGCCGACCACGGCCTGGCGGTCCTGGGCGGACCAGGGCCCGGCCTGCTCGGCCCGCGCCGCCATCTGCCCCACGTGGGCGCGCCCGGCCTCGTGGTCCATGAGCATGACCGCGATGGGGCCTCCGCTGGTGGGGAAGCCGGCGGCGACCATGGCGGTGAAGAGGATGTCCTCCTCCTTGCCGTGGTGCCGGGCGTCGGCGAACTCCCGGATGAAGCGGACGAAGCGGGAGAGCTCGGCCCGGTCGTCGGAGCCCTGCGCCACCTTCCCGGCGAAGGACTCGAGCGCGTCGATGGCGCGGAGGATCAGCTGGTGCTCCTGCATGAGCAGCGAGAGGGCGTCCATGTCGTTCCTCCTCAGGACTTCCGGGCGGGCGCCTTCGGCTTCTTGCCGGTGGCGGCGCGCATCTCGTGGGACAGCGCGCGGATCTCGGTGAGATCGCGCTGCATCTCGCTCCAGCCGTACCAGAGCGCGTAGTCGGGGTTGTTGTGGAACGCGCCCTGGAAGGTGCGCATGCGGTGCTCGAGGAACATCACGAAGAGCTTCTGCTCCACCACCGTGCCGGCGTCGTGGAAGGTGAGCAGGTCGGGGAACGGGTAGGGGGCGTCCTTGGGCCTGGGGATGACGCCGTCCCGGTAGAGCCCGGCCACCTCGCGGATGGCCTCGCCCATGAGGTGGTCGGCCTCGCGCACCATGTCGTCGGCGCGGGCCAGCTCGGACCGGGCGAAGGCCGGGGCGTGGCACCGGGCGCAGGTCTCGAGCATCTTCTCGCGCTCCTTGTCGAAGGCCTCCCGGGTCAGGCGGGCCACGTCGGCGGCCTTCACCACGTCGAGGCGGCCGGTGGGCTTGCCCTGCGGGTCGAGGACCTGGAGCCCCTGGAGGATGGCGACCTGGTCCGCCTTCCAGGTCGGGTCGTCGGAGAGGGGGAGCCGCACGGCCAGGAAGCCCCAGGCGGTGCGGACCTCGTGGTTGCCGCCCTGCATGTGGCAGTCCTGGCAGGTGGGGGCGGAGGCGGTGGGGGGCAGGGCGCCGAGCTGCTTCAGCCCGCTGCGGACGCCGTGCTTCGACGCGGAGTACATCTCCCACTGGGGGTGATCGAAGCCCATGTGGCAGGTCTGGCAGGCCTGGGGCTGCTGGGCCTCCCGCTTCGAGAAGGTGTGCCGGGTGTGGCAGGCGTCGCAGGAGGCGTTGCCGTGGCCGCCGGTGGCCTTCACGAGATCGCGGGTCTCGGCCTCGGACTTGAGCCCGAGCTTGTGGCACCCGCCGCAGCCCTTCAGCCCCTCCATGGCGGCCATGGGCTGCTTGTGGAAGGTGGGCATGGCCTTCATGGCCGCCCAGGCGGCGGCGTGCTTGCCCTTGCCGAACTGCTCGACCTGGGTGGCGTGGCACTGCCTGCAGGTGTCGGGGGTGGGGAGCCGGGCCCGCTTCGCGTCGGTGTCGGTCCGGTGGTCGCCGCCGTGGCAGGCCTCGCAGGAGACCGACACCTGGGCGTGGCGCGAGAGGCGCCAGTCGGCCACCACGCCGGGCGACCGCTGCTCGTGGCAGGAGACGCAGGCGTCGGTGGGGGCGGGCTGCGCCGCCGGCGTGGCCGGAGCGGAGGCGAGGAGGACGGCGGCGAGGAGCGGGACGGTCATCGTCGGGGAATCCTTGGCAAGGGTGATAGTGGATATGTATATCCATTGGATCCATTTTGTCCAGGGGTGATTTCCGTCCCGGTTCGCGCTACACTCCCGGCCGTGAACTTCTCCGCCTCCACCACCCACGCGCTGCGCGCCATGGCCTGGCTGGCCTCCCACGAGGACGGCGAGGCCGTGCTGGGGCGCGACCTGGCGCGGAAGCTGAAGATCCCCCCCGACTACCTCTCCAAGGTGCTCGCCACGCTGGCCCGCAGCGGGGTCCTCACCGCCGCGCGGGGCGCGAAGGGCGGCTACCGGCTGGCCCGCCCGGCCGCGCGCATCCGGCTCTGGGAGGTGGTGGCCCCCTTCGAGGGGAAGCGGGCCCGGTCGAGCTGCCTGCTCCGCCCCGACCGGCCCTGCCGGGACTCCGGCGCCTGCTCGGCCCACACCGCCTGGGGCGGCGTGAACGAGGCCTACCGGAAGTTCCTCGACAACACGACCGTCGCCGACCTGAGCGAGGCGAGCTGAGGGAGGCGCGGGAAGGCCCGGCCGGCTCCCGGGGTGCGGACCGGGCTACGGCTCGGCCACGACCCGCGCGGCGTGGAGCAGGTCGCGGACCTCGTCCGAGGTGTCGATCGCCGCGCGGTGCGCCTCGTCCCAGGTGAAGGCGGCGAGCAGCCGCTCCGACCCGGGCTCGAAGAAGAAGACCGCGTGCCAGTCCCCGGTGTCGTACTGCCAGCGCAGGCAGCGGGTGGCGGCCGGGCCCTCCGGCGCGGGGCAGTCGACGACGTCCCGGCCGGACGGCGCGCCGAAGCGCTCCCGGACCTCGTGTGCGAAGTGATCGTCGGCCGGCGCCACGGCCGGAACGGCCAGCGCCAGGAGGGCGGGGAGGGCGATGTGGGCGAACGTCTTCATGGGGCCTCCGTGTCCCGGGAACGTGCACGCGCCCTGCCACCGTTCACGAACGGTCAACCTCGCGAAGTTCCAGCGTTGCTGGCGCGGGTCACGCCCCGGTCGGGCCGAGGTGAACCCGACCGTGGGTCCCCTCAGGGCGCGGGAGCCCGATGATCCACCCCGCGGGGGGCCCGGTATAGACTGCCGGGCTCCCCGCATGCCGCTCGAGCCGCTCTCCAGACTCCGCCGCCTCCTCCGGTCCCCGCGCACCATCACCGCGGAGCTCCTGGGGATCGCGCTGGCCGGGTTCGCCACGACCTTCGTCGAGCAGCACCCCACCGCGCTGGCGCGGGAGCGGCTGGCCGAGGATCACCCGGTCCTCGCGCGCCTGGTCGCGGCCCTGGCCCTCGACCACGTCTTCACGGCGCCGTGGTTCCTCGCCATCGTGGCGCTGGCGGCCGGATCGCTCGCCATCGTCTGCTGGGAGCAGTGGTCGCGGCTCCTGCGGGAGTGGTCCACGCCCGGCGAGGCCTGGTTCCGCGGCGCGCCGTATCGCCGGACCGTCGAGCGGGCGCGCACCGGGGAGGGGAGGCGCGTCACGATCACCCGGGCCGGGCGGATCGGCGCGCTGGGATCGCCGCTCTTCCACGCGGGACTGCTCGTCGTCGCAGTGGCCGGGTTCGGGCGGATGGTCCTGGGCGCCGACACGTCGCGGGAGACCTGGGAGGGCGGGATCATCCCGGCCGACGCCGGCGCCTTCGCGTTCCAGGACCTGGGCCCGCTGGCCCGGCCCATCGTGCTGGGAGAGCCGGTGAAGCTCGTCGAGCTCCGCCCGTCCTGGTACCCCTCGGGAAGCCTGCTCGGGCTCGCGGCGCGCGTGGAGGTGGGCGAGGGGCGGCCCGTCACGCTCGCGGTGAACGAGCCGCTCGACGTCGGGGGGACCCGGATCTACCTGACGCAGGGGTTCGGCCCGGCGGCCGTGCTCGAGGTGGTGGACCCGGCGAACCCTTCGGTGGGCCTCGTGCTCCTCACCCTCGACTCCTCGGGCGACTTCTCCGGCGTCGGCAAGCTCCCCGGCGGGGAGGAGGTTCGCGTGCGCGCCCCCTACGTGCGCGGGGAGAGGCGCCCGGCCGGCGTCGCCGACGTGCGCGTGCTCGACCGGGACGTGCTGCTCGGCGCCGGGCGCATGCAGCCCGGAAGCGTGCTCGAGCTCCCGGGCGGGCGCGGTCTGGCGCTCCGGGAGATGCGCTGGTGGGCGCGGCTCGCCGCCTCGCGCGATCCCACCGCCTGGCCGGTCTTCGTCGGGTTCGGCCTCTCCATCCTGGGCGTGATCCTCATGTTCGGGTTCGTCCGGGTGGACACGCTGGTGGTGGCCGAGCCGGACGGGGAACGCGAGCGGGTCACCGTGGCCATGCGCCCGCAGCGGCTGGTCCCGATCTTCGCCGAGCGCTTCGAGCGCCGGGTGGAGCGGGAGGCCGGCGGCCGTTAAGATGTCCGCCCCCATGCGAATTCCCGCCGCAACGCTGCTCGCCCTGGCCCTGGCCGCCTGCCAGAAGGGCCCGCCCGCCTCCGAGATGGAGGACCTGGTGCGCCGATACAACTCGGCCGTCGCCGAGGCCTACCGCACCGGCGACTTCCAGGTGGCCCAGCCGCTCGTCGGCGCGGACGAGCTGCGCCGCCTGGCGGCGCACATCGGCGTCCGGCTGGACCAGGGCATCACCATGGACGCGCGCCTCGTCGAGCTCCGCTTCGAGGGCATGGAGCGGAAGGAGGGCGAGGTGGTCGTGGCCACCGAGGAGCGCTGGCACTACCTCGACCGCAAGGTCGGCACCGGCCAGCAGGTGGGCCAGGACTCCAAGGACCATTACCGCATGCGCTACCACATCGTGAAAGCCGGCGACCGCTGGGTCGTCGACCACACCGAGTTCGCCGAGAAGCCCGAGGTGGGACGCACCGAGGTCCCCGACAAGGCGCCGGCATCCGCGTTCCACGGCATGGACGCGACCCCAACCCCCCGGGAGGCCCGGTGAGCCGCTTCGCCGTCGAGGTCACGCTGCTCTGGATCGCCGTCGGCCTCTACGGCCTCTCCACGGCGGCCTACGCGAACGCCGTGATCTTCGGCCACCCGGAGCGGCTGCGCTGGGCCCGGGCACTGGCCCTCCTGGGCCTCGTCCCCCACGGCGCGGCCATCGTCCTCCGATGGGTTGCGGTGGGACACGGTCCCTACCTGCTCAAGTACGAGGTGCTCGCCTCCAACGCCTGGCTGGGCGTGGCGGTGATGCTGCTCTTCCTCTGGCGGCGACCGGCGTGGGGTGCGCTCGCGCTCGTGGTCCTGCCGCTCTCCATCCTGGCCATGGGCTTCGGCCTCTTCTCCAACGCCGAGGTCCGCGAGATCCCGCCCACCCTGCGGTCGATCTGGCTCATGTTCCACATCACCTTCGCCAAGCTCTCGGCCGCGTCGTTCCTGCTCTCGCTGGCCGCGGCGGTGGTGGTGCTCCTGCGCGGGAGACGATCGCCCTGGAAGTGGCTCGAGCGCGCCCCGGCCACCGAGGTCCTCGACGCCTACGGGATCCGGTTCATCGGGTTCGGCTTCCTCTTCTGGACCATCACCATCGCGGCCGGGTCGATCTGGGCGCACCAGTCGTGGGGTCGCTACTGGGGCTGGGACCCCATCGAGACCTGGTCGCTCATCGCCTGGCTGGCCTACGGCTCGGTCCTGCACGCCCGGCTCTTCTTCCGGCTCCGGGCCACCGCCACCGCCTGGGCGTCGGTCTCGGCCTTCGTGGTCTTCGTGCTGGCGCTGCTCATCCTGCCCTTCCTGATGCCGTCGATCCACGCCGCGTACTTCCAGTGAGGTGGCCCGTGCAGGAGAAGCTCACCATCCTGAACGCCTTCGTCCACGACGTGGCCACCGGCACCTGGATCGGGTCGCTGGTCCTGCTCTCCATCCTCCACGCGCAGGTGGCCGGGCCGGAGTGGGTGGGCGCGGCCCACCTGGTGCGGCCGCTGGCGGCGAAGTTCATGTGGGTGACCTGGGTGAGCCTGGCGGTGATCCTGCTCACCGGCGTGGTCCGCATGGTCACCTGGAAGGTCTTCGGATGGACCGGGGACGTGGCCCGCGACCGCATCCGTCTGCTCAAGGTGAAGCACGCCATCCTGGGCGTGGTGTTCCTGGCCGGGACCGCCTGGCAGGTCGCGATCGCCTACTTCTGATGGCCGCCGACGCCCGGATGGGGTCCGCCGAAAGTACGCAATTCCTGCCGCGCTTCCCCCGAAATGCGCAGATTGATCGTGTGCGTCGGCGAAAATCCGCTGAAATCACGCTGTACCATGCCCGGGTGACCTTCGGCCCCGTTCATGCTACTCAAAGTGGACTTCCGCTGGAGGGTATTCCATGAACGGCAGAAAGCCACGCGTACTTCTCGTCACGTCGCCGTACCACGCCGGCGTGGTCGAGGCCGCCGGGACATGGATGCCGCTCGCCATGGTCTACGTCGCGGGCGAGGCCCGCGCGGCCGGCGCCGAGGTCGAGATCTACGACGCCATGTCGATGTTCGTCTCCCACGACGACATCGCGAAGAAGATCGCCGAGTTCAAGCCCGACATCGTCGGGACCACCGCCATCACCGCGACCGAGCCCGACGCCCGCGTCATCTGCGCGACGGCCAAGGCCTGGAACCCCGCCGTGAAGACGGTCATCGGCAACGTCCACGCGACCTACTGCTGGGACGAGATCCTCCGCGACGACCCGAGCGTCGACTTCGTGGTCCGCGGGGAGGGCGAGCGCACCATCGCCGAGCTGGTCCAGGCGGTGGTGGCCGGGGAGGGGTTCGACCGCATCGCGGGCCTCGCCTACCGGAAGGACGGCGTCCCGGTCTCGAACCCGCCGCGCATGCTGTGCTTCGACCTCGACCGGTTCCAGCCCGCGTTCGACCTGGTCGACTGGCCGCTCTACTGGTACCGGCCGAGCCCGCAGGGCAAGCTCGCCATCGTGAGCTCGGCGCGCGGATGCGCGCAGCGCTGCTCCTTCTGCTCCCAGCAGAAGTTCTGGGGACGGAGCTGGCGCGGCCGCGATCCGCTCAAGTTCGTCACCGAGCTGGAGATGCTCCGCGACCGGTACGGCGTGGCCGTGGCCATGCTCTCCGACGAGACGCCCACCACCGACCGCGCGCGGTGGGAAAAGGTCCTCGACCTGCTCGTCGAGCGGCAGAGCGGCCTCGAGCTGCTCATGGAGACGCGCGTCGACGACGTGCTCCGCGACGAGGACATCCTCGGCAAGTACGCGAAGGCCGGCGTCTCCCACGTGTACCTGGGCGTGGAGTCCACCTCGCAGGCCACGCTCGACCTCTACAAGAAGGACATCAAGGTCTCCGAGTCGAAGAAGGCCATCGACCTCGTGAACGCCCACGGGATGGTCTCGGAGACCTCCTTCGTCCTGGGGACTCCCGAAGAGACGGTGACGTCGGTCCGGGAGACCGTGGAGCTCGCCAAGTGGTACGCGCCGGACATGGCCTTCTTCCTGGCCCTGACCCCTTGGCCCTATGCGGACATCGGCCCGGAGCTCGAGAGCCGGCTGGTCACCAAGGACTACCGGCGCTACAACCTGGTCGAGCCGGTGATGAAGCCGGACGCGATGACCATCGAGGAGCTGCACGGGGAGCTCCACCGCGCCACCGGCCACTTCTTCCACGACAAGTTCAAGAATCTCGGCAAGCTCACGCCCGACAAGCGCCGCTTCATGATCAAGGTGCTGAAGCTCCTCATCGAGAACAGCTACCTCGGCGACGAGATGAAGCGCATGGCCGGCCACGCCAGCATGCCGGACTCGGTGAAGGACATGCTGCGCGAGATCGGGATGGAAGTCCCCGGTCCGGCGGTGGCTGCCGCCCAAAGGTAGCGCCCCAAACCTGCGTCATTTCACCCAGGTACATTTTTGCAGTTGGGTGAGGTCCCTACACCGCCGCCCGCAAGGGTTGCGGGTTAGAGGGGACCCCCTGCAGGGCTGGACGTAACAGGTCCGCAACATTCCCTTGAAAACTTTCCAAGGCTTACACCGGCGGTGGCTATCGGACCCCCGGATCGGGAAACGGGTGCGCGGCTTGCATCCGAGGCGCCCCACGCCGCTTTTGCTCCGCTTTTCCCGGTCCGGAGAACTCGTCGATGCGCCTGATTCGCACCGCAACCACCCTGGTCCTCGCTGCCTCCGTCGCCGGCTGCTTCAAGGGGGTCGAAAAGACTCCGGAGGCGGGTCAGAAGGGTCAGTTCGGCGTCTTCTACGTCGTCAACGTCTCTCGCCCGGTCGGCGGGACCATCACGTCGACGACCGACGGCCAGGTGAACTGCGGCACCGCCGGATCCGGGAAGGACGCCTGCACGGCCGTCTACGACTGGAAGGTCGCCGCGTCCTTCGCCGCGACGCCGGACGCGGGCCTTCTCTTCCAGTCCTGGGCCGCCGACTGTTCCGGCACCGCGACCTGCACCGTGGACACCGTCACGAACGGCGCCGACAAGACCATCGCGGCCGTGTTCAATCCCCCCGACCGGCTCGGCCACGCCAAGATCCCGGACCCCTCGCAGCACGCCCCGCTCTTCTTCGACTTCATCAAGAAGGTCCCCAACACGCCGCAGTGCACCCGCTGCCACGGCGCGGACTACAAGGGTCTCGCCAACGCGCCCTCCTGCGAGACCTGCCACGCGAACGCCGGCTTCCCCGACTGGCTGAACAACTGCAACTTCTGCCACTCCGACCCGCCCGCCACTCCGCACGTCCAGAGCAACCTCTGCAGCTCCTGCCACGCCGGCTACGGTGACGCCACCGGCACGGGTATCCAGGCCACGAACGCGGCCACCCACATGAACGGGCGGGTGGACGTGTCGGGGGCCGCCTGCACCATGTGCCACGGCACGCCCAACGTGAACGCCGCGCCGCCCATCGACACGCTCGGTCGCAGCGCGACCACGCTCGTCTCCGTCGGCGCCCACCAGATCCACCTCAACACCTCCATGGCGAAGCCGGTGGCCTGCGGCGAGTGCCACGTGGTTCCCACCGACGCGACCCACGCCACCCAGTCCCCGGCGAGCAAGCTGGCCTTCGGCCCGCTCGCCAACCTCGGCACGACCACCGTCTGGTCGTCGGCCAACGCCACCTGCGCGGCCAGCTACTGCCACGGCGGCACGAGCGCCGTCGCGGGCGGCCTGCGGACCACGCCCACCTGGACGCAGGTCGACGGCACCTTCCGCGCCTGCACCGCCTGCCACGGCGCCCCGCCCCCGGCCCCGCACGCCCAGAACGCCGACTGCGGCATGTGCCACCTCGGCTACAGCATCACCTCGGCCAACGCGGCCACGCACGTGAACGGCGTCGTCGACGTCCGGCCGATGACCTGCTCCTCCTGCCACGGCGACGCGCTTCGCACCGGCGTCGACCCCAACATCGCCGCCGCGCCTCCGCTCGGCACCCAGGGCGAGACGCTCAACACCCAGCCGGCGGTGGGGGCGCACATGGCCCACCTCAATTCCGGGCGCCTCGCCGGGGCCTTCGCCTGCACCGACTGCCACAACCCGCCCACCGCCACCACGCACGCCACCGGCGCCGTGGAGTTCAGCTTCTCGGTGCTGGCCGGCGGGAGCAGCGTGGTCTACGACCCGGCCACGGCCACCTGCTCCAACGTCTACTGCCACGGCAACTTCGCGGGAGGCAATCGCTCCAACAAGCCGGTGTGGACGGCCGGGGCGGCGGGCCAGGTCTGCGGGACCTGCCACGGCGCGCCTCCGCCCGCGCCCCACACGCAGAGCACGGCCTGCAACGGCTGCCACCCGGGCTACACGGTCACGTCGGTCAACCTCACCACCCACGTGAACGGCATCGTGGACGTGGTGAACATGACCTGCACGTCCTGCCACGGCAGCACGAACGTGAACCCCGCCCCGCCGGTCGACACGCAGGGGCGCACGCTCACCACGCTGGTCTCCGTCGGGGCCCACCAGGCCCACGTCACCACCACCATGATGGCGGCCCCGGTCGCCTGCACCGAGTGCCACGGCGCCGCCTCGGGCAGCTACGGCACGGGCCACGCCGACGGGACCGTCCAGGTCCAGTTCGGCCCGAAGGCCAACCTAGGCACGAGCACGCTCTGGAGCAACGGCTCGGCCAGCTGCTCCGCCAGCTACTGCCACGGCGGCACCGCCGCGGTCGCCGGGGGCTCGGGCACCACGCCGATCTGGACGCAGGTGGACGGCACCTTCAAGGGCTGCGGGAGCTGCCACGGATCCCCGCCCGCGGTGGCCAGCCACCCGGCCAGCTCCGCGTGCGGTTCCTGCCACCCCGGATACACCAGCAGCACCGTCGCCGCGTCGAGCCACATCAACGGATCGGTGGACGTCGTCCTCGGCCCCACCAGCTGCACCATCTGCCACGGCGCGCCGCCCGCGACCGCCAGCCACCGCACCGCCGGCGGCCTCAACACCTGCTCGAAGTGCCACGACCAGACCGTCGACGGTGCCGGCACCATCCTCGCCTCCGGCAAGCACCGCAACGGCGTCGTCGATCTCAGCACCCAGATGACCTGCGCCAAGTGCCACGGCACCGAGGGCCGCACGGCGAACCCGACCGCCTTCGCCGACAGCGTCGCCGGGGCGCCGCCGCTCGACCTGTCCGGGAACACGACGCCCACCGCCCCGGGCGTGGGCGCCCACCTGGTGCACGTGAACGGCCTGCGGTCGAAGAACCTGCTCTGCAGCGAGTGCCACGACGTCGCCTCGGTGATGACCGGGCTCTACTCCCACGCCGACGGGACGGTGAACATGGCCTGGGGCACCACCGCCACGGCGGGCGGCGTCGCCCCGACCTACGTGCTGGGCTCGGGCAGCTCCTGCAACAACACCTACTGCCACGGCAACTTCGCCGGCGGGCGCGGGGCCGGGGCCAGCCCGGCCTGGACGGCCGCGGGCACGCTCTCCTGCACGTCGTGCCACGACGCGCCCCCGGCGCTCTCGGCCACCACCCACCACCCGGCCAACGCGAACTGCGCCGCCTGCCACGGGACGAACTACAGCGCGACCACCGTGGCGCAGGCCACCCACGTCGACGGGGCGGTCACCCTGAGTCGCACCGGCTGCACGCTCTGCCACGGCGACCTCACCCAGACCGGCGTCGCCTCCGGCGCCGTCACCGCAGCCCCGGGCGTGAACGCCAGCGCCGCCGACACCACCGGCTCGGTCCTGGCCAGCTCGGCCGCGGTGGGCGCCCACGCGGCGCACCTCACGGGCACGCGCTGGAGCGCGGCCCCCATGGCCTGCTCGGCCTGCCACGCCGTTCCCGCCGGCGGCGACGTCTCCCACGCCACCGGCGTGGGCTCCGGCGGCGCGCGCGCCACCGTGGCCTTCTCCGGCCTCGCCACCACCGGCTCCATCACCACCGCGGCCTACGCGGGGTCGAGCACCGCCTCGGGCGGCAACCAGGCCGGCAGCTGCTCCAACGTCTACTGCCACGGCAACTTCAAGAACGGCGCGACCACGCAGGCCCCGTCCTGGCTGGGCGGTGCCACCGCCGCCGCCTGCGGCTCCTGCCACGGCCTGCCGCCGGGCGGGACGCACCCGGCCAACGCCAACTGCGGCACCTGCCACTCCGGCTACACCGCGAGCACCGTGAACGCCGCCAACCACCTGAACGGCAACGTGGACGTGGTGGCCATGAGCTGCACCTCCTGCCACGGCGACGGGACGCGGGTCTCGGTCGCCGGCGCCGACCTGAACCAGGGCGCTGCCCCGCCGGTGGACACCAAGGGCGCCACCACCGGCGTCCGCGTCGGCACGCACGGCTCCCACGTGAATCCCGCCGCGGCCGGCCAGGTCTACAAGGCCGTCGGCTGCGTCGAGTGCCACCCGGACAACGCCGGGAATGCCGCGCACTCCGACAACGTCGTCAACGTGACCTTCGCCACCGCCACCGGCGGGAACCTGGCGGGCTTCACGCCCGGCTTCGTCCAGGGCGACGGGACGGCCACGCAGACCACCTGCACGACCTACTGCCACGGCGCGTCGCTGAACGCGACGACGACGCGCGGCTCGGTCGCCGCCTGGTCGTGGAACGGCGCCGCCGCCGACTGCGGCAGCTGCCACAAGTCCCCGCCCACCACGGCGAACCACCACAACGCCGCCGCGGTCACCACCTGCACGAACTGCCACGCCGGCACGGTCAACGCGAGCGGCGCCATCGTGGTCGCGGGCAACCTGCACATCAACGGCACCATCGACACCTCCACGCTGACCTGCACGAGCTGCCACGGCGGCAGCACCAACGCCGCCACCGGCACCCGCGACCCGAACGTGGCCGCCGCCCCCACCGGCACCGGCGCTCCGGACACCTACGGCAGCGTCCTCACCACGCAGGCCAGCGTCGGCGTCCACGCCTCGCACGTCCTCGGCGCCCGTTCCCGCGCGGTGCAGTGCAACGCCTGCCACGTCGTGCCCACGCAGCCCATCCACAAGACCGGCACCGCCACCGCGGGCACGGTGACCTTCGGCAACCTCGCCAACACCGGCGCGGTGAGCTCCACCTACGCCGGCGCGGGCGGGACCTGCTCCAACACCTACTGCCACGGCAACTTCTCGGGCGGCGCCGGTGCGGGCACCACGCCCACCTGGACCGCCACGGGGACGCTCTCCTGCACGGCTTGCCACGGCGCTCCCCCGGCGCTGTCGGCCACGACGCACCACCCGTCGAACACGAGCTGCGCCACCTGCCACGGCACCGGCTACTCGAGCTCCACCGTCGCTGCCGCGACCCACGTGGATGGCACGGTCACCCTGAGCCGCACCGGCTGCACGCTCTGCCACGGCGACCTCACCCAGACCGGCGTCGCCGCC
>JBBIOL010000012.1:0-53320 GCA_037443385.1 Anaeromyxobacteraceae bacterium
TCAGCTCGTGTCGTGAGATGTTGGGTTAAGTCCCGCAACGAGCGCAACCCCTATCGTTAGTTGCCATCATTCAGTTGGGCACTCTAGCGAGACTGCCGGCGTCAAGCCGGAGGAAGGTGGGGACGACGTCAAGTCCTCATGGCCTTTATGACCAGGGCTACACACGTGCTACAATGGCCGGTACAAAGGGTCGCCAAGTCGCGAGACGGAGCTAATCCCATAAAACCGGTCTCAGTTCGGATTGGAGTCTGCAACTCGACTCCATGAAGTCGGAATCGCTAGTAATCGCGGATCAGCACGCCGCGGTGAATACGTTCCCGGGCCTTGTACACACCGCCCGTCACACCATGGGAGTTGGTTTTACCTGAAGCCGTGACCTTAACCGCAAGGAGAGGAGCGTCTACGGTCGGAACGATGACTGGGGTGAAGTCGTAACAAGGTAGCCGTAGGGGAACCTGCGGCTGGATCACCTCCTTTCTAAGGAGACAGTGGAGGGCGTCCTCGGACGCCGCGCCACCAGTCCTAGGTCAGCACCCCGCTCGAGAGAGCAGGGTGGTGTTCCCTCACAGGACGCGATTCGCATCTCGCGTAGCGCTTGCTATTCAGTTTCCAGGGACCGAGCAGTGCGGGTCGTCCGCACCCGGTTCTTTGAAAGATCATTGCGAGCGTCGGAATCAGGTAGAGGCGCCAAATGGGCCTATAGCTCAGTTGGTCTAGAGCGCACGCCTGATAAGCGTGAGGTCGGTGGTTCAAATCCACCTAGGCCCACCATCCATCCGGCGACCATCGCTTCGTGGGGCTGTAGCTCAGTTGGTAGAGCGCCAGCTTTGCAAGCTGGATGTCGTCGGTTCGATTCCGATCAGCTCCACCAGGCTCATTCCGGGTTCCTCGGGTTCCCGGCGGCGTCCGCGCCGAAGAACGAGCTCTCTGACAACCGAATACGAAGGGTAGAAATGCATCGAACAGCGAAAGTCACGCGGGATCCGTGTCTCCGAAGGACCTGGATCTCGGCCTCGACGAGGCGTCGTCCGAGCGAGAGCTCGGAAGGCCCGAGTCAAGGGTGACCAAGCTACTAAGGGCATGTGGTGGATGCCTAGGCTCCAGCAAGCGATGAAGGACGTGGGTAGCTGCGAAAAGCCACGGGGAACCGCTAACCAGGTTTTGATCCGTGGATGTCCGAATGGGGAAACCCGCAGGGGGTAATACCCCTGCAGTCCGTGATGAATCCATAGTTGCGGACGGCAAACCCGGGGAAGTGAAACATCTCAGTACCCGGAGGAAGAGAAAGCAATCAGCGATTCCGCCAGTAGCGGCGAGCGAAAGCGGAACAGCCCAAACCAGTTGGACGCGAGTCCACCTGGGGTTGAGGGACGTCATGGGGATGACCCGGGAGAAAAGGCTCGATAGGTGAACCGTCTGGAAAGTCGGATCATAGAGGGTGAAAATCCCGTAACCGAAATCGTGCCGTATCTCCTGATGACGCACCCAAGTAAGGCGGGACACGTGCAATCCTGTCTGAATCTGCGAGGACCATCTCGTAAGGCTAAATATTCGCTGGAGACCGATAGTGGACAAGTACCGCGAGGGAAAGGTGAAAAGAACCCCTGTTAGGGGAGTCAAAAGAACCTGAAACCGCATGCCTACAAGCAGTCCGAGGGCTATGCCGCGCAAGCGGAATGCCTGAGGGCGTACCTTTTGCATCATGAATCGGCGACTTAATGGTTGTGGCGAGCTTAAGGCGATAGCCGGAGGCGCAGCGAAAGCGAGTCCGAAATGGGCGCCCAGTCGCAATCATTATAACCCGAAGCCAAGTGATCTACTCATGGTCAGGTTGAAGCGCGGGTAAAACCGCGTGGAGGACCGAACTCATGGAGGTTGAAAACTTCTGGGATGAACTGTGAGTAGGGGTGAAAGGCCAATCAAACTTGGTGATAGCTGGTTCTCCCCGAAAGATATTTAGGTATCGGCTCGGGCAATTCAGTACAGGAGGTAGAGCACTGGAACGGCTAGGGGTCCTACCAGATTACCAAACCGTACCAAACTCCGAATGCCTGTAACTGTTATCCCGGGACGCAGTCAGTGGGTGATAACATTCATTGGCGAGAGGGGAATAACCCAGATCGACGGCTAAGGTCCCCAAGTCCATGCTAAGTGCTGACAAAAAGGATGTGGCAACGCTTTGACAATCAGGAGGTTGGCTTAGAAGCAGCCATCCTTTAAAGATAGCGTAATAGCTCACTGATCAAGCGAGGCCGCGCCGAAAATGTATCGGGGCTCAAGCATGGCACCGAAGCCTCGGGATTCACGACGGTTCGCCGCCGTGGATCGGTAGGGGAGCGTAGAACGAGCGTCGAAGCCGGATCGCAAGGACCGGTGGAGTTCGTTCTAGAGCTGATGCCGATATGAGTAACGACAAAACGAGTGAGAAACTCGTTCGCCGTAAGCCCAAGGTTTCCTGGGGAAGGTTAATCCGCCCAGGGTTAGTCGGAACCTAAGCCGAGGCCGAAAGGCGTAGGTGATGGATGACAGGTTAATATTCCTGTACCACCCCGTAGGCGTTGAAGCGAGGGGGGACGGAGAAGGGTAGCGCAGCCGGCGGACGGAAGTGCCGGTTCAAGCCCGTAGAGGGCTCCCATAGGATGAAAACGTGGGGGCATCAACCTCGAGAGGTGATGACGTGGCCGTATGGCCTGAAGTGCGTGATCCCATGCTTCCAAGAAAATCCCCGCGTGGAGCCTGCGAGGTGTCCGTACCGCAAACCGACTCAGGTGGGCGAGGAGAAAATCCTAAGGCGCTTGAGAGAACTCTGGTCAAGGAACTCTGCATAATGCCTCCGTAACTTCGGAAGAAGGAGGGCCTGGAATGGTGTAGGGACTTGCTCCCGAAGCTTTTCCGGGTCGCAGATAAATGGCGGTAGCGACTGTTTACCAAAAACACAGGACTCTGCAAACACGTCAAGTGGACGTATAGGGTCTGACGCCTGCCCGGTGCCGGAAGGTTAAGGAGATTCGTCAGGCGCAAGCCAAAGCGATGAACCGAAGCCCCGGTAAACGGCGGCCGTAACTATAACGGTCCTAAGGTAGCGAAATTCCTTGTCGGGTAAGTTCCGACCTGCACGAATGGCGTAACGACTTCCGCGCTGTCTCGACCAGGGACTCAGTGAAATTGAAATAGCTGTGCCGATGCAGTTTACCCGCGGCAAGACGGAAAGACCCCATGAACCTTTACTACAACTTGCCACTGACACTAGGAATTGATTGTGTAGGATAGGTGGGAGCCTATGAACCCCGGGCGCTAGCTTGGGGGGAGGCAACGGTGAAATACCACCCTGTCGATTTCTGGTGTCTAACCTAGGCCCGTCAACCGGGTCGGGGACAATGGCTGGTGGGTAGTTTGACTGGGGCGGTCGCCTCCCAAAAGGTAACGGAGGCGCGCTAAGGTACCCTCAGCCTGATTGGAAACCAGGCGCCGAGTGCAATGGCATAAGGGTGCTTGACTGCGAGAGAGACATCTCGAGCAGGTGCGAAAGCAGGTCATAGTGATCCGGTGGTTCTGAATGGAAGGGCCATCGCTCAACGGATAAAAGGTACTCTGGGGATAACAGGCTTATCGCGTCCAAGAGTTCACATCGACGACGCGGTTTGGCACCTCGATGTCGGCTCATCGCATCCTGGGGCTGGAGCAGGTCCCAAGGGTTTGGCTGTTCGCCAATTAAAGCGGTACGCGAGCTGGGTTCAAAACGTCGTGAGACAGTTTGGTCCCTATCTGCCGTGGGCGTAGGAGAAGTGAGAGGGCCTGACCCTAGTACGAGAGGACCGGGTTGGACACACCACTGGTGTACCAGTTGTTCCGCCAGGGGCATCGCTGGGTAGCTATGTGTGGAATGGATAACCGCTGAAAGCATCTAAGCGGGAAACCAGCCTCGAGATTACTTCTCCCGGGAGCAATCCCCTGAAGCCCCCTCGAAGACCACGAGGTTGATAGGCCGGGAGTGTACGCGCTGTGAGGCGCTCAGCTGACCGGTACTAATCGGGCGTGAGGCTTGGTCTCCCTCTTCTCAGGCCGCAGACGGCCGAGTCGAGGCCGAGATCGAGGTTCCCATCGGGAGCCCGATCCGGTGAATTTCGTTGCCGGTGCATCCTACCCTTCGTATGGTTGTCAGACGGTTCGTCCGTCCGATCTTTTCCAATTTGCGGTGGCTATTTCGGCAGGGTCACACCCGTTCCCATCCCGAACACGGAAGTTAAGCCTGCCAGAGCCGATGGTACTGCACGGGAAGCTGTGCGGGAGAGTAGGTCGCCGCCGCATCCTTTTCGAGGGCCCGCCGGAAACACCGGCGGGCCCTCTCCTTTTGTGTACACTGCGCGGCGCGCGGGGCGCGCAACGGGAGGGCGGGGTCATGCTGGGGATCATCGGCGGATCGGGCCTGGAGCACGCCATGGGGGCGCTCGGCAAGGCCGAGGCGCACGACGTCGACACCCCGTTCGGACGGCCGTCGGCTCCCGTCGTCACCACCGAGGTGGACGGCGTCCCGGTCGCGCTGCTGAAGCGGCACGGCGAGGGGCACGTCTTCAGCCCGTCGAACGTTCCCTATCGCGCCAACGTCTTCGCCCTGAAGAAGCTGGGCGTGACCCGCATCCTGGGCACCGGGGCGGTGGGGAGTCTCCGCGAGGAGATCGCGCCGCGATCGCTCGTGATCCCCGACCAGGTGATCGATCGGACCTTCCGCCGCCCGGGCACCTTCTTCGACGACATCGCGGTCCACGTGGAGCTGGCCTCCCCGTTCTGCCCCAGCCTGCGCGAGGTGCTGGCCCGTGCCTCGGCCAGCTCGCCGGCGCGCGTGCAGCAGGGCGGGACCTACGTGTGCATGGAGGGGCCCCAGTTCTCGACGCGGGCGGAGAGCGAGCTCCACCGGTCCTGGGGAGCGTCGCTCATCGGGATGACGGTGATGCCGGAGGCCCGCCTCGCGCGCGAGGCCGAGATCTGCTACGCGCTCGTGGCGCTGCCCACCGACTACGACTGCTGGCGGCCGCACCCCCACGCCCTCGACCAGTTCGAGCTGCTCGAGGAGATCATCGGCAACCTGAAGGCGGCGAGCAAGAACGCGCTGCAGCTCATCCGGGCGGCGATGCCGCACGTGAAGGCCTTGGGACACCGCTCCTGCCCGTGCCAGTCGGCGCTCGAGCTCGCCATCTGGTCCGACCGGGAGCGGATCCCCGCCGAGACCCGGGAGCGGCTCCGCCCGCTGCTGGGGCGCTACCTGGACCCGAAGCCCCAGGGCTGAGCCGTGCGCCAATACCCGATGACCCTGTCGGTCGCCGTGAAGGTGCTCTCGGCGGTGGTCACCGTGGCGCTCCTCGCCACCCCGGTCCTCGTCTGGGGATTCCTGCCCGGGATGGCGGTGGGCGGTCCCCGCGGGCCGGCGGGCCCGGCGGTACAGGCCTTCGCCCGGTGGGGCGTGGGCCTCGCGCCGCTCGTCGCCGTCCTCTCCTGGGCGTTCTCGCCGCGGCGGGTCGAGATCGAGGCAGGGGAGCTCCGGGTGGTGCGCCGCGCCTGGCGCGCCGCCTCCTGGTCCCTGTCCGAGGTGGAGCGCGTGGAGCTGCTCCCCGCCGGGTGGCTGCGCGGTGCCGTCCGGACGTTCGGCAACGGCGGGCTCTTCGGCTTCTACGGCTGGTTCTACAAGGCGGGCGCCTT
This sequence comes from Anaeromyxobacteraceae bacterium, assembly GCA_037443385.1. GTDB lineage: Bacteria > Myxococcota > Myxococcia > Myxococcales > Anaeromyxobacteraceae > CAIOAK01. The sequence continues at coordinate 5,695 of JBBIOL010000012.1, forward strand.
CCGGCTCCTCGCCACCCGCAGCGACCACCTCGTCGAGATCGTGGTGGGTGGGCGGCGCGTCGTCGTCTCACCCGACGACCCCGCCCGCCTCGTGGATGGGCTCCGGGAGTCCGCCCCTCGGATCCACTCCCGGTCCTGACGCCGGAGGGCGGGGAAAGCCCCGGGCCCGGCTCAGCCGCCCCGGCCCGCCGCGAGCGCGATCCGGACGAGCTGCCGGACGTTCTCCGGGCAGTCGATCTCCCCGGTGTCCACCACCCAGCGCGCCTCGCTCCACTCGTCGCAGGGGACGAGGCGGCGGGAATCCACGTCGGCGACGAAGGCGAAGTTGAGGTGCAGCCCCTTCGAGCCGGCCGGGTGCTCCTCGTAGCCGATGAGGCCCGGAGGGGTCCCATCCACGCCGAGGCCGGGGGGGAAGCGACCGGCGAGGCCGGTCTCCTCGCGGAGCTCTCGCACGGCGGCCTCGAGGGGCGTCTCCCCGGGCTCGATCTCGCCCCCGACCGGGAGCCACGTTCCCAGCCGCCGGTGGCGGACGAGCAGGATGGCGCCGCCGTGGCGCGCGAAGATGGCCACCGAGAAGGCGCGGCGGCCGGGCGCGGCGGGCGTGCTCAACCGACCACCAGATCCCGGATGCCGGTGACGACGAGGTAGCCGGTGAGCGCGATCATGATCACGGTGGTGGTCCAGGCGATCAGGTTGAACCACCGCCCGTTCCGGTGCACCCCCATCAGCTTCTCGTCGTTGGCGAGCCGGAGCATGTAGACGAGCACGAAGGGGAGGAGGACGCCGTTCACGATCTGGGAGACCAGCATGATGCGGATGAGGGGCAGCTGCGGGATGAGCACCACGCCCGCCCCCACCACCACGATCCCGGTGAAGAGCCAGTAGAACTGCCTCGCCTCGCCCCACTTGCGGTCCAGCCCCGACTCCCAGCCCGCGGACTCGGTGACGAAGTAGGCGGTGGAGAGGGGGAGGATGGCCGCCGCGAAGAGGGAGGCGTTGAAGAGCCCGAAGGCGAAGAGCCAGGAGGCGTACTTCCCGGCCAGCGGCGCGAGCGCCAGGGCGGCCTGGTCGGCGGTCTGGATGGCGATGCCCTGCTTGTACAGCGTGGCGGCGCAGGCCAGCACGATGGAGAAGGCCACCACGTCGGTGACGATGCAGCCCAGCACCACGTCGATGCGCGTGTAGCGCAGCTGGTCCACGTCGATGCGCTTCTCGACCACGGCGGCCTGCTGGTAGAACTGCATCCAGGGCGCGATGGTGGTGCCGACCAGCCCGATGAGCATGGCCACGTAGGCACCGTCGGTCTGGAAGCTGGGCGTGACCGCCGCCAGCGCCACCTCGCCCCAGTCGGGCTTCGCGAGCACCATCGAGATCGGGTAGGCCACGTAGAGCAGGCTCGCCACCAGGAAGACCTTCTCGACCACCCGGTTCGACCCCTTGAGCACGAGCGCCCACACCCCGAGCGCCACCAGCGGGACGGAGACCCAGGACGGGACGTGGAAGATCTGGAGGCTGGCGGCCACGCCGGCGAACTCGGCGATGGTGTTGGCCAGGTTGGCGATCACCAGGGCCACCGAGACCCAGAAGGTGGTCCGGACGCCGAAGTTCTCGCGGATGAGGTCGGCGAGCCCCTTGCCGGTGACCACCCCCATGCGGGCGCTCATCTCCTGCACCACGATGAGCGCCACGGTGATGGGCCCGAGGGTCCAGAGCAGCCGGGTGCCGAACTGCGCCCCGGCGAGGGAGTAGGTGGTGATGCCGCCGGCGTCGTTGTCCACGCTGGCGGTGATGAGCCCCGGGCCCATCACGGCGAGGAAGAGGGCCACCCGGCGCCAGCGTCCCGGGCGGGCCTCCCGCCGCTCAGGCGGCATCGACCACCTCGGCGAGGATGTCGTCGACGGTCACCATGCCCATGAGCGACCCGGCCCGGTCCACCACCGGGACCGACAGCAGGTTGTACTTCGAGGCGGCGCGGGCGACGTCCCGGACGTCGGCGTCGGCGGTGACCGAGGCGGGCACCTCCCGGAGCAGCGTCGCGAGCGGCGTCGCCGGGTCGGCCGCCAGCACCAGGTCCTTCAGCGTGACCATGCCCTGCAGCACGCCCCCCTCCACCACGAAGAGCTCGTAGACGAGCGGCAGGTCGGCCGCGCGGCGGCGCAGATCCGCGTAGGCGTCGGCCACGGTGGCCGTCCCGGGGAGCTCGACGACGTCCGGGGTCATGAGGCCACCGGCGGAGCGCGGGTGGTACTCGAGCAGCTCGGCGACCTCGGCGGCCTCCAGCTTCTCCATGGCCTGGAGCAGCTCCTCCCGCGTGTCGCCGGGAAGCTCGGAGAGGGCGTCGGCCGCCTCGTCGGGCGCCATCTCCTCCAGGATGTCGGCCGCCTTCTCCGGCGGGACGGCCTCGAGGAGCTCGGTGGCCACCTCGGTGGACGCCTCCTCGAGGGCGTCGGCCGCGGTCTCCACGTCGAGGCGCTGGAACAGGATCTCGCGCTGGTGCCGGTCGAGGTCCTCCATGATCTCGGCCAGGTCGGCGGGGTGGAGGGAGGCGAGCGCCTTCTTGGTCGCCTCGATGCGCACCCGGCCCGGCGCGTTCTCGATGGGCTGGACGAGCTTCCAGGAGAGGAGGGTGTCGGCGTTCAGGTAGCGTGAGCGGGGACGCAGCATCGAGACCAGCCCGTCGACCGGGCGCTGCCATCCCATCCGGCGCACCAGCCCCCGGAAGCCCACGTCCACGTGGGCCACGCGGAGCTGCCCCTTCGTCTCCAGGAAGTGGAGGTCGTTCACCCGGACCAGCTTCGCGCCCTCGATGTCGACGATCTGGCGGTCGAGGACCTCCTGGCCGAGCCGGACCCGGTCGGCGACCGGCGCGGCGGGCGCCGGGGAGACGGCCGCGCCGGCGGCGAGCTGGATGGTGCCGTTCACCGACGCCACCGAGGACCACGGGACCTGCGAGAGCCGCTTGCCCGACCGGACCACCATGGACTCGACGGGAGGGTAGGGCTCCCCGCTCACGGCCACGAGGTCGGCGAGGCGGCCGATGGGCTCGCCGTCGGCGCCGACGACCTTCTTCCCGACCAGATCGGTGAAGAACAGGAACCGGAACTTTCCGGACGGACGCTCCATGGGCCGCTCCCGCGCGCGTGGGTCTCGCGCGGTCTACGCTCCGCCCGCCCGCCTGTCAACGCAAGTTCCCGGCCTCGTCCAGCGCCGCGGCAAGCCGGCGTGTCCGGCGCGCCATCCCGATGTTGAGGAGCGGCAGCAACGCCATCTGCCCCGGGACGGCCAGCCAGGGGAGCCGCTCGCCCGGGGGGGAGAGCAAGAGGACCACCACGAAGGCCAGGACGAAGACCGCGTCGGCGAAGCGCAACCGGCGCCGGGCCTCGAGCACCCGCGCCAGGCGCTGCGACTCCTCGGCCCGCCAGGCCTCCGGGTCCGAGCGCTGACGGGCCAGCGCGTCGGCGTGCCGCGCCGACTGCCGCCGGATGGCCCAGGCCCCGGGAACGAGCTCGAGCAGGCCGATGGTCCCGAGCGCGACGGCCAGGAGCCGCTGCCCCGGCACGGCGAGGAGCAGCGTCACCGCCGCCCCCAGGTTCGCAGCGCCGAGCAGGGTGAACACGAGCGCGTCGCGCCGTTCCCCTGCGTGATAGTCGTCGATGGCGCGGCGGACGGCCGCCTGCTCGCTGGACGTCGTCATGGATCCCCTCCGGCCGCGGATTCTACGCCATCAGAAGACGACGCCGAGGTCCAGGATCAGGGCGCGCTCCTGCTGCGAGGCCCGGAGCGCATCGGCGGAACCCGAACGGGCCCTCCACGACCAGGCCATCCCGACCCGCAGCCCGGGCTCCGGGAAGCGCCAGCGCGCCCAGGCCGTGGCCATCCATCGCTGGTCGTCGAGCCGGAGGGGCTGGCCCGGGGTGGCGACGACGTTCGGCCCGGTGAACCCGGTGAGCAGGTCCACCTGCATCGAGGCCCCGATCGAGGCGTCGCCGGTGCGCGCCTCCACGGACGGGGCTCCGCGGAACCCGATCGCGTAGTAGTACCCGCTCGCGAGCAGGACCGCCGGGACCGAGGTGCCCGGGGGCAACCAGGCCGGCTCCTGGAGCGCGAGGGGCTGCACGCCGCCGAAGGTCACGGCCGCGTCGAGCCCCGCGGCGAGCGTCCATCCGGCGGTGAACCACCGGGCCCGCAGCGTGACGCCCGGGATGCGTACCAGCGCGATGCGGTTCACCTCGCCGGTCCGCAGGTCCCAGCGGTGGTAGCCGTACTCGTACCCGACGGTTCCCCCCAGGAGGAGGTCGTGGCCGGTCCGGCGCTCGCCCTCTCCCTCGACGTCGCGCGCGTAGAGCCCGAGCAGCGCCGTCTCGGTGTCGAAGAGGAAGTCGACCACCTCGCTCCCGGTGAAGACCATCCCGAGGCCCACGCGGGAGGCGTTGCCGTCCCCCCACCGGAAGGTCCCGCGCCCCGGCTCGCCGTAGGACGGGGCCCGGAAGAGGCGCGTCGCCAGGGCCACCTGGGCGACGGGGTAGGCTACCTGGGCGGCCTGCTGGACGAGCACCCCCCCGCCGCCGTCCACGGTGAACTCGTGCCAGCCACGGGCGCGCGGATCGCGGTCCGGCGTGGCCCGGTCCACCCAGTCGTGGAGCTTCTTCGCCGGGCTGAAGAGGAAGGCGAGCGCGCGCGACAGGCCGTCCGTCCCGCCCCGGTCGAACCAGGCCGAAAGCTGCGAGAACGCCTCGCCCAGCGCCAGCCCGCCCACCGGCGTCATCACCATGTCGTTCAGGGAGACCGGCTCCTTGAACTCGACGAGCTCCCAGAGCAGGGAGGCGCCGACGGTCCAGGCGAACGACTCCGGGATCGACGCCCGGTTCCCGCGGGCGATGAGGTAGTACACGGTGCCGGCCGCGGCGTGGCCCACCATGTTGGTCCCGAAGTCGTCGGCGTCGAAGACCCAGGTGCCGGGGAGCAGGCGCAGCTTGTCCCACGGGTAGTACGGCGGGACGATCCCGGGCAGGGCGTCGGGCGGGTTCTGGACGACGTACCCCACGAAGGCGGCCGAGACGCCGAAGAGCTCCTCCAGGCCCAGCCGGAGCCGGTGGATCGGCGCCGGGGACGCGTAGGCCAGGGTCTCCCAGTTCACCGCCGGCGGCTCGTCGGCGCGGGCGCCTCCCGGGGCGGTCGCGGTCCAGGCGAGGAGGAGAAGGGCCGTCCGAGCGGCCCGCCTGGACCCGGAGCGCACCCGGGCATCCTAGCCGAGCGGGGGCCGGGCCGTCCTTCAGCGTCGTCCGCCGCCGCGGAAGCCGCCCCCGCCCCAGCCACCGCCGCCTCGCGAGCCTCCCCATCCGCCGCCTCCACCTCCGCCGCGGTCCCACCCTCCGCCCCCTCCGCCGCGCTCCCCGCCGCCTCCCTCGCCGCCCCGATCCCATCCGCTTCCGGCGGAGTCGTGCGACCAGGCCGCGCCGGCGGAACGCTGGTCTCCCGCGGTGCGGGCCTGCTGCTCGGCCGCGAGCGACTGGCTCCGCTCCGGGCTGGCGTTGCTCCAGCCCCCTCCGGCGTCGTGCTGCTGGAACGACCCCGACTGGGAGTTGTAGCGGTAGACGTTGCCGTCGTGGTCGGCGTAGGTCTCGTTCCCGGAGTGGGCGAAGCTCGTGGACTGCCCGCCGGGCCCGGTGACCTTGCCGCCGCTCACCGTCTCCGACCGCCCGGTGTAGGCGTTGCCCACCGTGACCTTTCCGCCCTCGGCGCTCACGCCGGTCCGCGGGTTGTAGGTGGACCCGGCCGCGTCGTGTGCGTAGTTGCCGGTGTAGACGTTCTGCACCGTCCCGCGCTGCCCGGCGCTGATGCGGCCCGTCGTCGAGTTGTAGGAGTGGCCCACCTGGCTCGACCAGGCGTTCCCGGTCCAGGCGTTGTAGCCGCCCGAGGTCCGCGTGACCGCGCCGGTGCTTCCCCACTGGTGGTAGACGTTCCCGGACGTGGCGGCCCATCCGCCCGGCCCCCAGGCGGCGCCTCCGTGCCAGCCCCAGGCCGCGCCCCAGCAGGGCGCCGGCCCCCACATCATGGCCCCCATGGCCAGGCCGAACCCGAATCCCATGGCCCACCCGGTCCAGGGGGTCCAGGCCATGGCCACCCCGTAACCGTAGGTGACCGGGGGCGGGTACCAGACGGTGGCGCCCACGTAGGCCGGATAGACGTAGCCCGTGCCGTAGACCACCACGCCGTCGGGCGTCACCACCTCGCCCAGGTAGCCGGGTGTGTAACCCACGGTGACGTACTGCGGCGTGGCCGCGTAGATCTTCACGAAGGTCACCCAGTAGAGCGGGGAGCTGGGCGGGATGGAGTAGATGACCGCCGGGATCATCGGCGCCGAGAGCCAGGGACCGGTCGGCGAGGAGGAGGCGAACCAGATCCCCAGGTAGAGGGAGTACCACTCGGTCGGCGACACCATGAGGATGGGGTCGGGCGAGTTGAAGACGTACTGCAGGGGAGTGCCCGGGATGGGCTTGAGCTGCACCGGGCCGTTGATGGTCGAGGCGAAGGCGGCCTTCGAGCGATCCACCGTGGCCTGCTGCGGGATGCCCGCGGCGATCACCGCCGACGCGGCTTGCGGGGTGCCCGGCACCGAGGCCTTCATGTTCTCCTTGGGACTGCCGTCGGGCACGCGGGCGAAGTCGGGGGGGAGCGCCGAACCGGGCACGTGGGTCCAGGGGCCGGCCAGCGTGGGCGCGGAGAACCAGCGACCGGTGACGAGAACGTAGGTCACCTGGTTCTGGACGTCGAGGAAGACGTTGCCGGTGGTGTTGGTGACGTAGAGGAGGTTGGTGGTCTCGATGGGCACCCAGTCCGGGGCCCCCTGGAAGACCACCAGCTCGGTCGGCCGGGTCGCCACGTAGAGGACCGGCGGGTCCTTCGCCAGGGTGGGCATCTTCTTCGTCGTCTCGTCGGGGCTTCCCTGCAGGAGGTCGACGAGCTTCTCGGCGGAGAGCGTCCTCGCGACGTCGTCCCCGCCCTTCGGCCCCTTGCGGGCGACCTTCCACGGACCGGCGAGCGAGGGCGCCTGCATCCACCCGTCCCAGACGTGGATCCAGCTGGTGGCCGAGGCGTCCTGCAGGATGAGCGCGCGGGTGTTGAGGACGCGCTGGAGGTTCGTGCCCGGGACCTGGCCGAACGCCGGGTTCCCGTCGACGAGCACCAGCATGGCCGGGACCTGGCTGAAGACGAACGCCGGCGGGTCGTTCCGCACCGGCACGCGGGCCGCGCCCTTCTGCGCGCCCATCACCCGGAGCGACTGCTCGAGCCGGTCGAGGGACATCGAGGACGGGCCGCCGCCCACCGCCTGCTGGATGGCCGCGCCGTAGCGGGCGGCGTCGCCGGGCGCGCTCGGGAACTTCGCGTCGACCACCTTCACGTCCTGGAAGGAGACCGACCGGGCCGTGCGGTCGACGAGCGTGACCGCCTTCAGCTCCACCACGCCGAAGAGCGCCTCCTTGCTCCCGTCGGGCGTGACCGAGACGGCCGCGTGGGCCTGGATGTCGTACCCGTCCCAGGCGTCGAGCTGGGGCTGGAAGATGGTGTAGGTGCTGCCGCCCTGGGTCAGAACCTTCGGCCACGGATCGGGTGTCACCGCCGCGGCGGGGGGCATGGGCCCGGGCTGCGTCGCGGGCTGGGCGGCGCCCGGTGCGGGTGCGACGGCGGCGGCGGCGAGCAGGGCGACGAGGGAACGCAGGGAAGGGCGGGTCATGGAGCCTCCGGAGGGGTCGATTCTCCCCCGGGGGAGCGCGCATCGCGAATCCCTCTGGGGGCGGACGGCGATGCGGCACGCGATGATTGTGCCAGCAATGGAACACTGAATGCCATGCGGCGATATATACGCACGCTCCTGCGTTTCGTACCTTCGACGCATGACCCTCCGACTGCATCCCGAAGACGACCGCAACGGGAACCGCCGCCGCGCCGTCCGTGGCGACGGGTCGCCGCTCGCGTCCTTCCTCTGCCCGGTGTGCCGCCACGACGTGCTGGTGGAGGACCGGGCCTGCGACCACCTGCTCCTCGTCCGCGATCGCTACGGGGAGATCTTCTGCCGCGATCGCCGCGTGCGGGAGCTCCAGCGCGCCGCCGAGGACGAGGTGGGCGAGCGCGGGGAGCGGGCCATCCTCCGCCTCTGCGAGCGGCTCGGCCCGGGCGTGATCCTCTACGAGCTGCTCGACGCCCCGGGCACCCGGGGAACGCGCACGAGCACCCTCTTCGTGGTGGACGTGGGACGAGCCCCCGGTGCGTCCGGCGATTAAGGGGGACGCCGAGGAGGTGACCCATGGCCACCCGCACGCGACGCAGCCCGACCCGTTCCCGCCCGCGGGCCGCCGGGACGCCGGTGATCCTCGTCGCCACGCGCAAGGGCGCGTGGATCTTCCGCGGGGATGCGAGCCGGCGGTCCTGGAAGTCGGCCGGACCCGCGTTCCTTGGGCAGGTGATCCACCACCTCGTGCTCGACCCGCGCGACGGCCGAACCCTGCTCGCCGCGGCGAGAACCGGCCACCTCGGGCCCACGGTCTTCCGGTCCACCGACCTGGGGCGCACCTGGAAGGAGGCCGGCCGGCCCCCCGCCTTCCCGAAGGCGGCCGACGGGGAGAAGGGGCGGGTGGTGGACCACACCTTCTGGCTCACCCCGGGGCACCCGTCGGAGCCCGGGGCCTGGTACGCCGGCACCTCGCCGCACGGACTCTTCCGGTCCGGCGACGGCGGCGAGACCTGGGAGCCGGTGCCCGGCCTGAACGACGACCCCGCCTACCGCACGTGGATGGGGGGCGCGCAGGACGGAACCCCGAACGGTCCCAAGCTCCACTCCGTCGTCGTCGATCCCCGGGACCCGGCCCACCTGTACCTGGGCATGTCGAGCGGTGGCGTGCACGAGTCCAGCGACGGGGGGCGCAGCTGGCGACCGCTGGTCCGGGGAATGGAGGTCGTGGACGGGTTCGACGCCTCGAACATCTCCTTCCACGACCCGCACTGCGTGCGGATCTGCCCCACCCGCCCCGACCGCCTCTGGCAGCAGAACCACTGCGGCATCTACCGCATCGACCGCCCGTCCGACGCCTGGGTCCGGGTGGGGCGCAGCATGCCGGCGACGGTGGGAGACGTCGGCTTCCCCATGGTGGTCCACCCGCGCGACCCGGACGTGGCCTGGGTCTTTCCCATGGACGGCACGAGCGTCTGGCCGCGCACCAGCCCGGGCGGGCGCCCGGCGGCCTACGTGACCCGGAACGGGGGCAAGACCTGGCGGAGGCTCGACCAGGGGCTTCCTCGCCGCGACGCCTGGTGGACGGTGAAGCGGCAGGCCATGTCGGCGGACGGGCGCGACCCGGTGGGCCTGTACCTGGGGAACACGGCGGGTGAGCTGTGGGCCAGCCGGGACGAGGGGCGCCGCTTCGCGCTCGTGGCCCGCCACCTGCCGGAGATCTACGCCGTCGAGGCCGCGGAGGCCCGCAGGTGAAGGTCCTCATCCCGAGCCCGCTCCGTTCCTACACCGGGTCCCGGGAGGTGGACGCCGCGGGCGAGAGCATCGACGAGGTGCTCCTCGATCTCGACCGGCGCTTCCCGGGCATCCGCTTCCGCATGGTGGACGAGCAGGACCGGATGCGGCCGCACGTCCGCTTCTTCGTGGACGGGGAGCAGGCCTTCGACCTGGGCAGGCGCCTCGCTCCGGGAGCGTCGGTGCAGATCGTCCAGGCCCTCTCGGGCGGTTGATCCGGCGGCGGGCGGCGACCCGTTCAGGGCGGTGCGTCCAGCCTGGCGCGCAGCGCATGGGCGTCCCGGAGCGGAGCCAGGCCCGGGTCGGCGCGGGACCACATGCGGAGCAGGCGGTCCAGCGCGGTCCGCGCACCGTCACGGTCGCCCATCCGGTCGAGGGCCACCGCCTCCCAGTACAGGCTCTGGGGGTAGAGGAACAGGCCCGTGACGGTGCCGTCGACCCAGTTCGGGTTGCGCCGGTACTCCCGGAACTCCTTCACGGCCTCGGCCGGACGCCCGGCGGCGAGCTGCGCGTGACCGCGGTGGTACGAGATGTTCGCGAAGTGGAACCCGCTCGAGAGGCGCAAGGCCTCCTCCGGGTCCCCCCGGCGCAGCGCGCGGACGGTCCGGTAGTACACGTTGCAGCCCTCCCGGGCGTCGAGCATCGGCAGGATCCGGTTGAGGCGATCGGCTCCCTCGAGGTCACCGAGGTCGGCCAGGCTGCCCGCGTGGCACACCACCCAGCCCGCGCCGGCACGGAAGAGGTCCACGACGTCGCCCCGGAGATGCGCGAGGTCGCGCAGGCCGAGCGAGAGGTCGGCCCGCACGTCGAAGATCTTCTCCCCCATCGATTCGGGGGAGTGCGTGGAATCGAAGGACGGCATCACCTCCTTCCACCGGCCCCGCAGGGCCAGCGCCTGGTACCTCTGCCCCGGGAAGGCCACCAGGGCCTCCTCGAGCTCGTCGAGCGCGTCGGCCTCGACGAAGCTCCACAGGAGGATCTCGGAGGGAGGCGCCCGGCTCCGCCGCATCGCGTCCCGGGCGGCGCCGAGCGCCTCCGCGGCCTCCCCCCGGAGCCGGTGTACCCAGGAGAGCAGCGTCGACGACGGCCGACCGGGCGCTTCCGCGGCGAGCGACCGTGCGCGCACGAGCGCCTCGTCGAGCCGGCCCAGGCGGACCAGGGCCGCCGCCTCGTCCATCGGCGTGAGCCGCGCGAGCGCCACCAGTCGCTCGTCGTAGGGGCGGGACATGGCCCAGGTTCCCCATCGGCCGGACAGGATCTCCGAGGCGCCGGCGTAGGCCTCCGGGTCGTCGGGCCATCGGGCGATGACCTCGTCGTACCGCTCGATCGCCCGGGGGTTGTCCCACCGCACGACGGCCGCGGTCGCCTCGACGAGGCGGCGCTCCCGCGGCGGAACACGCTCCGGATGGCGGAGCGCCGCGGCCAGGTGGGCCTCGGTCTCCTCCCGGCTGCTGAACTCGGCGAACCTCGCCAGCTCGGCGTGCGGGAGGGGGAACTCCGGGTCGAGCGCGATCGCCTCCCGGTAACGGTTCCGCGCCTGGGCTCCGAGCCCCTGCCCGGCGAGTCGCCGGCCCTCCTGGTACCGGGCCCACGCCTCGGGATCCGGAGGCATCACCTGCGCGAGCCGGACCGGGCCGTCGGCGACGCTCTCGGGCGACTCGGAGAGGCCACGGCGGATCCGGTCGGAGAGACGATCGAGCGCGTCGGGGACCCCGCCCGGGCCGCCGGTCGCCTCCCGGTACTGGAAGAGCGGCCGGTCGTGCTCCACGTCCGTCCCGCGGACCTCGAGATCGAGGCCCGCGCCGGTCGGCCGGACCGACAGCGCCAGCACGACGTGCGCCCGGAGCGCCCGTGCCGCGCGGATCGCGGCGGCCTCGTCGATGGCGGTTCCCGGCTGGGGCTTCCCGGCCTCGAGCGCGCGCTCCAGCGGGACGCGGGGAAGGATCGACACCCGGGGCGACTGCTCGAGCGCCTGGCGCAGCAGGTCCGCCGCGCCGTCGAGCTGGGCGTTCCCGGTCTCGTTCGACGTGTCGGCCAGGGCCACGGTGAGGCGTCCCGGCGGCAGCGGGGGCGGGCGCGGCCAGGCGATCGCGGCCAGGGCGGCCGCCAGCGCCGCCGCCGCGAGCGACCAGGCGAGCCACGGCCGCTTGCGCGGCCGGAGCGACTCCTGGATGGACGCGAGCGCCGAGAGCGCGGCCCCACCGTCCGCCGGGCGGGCCGCCGGATCGGGGTCCAGCATCCGGGTGACGAGCGCGACCAGGGCGGGCGGGAGGCCGCTGCCGCCCCCGGGGTGCGGCGGGCTCCCATCGGCGCCGGGCCGGCGTCCGGTGAGCATCTCGCCGAGCACGACGCCCAGCGCGTAGACGTCTGCAGGCGGGGCCCCGGGCGCACCCAGGCGCTGCTCGGGCGCCATGTAGCCGGGGGTCCCGCCCGAGGACGCATCCCGCCCCAGGACGGCGGCCAGCCCGAAGTCGAGCACCTTCACCTGCCCGTCGCCGCAGACGAACACGTTGGACGGCTTCAGGTCCCGGTGCACCACGCCCGCCGCGTGCGCGAAGGCGAGGCCGCGGGCCACCTGGATCGCCACGTCCAGCGCCTCGTCGAGCGGGAGCACGCCGTCCCGGAGTCGCTCGCCAAGGGTCCGCCCGGAGAGCAGCTCCAGGATGAGGAAGGGTCCCTCCGGTGCGAGCTGGGCGTCGTGGAGCTGCACGATGTTGGGATGGGAGAGGTGGGCCGCCGCCTCGGCCTCGGCGAGCGCTTCCCGCTCGTCCTCGATCGACCCGGCGTTCCACGCCATGGGCCGGAGCGCCTTGAAGGCCACCGGGCGCTGGAGGACCCGGTCGCGTGCCTCGTAGACCACGCCGAACCCGCCGCGGCCGATCTCCCGCAGGATCTCGAACCGGCCGACGGTCTCCCCGGGCCGGAGCGGACGGCCCCAGCCGGCCCGCTCGCGGGGGCCGGCGGCGAGCTCCTTCAGGAGCGCGGTCAGCGCCCCGGGTCCGACGGGATCGCCCACGGGTCACCCCCGCGGGAAGTGTACCGCCCCCGCCTTCTCGATCGCCAGCCGCGCCCGGTTCACTCCCGGGAAATGCCCCGGGAGGCTTGGCTTATCCGGCCGCGCCGGGCGTCGCCGCCTGGAGGGCGGCGGGAGGCGCCGCCGGCACGCCGGTCCCGTCCGCGAGTCCGCGGACCTCGGAGCGCCACTTCCAGGCGCGGTACACGACCGGGTAGACCACGAGTTCGAGCACGAACGAGGTGAAGAGGCCGCCCACCATCGGGGCCGCGATGCGCTTCATCACGTCCGATCCCGTCCCGGTGGCCCAGAGGATGGGCACGAGCCCGATGAAGGTCGTCGCGAAGGTCATGAACTTGGGTCGGAGCCGCTTGGCCGCGCCCTCCACGATGGCGCGGTCGAGGTCGGCCAGGCTCCGCAGGCGACCCTCGCGCCGCGCGTTGCCGTAGGCGATGTCGAGGTAGAGGAGCATGAAGACGCCGGTCTCGGCGTCGAGCCCGAGCAGCGCGATGAGCCCCACCCACACGCCCACGCTCATGTTGTAGCCGAGCGCCCAGACCAGCCAGATGGCGCCCACCGCCGAGAAGGGGACCGCGAGCGCCACGATGGCGGTCTTCACCGCCGAGCGGGTGGAGAGGTAGAGGAGGAAGAGGACGAGGAGCAGCGTGATGGGCACGACCACCGACAGCCGCTGGGCCACGCGAAGCTGGGCCTCGTACTCGCCGCTCCAGGCCACCGCGAACCCTTCCGGCAGGGAGAGCCGGGACTCGAGCAGCGCGCTCGCCTCGGCCACGTAACCGGCCGGATCCCGCCCCGCCAGGTCGACGTAGACGTACCCGGTGAGGTGGCCGTCCTCGTTGCGGATCATCGCCGGGCCCGGGGCCGAGCGGAGGTCGGCGAGCTGAGAGAGCGCGACGTGGCGCTGACCGCCCATGACCGGGACCAGCACCCGGCCGAGCGCGTCGAGGTCGCTGCGGAAGTCCCGCTGGTAGCGCACGTTCACCGGGAAGCGGGCGCGCCCCTGGAAGGCGGTGGAGACGTTCTCGCCCCCCACCGCCGCCTGCAGCACCATCTGCGCGTCCTCGACGGTGAGGCCCTCGCGGGCCAGCGCGTCCCGCTTCCACTCCACGTCGAGGAAGTAGCCGCGCCCGGCGCGCTCGGCGAAGACGCCGCGCGTGCCCCGGACGCCGGGGAGGAGGGACTCCACCTCGGTGCCGATGCGCTCGATCCGGTCCAGGTCGGGACCGGTGATCTTGAGCCCCACCGGCGTCCGCATGCCGGTGGAGAGCATCTCGATCCGCCCCTTGATGGGCATGGTCCAGGCGTTCGACACCCCCACGAGGCGCAGCGCCTCGTTCATCTCGGAGACGAGCTGGTCCGGCGAGATGCGATCGGGGGTGACGCGGCGGAGCACTGGAGAGAGCCACCCGGGCGCCCAGCCGGTCCACCAGGTCTCCACCGGCCGCCACTCCGAGCGGGGCCTCAGGGTGACCACCGTCTCCAGCATGGAGAGAGGGGCCGGATCGGTGGAGGTCTCGGCGCGCCCGGCCTTGCCGAGCACCCGGTCCACCTCGGGGAAACCCTTCAGGATGCGATCGGAGGCCTGGAGGAGCCGCTCCGCCTCGGAGATGGAGATGCCCGGCATGGTGGTGGGCATGTAGAGCAGCGCGCCCTCGTCGAGCGGGGGCATGAACTCGGAGCCGATCTGGCGGTAGATCGGCACGGTGAGGAGCACGAGCGCCACGGCCCCGCCGACCACGAGCCGCCCGTGGGCCAGCGACCAGCGCACCACCGGCTCGTAGACCCGCATGAGGAACCGGCTCACCGGGTGGCGCTCCTCGGAATGGACCTTGCCGCCGGCGAGGGCGTTCGCGATCCGGGAGAGCCAGCGGGGCCGGAGATCGAAGGTGCGGAAGTGGGTGAGGGTGACCCGCAGGGCCGGGTCGAGGGTGATGGCCAGGAACGCCGCGATGATCATCGACAGGTTCTTGGTGTAGGCGAGCGGCTTGAAGAGGCGGCCCTCCTGGGCCTCGAGCGCCAGCACCGGCAGGAACGACACGCCGATGACGAGCAGCGCGAAGAAGCTCGTCGGCCCCACCTGCTTCACCGCGGAGACGATGACCTCGGCGTAGTCGCCCTTGCGGCCGTCGCGCTCCCACTCCTCGAGCCGCTTGTGGGTCTGCTCCACGACCACGATGGCCGCGTCGACGAGCGCGCCGATGGCGATGGCGATGCCGCCGAGCGACATGATGTTGGCGGTCACCCCCATGGCCTGGAAGGGGATGAAGGAGAGCAGCACCGCCACCGGGATGGTGACGAGCGGGATGACCGCGCTCGGCAGGTGCCAGAGGAAGAGGAGGATCACGAGGGAGACGGTGACCAGCACCTCGACGAGCGTGCCCTGCAGCGTGCCGATGGACCGGTGGATGAGCTCCGACCGGTCGTAGATGGGCACCACCTTCACGCCGGCGGGCAGCCCCTTCGACACCTGGGCCAGCTTGGCCTTCACCCGGTCGATGACCTGGAGCGCGTTCTCCCCCTGGCGCATCACCACGATCCCCGAGACGACGTCGCCGTTGCCGTCCAGGTCGGCCACGCCGCGCCGCATCTCCGGGCCCACCACCACCTGCCCGACGTCGCGGATCCGGATGGGCGTTCCCTTCTCGCCGGTGGCGAGGACAAGGTCCTCGAAGTCCTTCGCGGAGCGGGCGTAGCCGCGGCCCCGGATCATGTACTCGGCCCCCGCCACCTCGAGGAGCCGGCCCCCGGCGTCCCCGTTGCCGCCCTTCACCGCCTCGACCACCCGGCCGATGGGGATCCCGTGGGCGCGCAGCCGGTTCGGGTCGAGGTTCACCTGGTACTGCTGGACGAACCCGCCGAGCGACGCCACCTCGGCGACCCCGGGAACGGACTTCAGGTGGTAGCGCAGGTACCAGTCCTGGGCGGTGCGGAGCTCGGCCAGGTCGTGCGTCCCGGTGGGATCCTCGAGCACGTACTGGAAGACCCAGCCCAGCGCGGTGGCGTCCGGCCCGATCTCGGTCTTCACGCCCTGCGGGAGCGAGGAGGTGACCGAGGAGAGCAGCTCGAGCGTCCGCGAGCGCGCCCAGTAGATGTCGGTTCCGTCCTCGAAGACCACGTAGACGTAGGAGTAGCCGAAGTCGGAGTAGCCCCGGACCGCCTTCACGCGGGGTGCGCCGAGCATGGCCGAGACGATGGGGTAGGTGACCTGGTCCTCGACCAGGTCCGGGCTGCGGTCCCAGCGCGAGTAGACGATGACCTGGGTGTCGGAGAGGTCCGGGATGGCGTCGAGGGCCACGTGGCGCATCGACCAGTAGCCGCCCAGGCAGGCCGCCGCCGTCAGCGCGAAGACCAGGAACCGGTTACGGACCGAGAACTCGATGATCCGGTCGATCATGGCCGGCCGGCGACGCGCGCGGGGGTGGCCCCGGTGCCGTGCGCGGCGAGGAAGCTCGCCTTGCAGGAGTCGGAGCAGAAGACGTGGGTCCTGCCGTCGTGCTCGACCGTCCGGCCCGCCTCCCGCGCGCGCGCCGGATCCACGTCCATGCCGCAGACGGGATCCACCGCCGCGCGCGCCGGCCGGGGCTCGGCCGCGGCGCGGATCTGGCTCTCCGAGTCGACGAGGAAGGTGCCGGAGACCACGATCCGCTCGCCGGCCGAGAGGCCGGACCGGATCTCCACCCGGCCGGCACCCCGCCAGCCGGTCTCCACCGGGCGCGGCTCGAAGGCGCCGTCGGCGGCCTCGACGAAGACCGTCCGGCGCAGGCCGGAGTCGACGACCGCGTCCACCGGCACGGTGATCGCCGCGGGGTGCTCCACCTGCAGCTCGACATCCACCCACATGTCCGGGCGCAGGAGGAGGCCCGGGTTCGTCACCTCGAGCCGGACCTTGTGGGTGCGGGAGGCGGCGTCGAAGACCGGAGGCACCGCGCTGACGGTGGCCACGAGGGCCCCGGGGCGGCCGGGGATGGTGACCTGCGCGGTGGCGCCCGGGCGGGCGAGCGCGACATCGGACTCGATCACGTCGGCCAGGATCCAGACCCGGTCGAGGTTGGCGACGCGGAACCACTCGGCGCCCTTGTCGAACTTCTGGCCGGGCGTGATGCCCCGGGAGAGGACCACGCCGTCGGTGGGCGAGGTGATGTCGATGAGCAGCGGGACCTCGCGGCGGACGCGCATCTCGTCGATCTGGCGGATGGACATGCCCATCCCGCGCAGGCGCTCCACCGTGTACGAGGCGCTGCGATTCGGGGTGCTCCCGGAGGCGCTGACGAGGTGCGCGGCCGGGCCGTTCGGGTCGCGGTCCTGCACGTCGAGCGCGGTGATGTACGCCTGGAGCGCGGCGCGCATGTCGGCGGAGAAGAAGGCGCCCAGCCGCTGGTCCCGGCGCACCAGCGCGCCGGTGGTCACGCTCGCGACGTCGCGGATGGAGCCCTCCATGGCGGCGTTCAGGGAGTAGACCCGGTTCTCCTCCGGGACCACCCGCCCGAAGAGGCGGAGCGGGTGGATCACGGCGCCCGACTCCACCGCGGCCACGCGCACGCCCTGGAGCTGGCGGCGGCCGTAGTCGACCTGGACGGTGCCCGGTGGGCGCGTCGCCGCGGCGTGCGTCCCTCCGGCCGCGTCCCGCACCGGCTCGAAGGGCATCCCGCAGCACGGGGTGGTGCCGGCGTGGTCGGAGGTGACGCTGGGGTGCATGGGGCACTGCCACCGTTGCCGCCTCCCGGAGGCGGCGTCGGCCTGGGCGGCCGACGTCGCGGGACCGGGGAGGAGGCGACCCGCCGCGAAGCCGGTCGCGGCGAGCGAAGCTGCGATGAAGACGACGGCAGGCCCTCGCATGGGATCCCCCTGAACTCCCTCCGTGAGCTACTTCTCGAGGACCCAGCCGAACATCATCGCGTGGTCCTCATGGGCCAGGTTGTGGCAGTGGGCCACGTACTTGCCCGTGAAGGTGCGGAAGTTGCGGTACATCGTGATCACCTCGGCCGGGTCGAGGGCGATGACGTCGTCCTTGCCGATGTCGTCGGCGTGGCCGGGGACGGACGAGGCCTGCTTCCCGTTGCGGGTCAGGATCTGGTGCTCCTCCATGTGGAAGTGCATGGGGTGGCTCCACCCGCCGCCGGTCTTGATGGTCCAGACCTCCGGACGACCCTGCTTCACGGTGGCGAGCGGCACGTGGGCGTCGAAGGGGTTGCCGTTGATGAGCCACTGCGTCTCGCCGCCGAAGTTCCCGCGCTGGAGCTCGAAGGAACGGGTGGGGAGGGAGCCCAGGTTGGACGGCAGGACCGGCGCGGGGCGCAGGACGGTGCTGGTCGTCGGCATGAGGCTGCTGTCCGGCGCGTCGTCGCCGATCACGATCTTGAGGAGCGGGATCTTGTAGGCCGGGTCGGCGCCGATGCGGGTGTTCTTCGTCATCTGGCGGCCGTCCGGCATCTTGGCCGTGTTGACGATGTAGAACACGTCGCCCTTCTTGGTGGGCTTCCCATCGGCGGTGCGGGTGAAGTCGACCACCACCTCGTGCCGCATGGCCGGCCAGTTCTCGATGTAGTCGCGAACGATGGGCCTCGGCAGGAGGCCGCCGCCGGTCGCGATCTGCGTCATGCGCATGGCGACCTTGCCGTCGGGGAGCCGCCACTGCCCCTGCAGCTCCGGGCCCTTGTAGCCGAGGTCCACCGCCGCCTTGGGCCCGCCCACCGACGACTGGATGGAGAGCTCGAACTGGCGGGAGATGGCCGCGGTGAGGAAGCGGAGGCGGTACTTGCGGCGCTTGACCTCGAGGACCGGGTAGGCCTTCCCGTTCACCGTGAAGATGTCGCCCACGAACCCGTGGTTGGGGAAGTGCCGGAAGAACGTCCTGCCCCACTGGTCCGGGCGGGACTCGCCGCACCCATTGTGGAAGTCCTGGTGCGGGACGACCCCGTCGTCGAGCGCGCAGTCGTAGAAGGCGAGCGGGATGTCGTAGAGCACGTCGAACGAGCCGTCGGCGTTGTCCTTGCGGACCCCGGGGAGGCGGAGGCCACGGGTCTCGTCGCCCGGATCGAGGACCGGGTCGTAGATCGGGTAGAGCCCGACCATGCCCTTGTAGACGTTCGCGCCCGTATGTCCCTCGCGGTGGTCGTGGAACCACAGGAACGATTGCTTCTCGGCCTCGTCGCCGCCTGCCGGGTAGTTGAGGTACAGGTTGTCGCACCAGTCGCCCGGCTGGTAGGCCTCCGCCTTGTGGTGGGGGTTTCCGTCCGACTCGGCGGCGGTGTGGCCGTTGTGCAGGTGCGTGAGGAAGCCGTACTCGGGGTCGCCGAAGTCGCCGCGGTCGAGGTTGAGCGGGTTCTCGTCGAGGTGGTTCTCGATGCGCAGGCTGACCGGCTTGCCGTACTCGGCGTTGATCATCGGGCCCGGGAAGGTGCCGTTGAACCCGTAGATCGTGGAGAGCGGGAGGCGGGGGATCACCGTGCCGGCGGACACCACCTTGCCGTCCGTCCCCCGGTAGGAGACGAGGTTCCGCACCGGCGAGCTGGAGAAGCTGTGGGGCGCGACCTGGAGCTTGACGCGGTAGATGAGCGGGGCGGGCATCGACTCGCAGACGGTCCCCGGCATGCCGGGGTAGAGCTGGTGCGTGCCGCCGTCGCAGTCCTGGCGGCCTTCCTGCGGTCCGGGGCAGTTCGACCAGGTCTGCTCCGATCCGGCCGGCTCGGGGGCGAAGGCCCGGGGGACGGGCAGCGGGTCGGTGAAGGGCTGGAGGATGAGCGGGCTGACCGGAAAGGCCTCGATCGCGTCCAGGCCGGTGCACGTCGCGGCACGGGCCGGACGGGCCAGGGAGCCGAGCGCCACCAGGCCTCCGGTGGCCGCGCTCCACTTGAGGATCTGCCGGCGGGTGATTCCGGACTTCTTCGGGGCCTCGGTCGTCGTCTTGTGGTCGGCCATCGCGCTCGTCCCTCGACTTGGCGTCGGTCTGGTTATTTGTCCCGGCGATTTTTCCCGGGGTGTATCGGCTGCAGGGGCGACCGCTCCGTGCACCTGCTCCCTGGCAGACACCGCTGCGCGATTTCGCCGCACCCCACGAAGCGGGTACACGGAAGGAGCGGGTCCCGGGGGTGGAAGGTCGGCGAGCGCCGGGTGGGGTGCCGGCGCTAGACAGATCCCCGGACCCGGTCATGCGCGCCGCCAGCCTCCCGACCATCGCCATCCTCGCAGCCGGCGCCGCCGGAGCGCTGTCGATCGCGCTGCTGTTCGGTGATCCGGCATCGACGCGGCCGCGCGTGACGCAGGACGCCGCCGGGTGGAGCGGGTCGGCTCCCGGGTTCGGGCCCGATCCGGGAGGAGCGGGCGCCCGGCGGGGCGAGGCGCCCGCCGCGATCGACGTCAGCGCGCGCTTGCCACCGGATCACGGTACGGCCGAGGAGGCGCGATCCGGCGGTGTACCCGGGGCCGGGGCGGACCCGGGCGGCCAGGGCGAGGAACTCGAGCGGATCATGGAGGGGATGCGAAAGCTGGCCCGCGACCTCGAGTACACGCCGGGCCTCCGGGAGCCGTTGCAGCAGACGGTGCAGCCGTCGCCCGAGCCCTGGCGAAGGGACGAGACGCGCGAGGGACCTCCTCCGGTGGTCCTCTCCGTGACGCCGGAGCGGATCCGCGCCGCGGGCGGCGATCGCGTGACCATCCGCGGACGGAACCTCCGGGTGGTGGGGGTCATGTTCGGGAGCGCGCCGGGGCGTCTCCTGGCGGCGGGGGACGAGGTGGTCACCGTGGAGGCTCCGCCGTCGCCGCCCGGCCCGGTCCCGGTCGCGATCACCAACGAGGACGGGACGTGGACCATCGCCCCCGCGCCGATCGTGAGCGGGGATTGACCACCCCCCGCCCCCGCACGGAGAACCGATCATGACCTCCCTCCGAATCTGCATCGACGTGCCCGACCTCGACCGGGCCATCGCGTTCTACGCCCAGGCGCTGGGGCTCTCGCCGGGCCGGCGCAACGGCGCGCACTGGGCGGAGATGCTGGGCGCGCCCTGCCCGGTGGACCTGCTCCCCGTCGGGGACGGGACCGTCGCCTCCCCCGGCGGGACGGCGCGGAGGGATTTCGGCCGCCACTGGACCCCGGTGCACCTGGACGTCGAGGTGGCCGACCTGGAGGCCGCGGTCGAGCGGGCCCTGCGGGCGGGGGCCGTGCTGGAGCGCCCCATCGTGGAGCGGAAGTGGGGACGGATGGCCAACCTCTCCGACCCGTTCGGCCACGGCTTCTGCCTCCTCCAATTCGTGGGCAAGGGGTACGGCGAGATCGTGCCTTGAGCCGGCCGCTCAAGGACCTCCTGGACGAGGAAGCCGTCCGCTCGATCTCCGCCGACCTCCGGCGGGCGTGGCCTCCGTTCCGGTCCCGCTCGTTCGTGGCCGCCTGCCTCCACGGCCTCGCGGGGCTCGAGCTCACCGGCCGCGCCTGGCACGTCGCGGCGGCCATGCGCGATCACCTGCCGGAGCGGTTCGCCGAGGCGGCGGACGTGGTCGTGCGCTCCCTCGGCCCCGCGCTTCCGGGCACGACGTCGCTCGGGCTCTCGACCCTGCGGTACATGCCCCACGCGTTCCTCGTGCAGCGGTGGGGCCTCGGCGACTTCGAGGCGTCGATGCGGTACCAGCGGGAGCTCACCCGGCGATTCACCGCCGAGTCGAGCATCCGGGCCTTCCTGGTCGAGCACCCGGAGGCCACGCTGGCGCGGCTGCGGGAATGGGCCCTCGACCCGGACCCGCACGTCCGCAGGCTGGTCTCGGAGGGGACCCGGCCGCGCCTGCCCTGGACGCCGCGGCTGCGCGCGTTCCAGAGCGATCCCCGGCCGGTCCTGGAGCTCCTCGAGCTGCTCCGGGACGATCCCGAGCGCTACGTCCAGCGGTCGGTGGCGAACAGCCTGAACGACGTCGCCAAGGACCATCCCGGCCTCGCCGTCGAGACCTGCCGGTGCTGGATGCGCGACGCCACGCCGGGACGCGCCTGGATCGTGCGGCACGCCCTGCGCGTGCTCGTGAAGCAGGGGGATCCGGCGGCGCTGGAGGTGCTCGGGGTGGGCGCTCCTCCGCGGGTGAGGGTCGAGGCGATCCGCATCGCGCCACGCCGGGCGCGCATCGGCGAGGAGGTGCGCTTCTCGCTGCGCCTCGTGAGCACGGCCCGCGAGGCCCAGCGGCTCGAGGTGGACCACGCCGTGCACTTCGTCAAGGCGAGCGGCGCGGCCCGCCCGAAGGTCTTCAAGCTCCGGAGGCTCGAGCTCGGGGCGGCCGAGCAGGTGGAGCTCTCCGGCCGGATCTCGCTCGTCCAGATGTCCACCCGGACGCACCATCCCGGCCGGCACCGGCTGGAACTCCGGGTGAACGGTCGAGTCCACGCCCTGGGAAGTTTCGAGGTGCGGGCGGCGGGGCCGGGCCGGCGGGTCAGCCCAGCTCGACCGTCCCCCGGCCGAGCTCGACCACGTCGCCGGTGACGAGCACGGCGCCGTCCGGCTCCACGCGCAGGCGAAGCCGGGAGGGGCGTCCCACGGCGTCCCCCTGGAGGAGCGTCGCGTCGAGCGGCAGCGGGCGATCCCGGACCACGTGCCATCCTCCCAGGTTGGCGCAGGCCGATCCCGTGGCCGGGTCCTCCCGGACGGCGCCATCGGCGGTGAAGAAGAAGCGCACCGTCCAGGCGGGCTCTCCCGGGGACCAGGCGTAGGCCATGGCCTCGTTCCGGTCCTCGGAGAAGCCGTGCCGGAGCAGGAGCTCCACCGACGGCCGGGCGGCGCGCACCAGCTCGGGCGTGGCCACCGGGATCACCAGCTGCTCGACCCCGGTATTCACCCAGAGTGGCTCATCCGACACGGCCCCGGGGGGCAGGCCCAGCATGCGGGCGAGCGCGTCGCGCGGGACGTCCACCGGTCGCGCCGTGGCGGCTCTCGCCGCCCGCAGCGTGAACGAGGCTCCGGAGCGGGTCACCGGGACGAGGCCGGCCTTCAGCTCCAGGGTGACCGCGTCCCGGCCCGCGGCGACGACGCTCGCCGTGCCCAGGGTGGGGTGCCCGGCGAAGGGCATCTCGAAGGCCGGGGTGAAGATGCGGACCCGCGCGTCGGCGGACTCGGAGGGCAGGACGAAGGTGGTCTCGCTGAGGTTCATCTGCCGGGCGAGCCCCTGCATCTGCTCGCCGGAGAGGCCCCGCGCGTCCTCGAAGACGCAGAGCGGGTTCCCGGAGAGGCGGTCTCCGTCCACGGTGAAGACGTTCAGGATCCGGAAGGCGTGCAAGGTCGTAAGGTGTCGTAATCCGGCCGCCGTATCACCGCAGCGAGGCGGAAACGACGGCGCCGAGGAATTCCGTCCAACCGGATGAACTGGAATTGACCCACCCCCTAGGGGGGAGGCCGAGCGCGCCGGCGCCAGCGCGCCGATCCGGAGTCGATTCGCTCGACCGCGGATGGATGCGCCAATATGCATATACACGATCATGAATATAGAGACCCTCCAGATCCTGGCCGACCCGTCCCGCTTCGCCATCGTCGAGGCCCTTCGCGGGTCGGAGCGCTCCGTGAACGACATCGTCGAGCGGGTCGACATCCAGCAGTCGGGCGTCTCCCGGCACCTGCGCATCCTGGGCGAGGCGGGCTTCGTCCAGGTGCGCCCCGAGGGGACCCGGCGCCTCTACTCGCTGCGGCCGGAGCGGTTCCGGGAGATCGAGGGCTGGGTGGCACGGTACCGCGACCTGTGGGAGGCGCGGCTCGACCACCTGGGCCGGGCGCTGGAACGACGGAAGCAGGGCCGTGGAGGGAGTGACGAGGAGAGGTCGACATGACGGGAGCGCGCTCGGTGGCAAGGGACAGGCAGTGGATCCGGATGGAACGCACCTACGACGCCTCCCCGGAGGACGTCTGGGCCCTGTGGACGACGAAGGACGGGATCGAGGCCTGGTGGGGACCCGACGGGTTCTCGGTCACGGTCCGGTCCATCGACCTCCGGCCGGGCGGCGAGCTGCGCTACGCCATGACGGCGACGCGCGCGCAGGAGGTCGAGTTCATGAAGCGGGCGGGCATGCCGCTGACGCAGGAGCTCCTAGTCCGGTACGTGGAGGTCGAGCCGGAGCGGCTGCTGCGCTACCGGAACCGCGTGGATTTCGTCCCGGGCGTCGATCCCTACGAGGTCGAGACACGCGTCGAGCTGCACGTCGACGGGAAGGGCGTCCGCCTCCTGCTCCTGCTCGAGTCCATGCACGACGACACCTGGACGCAGCGGCAGGCGCAGGGCTGGGAGATGGAGCTGGGGCGGCTCTCGCGGGCGCTGACCGCGACGGGGAGGGCGAGATGAGCGCGCCCGGGGTCCTCCCGGGCACTGCCGGGGCGGCGACGCCGCGGCGGCTCGGCCGGAGCATCGCAGCCATCGGAGCGGGCTTCGTCGCGACCGCGGCGCTCTCGATGGGGACCGACGCCGTCCTCCACGCCACGGGCGTCTTCCCCCCGCAGGGGACGCGCATGAGCGACCCGCTCTTCGCGCTGGCGCTGGCCTATCGCGCGGCGGCCACGGTCGCGGGCGGCCTCGTCGCGGCCCGTCTCGCCCCGTACCGACCCATGGCCCACGCGTACGTCCTCGCCGGGCTGGGGGCCGTCGCCGGGCTGGGCGGGGTGGCGGTGTCGGTGAGCCACCCGGAGCTGGGACCGCTCTGGTACCCGATCGCGCTCGTCGTGACCGCCGTGCCCTGCGTCCTCGCCGGCGCCAGGCTCGGGTTGCGCCGGACCCCGGGGGCCGATACGGAGGGCGCATGACCGGCAACACCATCGCTCCCTGCATCTGGCTCGACGACCAGGCCGAGCGGGCCGCGACCCTCTACACGTCGGTGCTCCCCTCGGGCCGCGTGGTCGCGACCTCCCGCTACCCCGGGTCGTTCGACAATCCCGGCGGGATGCCGCGTGGCAGCGTGCTCACCGTGGAGATCGAGGTCGCCGGGCAGCGCTTCACGCTCCTGAACGGCGGCCCCATGTTCCGGCCGAACCCGAGCGTCTCCTTCTTCGTCCACGTCGACGGGGCGGCGGAGGCCGACGCCGTCTTCGCCGCGCTCTCCGAGGGCGGCAGGCCCCTCATGCCCATCGACGAATACCCGTGGAGCCCGCGCTACGGCTGGGCCCAGGACCGCTTCGGCGTCTCCTGGCAGGTGATGGCGGGACGCCGGCCCCCGGGCGGCGCGACGATCTCGCCCTGCTTCATGTTCGCCGGCGCCCAGCACGGGCGGGCCGAGGAGGCCATGCGGGCCTGGACCTCGGTCTTCCCCGGCAGCCGGGTCGGGGACGTGGCCCGCTACGAACCGGGCGAGGGCCCGGTCGGGAGCGTGAAGCACGGTCGCTTCGTCCTCGCAGGCCAGGACATGGTGGCCATGGACAGCCACCTCGCCCAGGACGTCGGCTTCGGCGAGGCCCTCTCGCTCCAGGTGATGTGCGCCGGGCAGGCCGAGGTCGATCGCTACTGGGACGCGCTCGCCGACGGCGGCTCGCACGGTCCGTGCGGCTGGCTGAAGGATCGGTTCGGGTTCTCCTGGCAGGTCGTCCCGGACCGCATCGCACGCTGGATGGCCGGGAGCGACGCGGCGGGCCGGGACCGGGCCTTCCAGGCCATGCTGGGCATGGGCAAGCTCGACGTCGCCGCGCTCGAGCGGGCGTACTCCGGCGGGTAGCGCGATCCCCGGTATTCAGTACCGCCACCACGTCTCGACCGGCGGCGGGGCGGCGGGCTCCACCCGCTCCCCGGGCCGGGGGATGGCGATCGTCACCCCTCGGGCCCGGGCCGCGGCGAGCGCCTCCTCGGCGGGCGCGTTCCAGGCGTGGAAGGCCAGGTTGAAGGTGCCCCAGTGCACCGGGAGCAGCACGCGCCCTCCCACGTCCTCGTGCACCCGGACCGCCTCCTCGGGCGACATGTGGATGTCCTGCCAGGTCGGGTCGCAGGCGCCGATCTTCACGAGCGTGAGGTCGATGGGCCCGTGGACCGCGCCGACGGCCCGGAACCCGTCGAAGTACCCGCTGTCGCCGCTGAAGAAGACGCGGTGTACCGGGCCCCGCACGACCCAGGACGCCCAGAGCGTCCCGTCGCGACGCAGCGGATTGCGTCCGGAGTAGTGCCGCGCCGGCGTGGCCACGATCTCCAGCCCGCCGGCCCGGGCCGACTCCCCCCAGTCGAGCTCGAGGATCTGCGCGGGATGGACGTCCCAGGCCTCCAGGTGGGCCCCGACGCCGAGCGGGACCGCGAAGCGCGAGCCGCGCGCGGCGAGCGCCTGGACCGTGGCCATGTCGAGGTGATCGAAGTGGTCGTGCGACACGAGCACCACGTCCACCGGCGGCAGGTCGGGGAGGGGAATCGGCGGCGGGTGGAATCGCCGTGGTCCCAGGAGCGTGGACGGCGAGGCCCGCTCGCTCCAGACCGGGTCGGTCAGGATCCGCTGCCCGTCGATCTCGACCAGCGCCGAGGCGTGGCCGATCCAGGTGGCGCGCAGGCCCGAGGGAGGCGGCGTGGCGTAGTCCGCGCCGGTGCGCGCGTCCACCGGTGGGGGACGCGGAGGAACCCGGACCTCGTCGCCGAGGAACTGGTGCCGGACCATCTCCCAGAACGTTCCCGGGACGAGCATGCGGGTGGGAACGGGATTCACGAAGCGCTTGCCGTCGAAGTTGGGCGATCGCCGTGCCCGCTCGAGCCGGGCGCCTTCCACGACGCCCCCGAAGGTCGCGAGCCAGCTCGGGGAGGGGAGGGCCATGGCGACGACTCCGAGGAGCAGCGCCCCGACCACGAGCGGCCAGCGTCGGCGACGGGTGGGTGGCGGCGTGGAATCCGGGATGGACCTTCCCTAACGGCCGGGAACCTGCCGTGCAGACGGCACCGCCGCGGGCCGGACCGGCGCGCGGAGGAGGTACCACCCGTACGTCCCGGCCTGCAGCGCGAGCAGCGCGCCGAGCGCGGCACGGTGCGCCGAGGCCGACGACCACCCGCGCGCCGAGAGGGCGTCGAGCAGCGCGCCGTAGCCCCACTGGATGAGGAAGGCCCCCACGAAGGAGCCCAGGTTGAGCGCGGTGTTGGCGCGCCCGGCCAGCGCCGGCGGGAAGTGGCTCGCGAGCAGCGAGTAGGCCAGGTTGGCCACGGCGAAGGAGAGGCCGAGCGCGAACCAGAGGACGTGGCTGCCGCCCAGGCCGAGGACGATGCCGAGCGTCACGAGGAGTCCCGCTCCCACGCCCGCCGCGAGCACGCGATCGGGGGCCACGCCCCGCCGCTGCAGCGGCACGATGAGCACCGCGATGAGCAGGAAGCCGACGATCATCGCCACCGTGGTGAGGAGCAGGTGGAACGCTGCCGCGTCGCGGGAGTGGCCACCCACCGCCATGAGAAAGGGGACCGCCCAGAGACCCTGCAGCGCCATGAAACCGCCCACCGACGTGGCCGCCTGCGGCGCGTAGCGCCAGAAGACGCGGCTCCCGACGATCCCGCCGAGCGCGCGGACCTGGTCCCGGAGCGTCTCGCCGGAGCCGCGCGCCGCCCGCTCCGGCGTCGAGAAGATCCCCAGGGAGGCGGCGAGCGAGAGCCCGGCCAGGACCAGGAACACGCCCCGCCAGCCCAGCGCCGGCACCGCGAGCGAGAGCGGCGTCGTGGCGGAGAGGGCGCCCAGCCCCCCCGCGACCATGACGGCGGCGTAGAGCGACGGCTGGCGCTCGGACGGGAACCACACCGAGAAGGCCTTGAAGCTCGCCATGAGGCAGGCCGACACGCCCATCCCGATGGCCGCCCGGGCGAGCGCCAGCTCCGGGAGGTTCGTGCCCCGGGAGAAGAGCAGGCCCCCCGACGCGGCGAGGAGCAGGAGACCCGCCTCGACCCGCCGGGATCCGTAGCGATCGAGCAGGATCCCGAGCGGGAGCTGGAAGGCCCCGAACGCGAGCAGGTACGCCGAGGTGAGCAGCCCGAGATCGGAGGCCGACAGGCCGAGCTCGCGCGTCAGCTCCGGCGCGATCACCGCGTTCACGTTGCGGAGCAGGTAGGAGAGCCAGTAGGCCGCCGCGAAGGGCAGGAAGATGCGGGTCCAGGCGTTCATTCGCGGCGGGGGCAGTGCCCGCACAGGCTGCACGAGGAGGGCCGCCGCCGCAAGCGCCGGGCGCGGCGGGCCCCCGGGCCGGGACGGCCGGGGGTGGTGCGCGCGGGAGCGAACCGGCTAATCTCGCCGGAACCCATGGCCGACGATGGACCCGCCCCCGTGCGCGCCGGACGGGCGCGCCTGCTCCCGTGGCGGGCGCCGGAGCCGGATGCCGGGATCCCGGGACCGGTGCGCTCGCCGCGAGAGCCCGCCTGACGCGCCGCCCCCCCCCAATGCCCCGCCTGGATTCCAACCACCCCGCCGTCGCCGTGTGGACGGGCATCGTCGACCGGTTCCGCGTTCGCCGGGCCATCGCACCGCTCGCGGCCGACGAGCGTCTCGACGGAAGGGTGGCGCTCGTCACCGGGGGAGCCTCCGGCCTCGGCTTCGCGACCTCGGTGGACCTGGCGCGTCGCGGGGCACGGGTGATCCTCGCCGACCGTCGCGACCCGGCCGGCGCCTGCCGCCGGGCCCTCTCCCGGGGCGCACCCCGGGACGCGATCGAGCCGATGGAGGTCGACCTCTCGGACCTCGACTCCGTCGACGCCCTGGCGGCGTCTCTCGCCGGCCGGGCCGTCCGCCTCGACCGGCTGTTCTTGAACGCCGCCATCGTCCCCACCTCGGCGCGGACGACGGCCCAGGGGCTCGACGAGATGTTCGTCGTGAACTACCTCTCGTCCTTCGCGCTCGCGACGCGGCTCCTCGACTCGGGCGTGCTCCCGGGGGATCGTCGCGGCGCCGACGTCCCGCGCGTGATCGTCGTCTCCTCCGAGGCGCACCGGTGGGGCGAGGCCCTTCCGGTGGACCGCCTGGATGCCCCGCGCGACGGCTCGCCCCGGCGCGTCCTCGCGTGGTACGGGACCTACAAGCTGCTCCTCACCACGTTCGCCTGGGAGCTGGCCCGGCGGACGACGGCGGACGGCGTCCCGCGGATCGCCGTCCACGCCCTCTGCCCCGGGGCGATGCGCACCGGGATCGCCCGGGAGCTGCCCGCACCGCTGCGGATCCCGCTCGACGGCGTCATGCGGCTCCTCTTCCAGGACCCGTTCGTGGCCGACGAGCCCGTCCTTCACCTCGCGTGCAGCAGGGCGGTCGAGGGACGCACCGGCGTGTACCTGCACAAGATGGCGCGCAAGGACGTGGACCCGCGCGTGGCCGATCCGGCGGCCGGTCGCGCCCTCTGGGAGGCCAGCGAGGCCCTGCTGCGAAGGGTCAGGGGGGCGGGGCCGGAGGCGGGACCGCCTGCGCCGCGTCCACCACCACCGGGAACTTGAACCTCCAGGCCGCCCAGGCGGCGGGATCGATCGCCAGCTCGCACAGGAGGTGCGCGACGCTCGCCATGCGCGACGTGCCGGGCGAGAAGATGCCGTTCACGAGCCCCTCGTGCAGCGCGTAGCCGGCGACGTCGCCCTCGCGGAGCGAGTCGGGCCGGACCACGACCCACTCGACGAGGCCGTTCCCGGACCGGTAGGTCTCGAGCAGGAAGTCGGCCGCGCGCTGGTTGTCCCGGGCCGGCGGGACCAGGTCGCGGAGCACCCGGAGGAACGCCCGCTCGAGCGGGCCCCGCCGCGGGTCGAGCGCGCGAGCGCGGTGCACCGAGACGCTGCTCAGGAGGACGAACCGGACCGGCGCCGCGGGCCGGAGGGCCTCCACCGCCCGGCAGAGCCGCGCCGTCGCCCGGGTCACGAGGTCGCGTGGCGGCCCGAAGACGCCCCGGAAGCTGAGGACGTGGCCGAGACACGAGACGATGGCGTCGCAGCCCTTCACGCGCCGTCGCAGCGCCTCGTCATCGAGGTCGAGGAGGCTCGCCTCGACGATCTCGAGGCCGGCACGCCCGACGAGGTCGGCCGGCAGCCTCCCACGGGAGCGGACGACCGCACGCACGCGGACGCCTCGCTCGAGCAGCTGCCGCAGCGTGCGCTGCCCGGTGCGCCCGGTGGCCCCGACGAGGAGGACGGTCCAGTTCCGCATCGACGACCTCCCGATGGTTGCGCGGATGGTAGGGCGCTCGCCTCCCACCGGCAAGGGATGCGTGGCCCCCCGTTCTCGACGGGTGAAGTCGACGAGATCCCGGCGAGCGTCCCGGCCTCCGGTTATCCAGGAACGAGCACGAGCCGTGGGAGGCGCGGTGAGGCGCGACGGTGGATCGAAGGGGAGGGCGCGAGCGAGCGCGAGGACCGCGAGGCCGGGCCGGTCCCCCGCCATCCGGTTCGCGATCCTGCTGCGGGGCGTGAACGTCGGGGCGAGGAACGCGCTCCCCATGGCCGACCTGCGCGCCCTGCTGGGGGACGTCGGCTGCACCGGCGTTCGCACGCTCCTGCAGAGCGGGAACGCGGTCGTCGAGACGCGCCTCGGGGAGCGGGAGCTCACCCGTGCCGTCGAGGCTGCGGTGTCGGAGCGGATGGGCCGGCACGTCGCGGTGACGGCGAGAACCGCTCGGGAACTCCGGGCCATCCTGGAGGCGAACCCGCTCGGCGCGGTGGCGAGCGACCCGGCGCGGTCGTGCGTGACGTTCCTCTCCGCCGCGCCCTCCGTCGCGGAGGTGGCGCCGGTCGTCGGGAGGGGCTGGGGTCCCGAGATGGTCCGGGTGGCCGGGCGGGAGATCCACGCCTGGCACCCGGACGGCCAGGCGAGGAGCCCGCTCGCGGAGGCGATCGCGCGTCTGCCCCTGGGCGGCACGGTCACCACGCGCAACTGGAACACGGTGGTGAAGCTGGCCGCGATGCTCGACGACCCGAACCCGCCGGGAGACGGCAAGAAGGCCGGCGAGCGCCCGGGAAGGTCCTTGCCCGGGAAGCGGTGAGCGGTCAGTCTGGCGCCGATGGTCAAGCTCCAGTACCTGCTTCGCGCGCCGGCGGAGGAGGGCGCCGCGGCGTTCCGAGGACGTGCGCTCGCCCTCGGCGAAC
Organism: Anaeromyxobacteraceae bacterium; assembly: GCA_037443385.1. Taxonomy (GTDB): domain Bacteria; phylum Myxococcota; class Myxococcia; order Myxococcales; family Anaeromyxobacteraceae; genus CAIOAK01. Next base: position 36,246 of record JBBIOL010000012.1, read on the forward strand.
GCCTCCTCGCCCAGGGCCCGGCGGCCCTCAAGCTGACGTTCACGGCGGAGGATCCGCCACGCCTCACGATGATGCCGTTTCGTCCGGATCGCATCGCGCTCGTGTCGGTGTGGGACGAGGCCCCTCCGGATGCGGCCGCCTCCCGATGGAACGCGGTCCTGTGGCCCGAGGGCGTGCGGGCGGGCTACCGGGTGGAGGAGTCGACGCCGCGGGCCTACCGCCGCGACTGGCCCCTCTGCAGCGACACGCCGGGCGGGAGCATGCTCACCCTGCTGCACCGCCGGCACGGTCTGTCCGACGCCGAGTTCCTCCGCCGGTGGCACGCGGGGCATTCGCCGCTCGCGCTCGAGATCCACCCGCTGTGGAACTACGTGCGCAACGTCGTCGCGGCGCCGGTCCTGCCCGGGTCCCCGCCGGTGTGCGGGATCGTCGAGGAGCAGTTCCGCACCCGCGCCGACCTGCTCGACCCGGCGAGGCTCTTCGGCGGCTTCACCCGGATGGTCCCGAACATGGTCCGCGTGTACCGCGACGTCCGCGGCTTCCTCGACCTGGCCGCGCTCGAGAACTACCTCGTCACCGAGCGCTGGCTCCGGGCCTGAGGTCCACCCCCGCCGGCACCCGGGCCGCGCTTCCCGTCACTGCTCGAGTCGGAGCACCGAGAAGGGGGGCAGGTCGTCGCGCTCGAGCAATCCGGCGATCTCGGCGGCGGGAAGCTCGGGTGGCACCAGGCGGCCCTCGGCGTGGAGGCGGGCGAACGTCGCCGCGTCGGGGAAGTCGTCCGGGCGGGCCCGCCGGTTCTCCTCCTGCATGGCCGTGTCGACCATGCCCGGCTCGTAGCTCACCACGGCGAGGTCCGGTGCCGTTCCACCGACCCGGGCCACCGACTCGGCGGCGAGCGCCATGCCGCCCAGCCGCAGGGCGGCCTTGGTGGAGGAGTACGCAGTCCGGCCGGCCCGGGCGTTCGTCGCCGCGCCGGAGGAGACGTCGACGATTCGGAGCGGACGGGAACCGGCCACCCGCGCCATCGCACCCGCGAGGAGCAGCGGGGCGACGGCGTTGACCGCGCTCACCCGCGCGAGGTCGGCGGCGGTGAGGCGGGTGAGGGGCCGCATCGGCCCGAGCTGTCCGGCGTTGTTGACGAGGCCGAGCCGGGAGGCCCCGGCGACGACCGGATCGGCGGCGAGCCGCGCCGTGAAGGCCTCGACCGCCGGGAGGTCGGCGAGGTCGAGCACCTCGTGCCGGTAGGCCGGGTGCTGGACGGAGCCCGTCCGTCGCGCGACGCCGACGACCGACCAGCCCCGGGCGAGCAGGGCGAGGGCGGTCGAGCGTCCGACGCCGGCGCTCGTGCCGGTGACCAGTGCCAGGCGGGGCGGCGGGAGCATGCGTTCCTCCGGGACGCGAGACTAGCAGGTCGTCCCGTGCGCCGGGGCCGCCCGGCAGCTAGGTTCGCCCGATGCCCCGGCCTCTCAGCGCCGCCTTCCTCGGAATGAGCCTCGACGGCTTCATCGCCGGCCCCGGCGACGAGCTCGACTGGCTGGAGAGGGGCGGTCCGCCCGAGGATCACGGCTACGCCGGGTTCTTCGCCTCCGTGGACGCCCTCCTCGTCGGACGGCGGACCTGGGAGGTCGTGTGCCGGTTCCCGGCCTGGCCCTACGAGGGCAAGCGGGTCTTCGTCCTCACCCGGCGGCCCGCCGAGGGGGGCCACGGGGAACGCTTCGTCGCGGGGACGCCGGCCCAGGTCCTCGCCGCGCTGGGCGAGGAGGGGATCCGGAAGGTCTACGTGGACGGAGGCATCGTCGTGAGCCAGTTCGTCGGCGCCGGGCTCCTCGACGAGCTCACGGTCTCGATCCTGCCCGTCATCATCGGCCGGGGGGTCCGGCTCTTCGTGGACGCCGGGCCCGAGCGCTGGCTCGACCTCGCCGGGAGCCGGGTCTTCGGGAGCGGGATGGTCCAGCTCCGGTACATCGTGCGGGGCGCTCCGGCCCCATCGCCTCCGTAAGCGGAAGTTGGGCCCCAAATGGACCCTGTGATCGGGTCGGGGCCGGGGTATCGGCGGCCGGATGGCGAGCGTGGCGAATCCCGATCTGCGGTGGCCCGAGCTGCCGTACGAGCGCCTGCGGGCGACGCTCGACACGCTGCACATGTACCTCCAGGTCTGCGGCAAGCTGAAGCTGCGCACGCCGTTCCAGCCCGAGTGGGCCAACGTCGCGCTCGAGCTCGGGCCGCGGGGCCTCGGCACGGGTGCCATCCCGTCCGGCGAGGACTCCTTCTCGATCGACGTCGACCTCGTGGGCCATGCCGTGCAGGTCACCCACGGCGACGGACGCGCCATCTCCTTCCCGCTCCGTGCCCGGTCCGTCGCCGAGTTCCTCGCGATGCTCCAGGACGCGCTGCGGGCGCTCGGCATCGACCCGGAGCTGAACCTCGTGCCCCAGGAGGTGGCGAACCCGGTCCCGTTCGACGAGGACCGCGTGCACGCGACGTACGATCCGGACGCGGTGCGTGCGTGGTGGCAGGCCATGTCGAGCGTCTCCCGGCCGCTCTCGATCTTCCAGGCCCGATTCCGGGGAAGGACGGCGCCACTCGGCTTCATGTGGGGCACGTTCGACCAGCGGGTGGTCCGGTTCGACGGGCGTCCGGCCAGCCTCGAGCCGTGGAAGGGGCTCATCCGGCGCGCGGCCATGGACGCGGGGCAGTACGAGGTCGGATTCTGGCACGGGCAGGACGGCTACCCGCACGCGGCCCTGTACGCCTTCACCTATCCGCAGCCGCCCGGGATCGAGTCCGCCCGCGTCGGACCGGCCGGCGCGCGGTGGGACCCGACCCTCGGCGAGCACCTCCTCGACTGGGACGTGGTGCGGGCGGCTCCCGACCCGGCCGAGGCGGTGCTGGAATTCGCCCAGTCCACCTACGAGGCGGGCTCGCGGGCGGCGGGCTGGCCGCCCGACCTGGACCTCCTCGGCGCGCTCGCCTCGGCCGTGGAGGCCGCCGGCGACGACGCGTCGAGGCTGGCCCCCGCGCTGGAGGCCTGGCTCGGTCGGCACTTCCCGGTGGAGGAGGTGGCGTCCCGGCTCGATGCACTCGCCGCCGCCTACCGGGGAGCGAAGCCGGCGGCTCCCTGGCCGGAGTGGTGCGCCCGCGGGATCGTGCAGGAGACGAGGAGAGGCCCATGACCACGAAGTCCGGGATCGACCCCACCGCCGTGCCGAGCGGGACCGGGTGCGCCGAATGCCTCGCAAGCGACGGCCCGGGGTGGTGGTTCCACCTCCGGCGCTGCGCCCAGTGCGGTCACGTGGGCTGCTGCGACTCCTCGCCGAGCCAGCACGCGACCCGCCACTTCGAGGCGACCGGGCACCCGATCGTCCAGAGCTTCGAGCCGGGCGAGGACTGGTTCTGGTCGTACGCGCTGGAGGCGGAGGTCGAAGGTCCGCCGCTCGCGCCGCCCACGCACCATCCCCGGGGCCAGCCGACACCGGGACCGCGGGGCAAGGTGCCGCACGACTGGCAGGCGAAGCTCCACGGGTGAGACCCGAACGTCAGTGCTCTCCCCGGATGACGAAGAACGAGCCGCGGATCGTCCCGGCCAGCCTGGAGCGCTGGGTGGCGAACTTGAACTTGCTCGCGAGCTCCGGCGGCACGTCCATGCCGGTCGCGAGCTTGAACCCCACGGCCCGCCTGCGGGGGTCGTCGTCGGCGTACATGACGTTCACGGAAAGTCCACTCCGGTAGAACACCCAGGCCATGCGGATCCCCTCGACCTCGAAGGCAGTCGCCTCGAGTGGAGGGGACGAGATGGCGATGTCCCGCTCGGCGAGGATGCGGTTCACCCAGGCGATGACCTTCCTCGCCGCGCCGGCCGGTTTCACGGTGAGGACGTGCCCGTACCGGTTGCGGACGTAGCGTGCCTCGTTGGCCCGCAGGCCCGCCAGGGCCTGCGCCACGGGCGAGGACTCCAGCCCCTCGGTGGACACGCTCTCGAAGTCGACGACGTGGGCCATGGCGACCTCCCGGAGGTGCGATCTCGCCGGGGACCGCCCGGTGCGTCGGGCGGCCGCGTATCCGGCCAGGCTACCGGCGAAGGATGCTCTCCATCTTCTTCCCCCGGGCCAGCTCGTCGACGAGCTTGTCGAGCCAGCGGATCTTTCGCATCAGCGGGTCGGCGACCTCCTCGACCCGCACGCCGCAGACGAGGCCCCGGATGAGCCCTGCGTCCGGGTTCATCCGGGGTGCCTTCGCGAAGAACGTCTCGAGATCGACCTTGCCATCGACGGCGCGACGGAGCCCCCGGGCGTCGTAGCCCGTGAGCCACGTGATGACCTCGTCGACCTCCGCCTGCGTCCTCCCCTTCCGCTCCGCCTTCTGGACGTAGAGCGGGTAGACGCTCGAGAAGGGCATCGCGAAGACCCGTGCGTTCCGATCGGTGGGCGCCCGTCGAGCCTGGGCCATGGACGGCAGCATACTCCGGACCCGATGACGGGCGTCGCTCGCCCCGGTAAGCGTCGGTTGGTCCCCAAATGGCGCCTGCGCATCGATCGTCGCATGCGCATGGGTCGCAGGGCCTTCGCCGCAGGGCGATCCAGGTCAACGGAAAGTGGGGTCGTGCCATGAACCGTCCATCCGTATCCGTCGCGGCCTCGATGCTCGCGCTCCTGTCGGCATCGCCGGCCGCGGCCCAGGAGAAGAGGCCCAACATCGTCCTCATCGTGTCCGACGACTTCGGCTATGGCGACGCGGGCGTGTACGGAGGGGGCCCGAACCGCGGCATGCCGACGCCGCAGCTCGATCGCCTGGCGGCCGAGGGGCAGACGTTCTTCACCTTCTACGGCCAGCCGAGCTGCACCCCCGGACGTGCGGCGATGCAGACCGGGCGCTTCCCGAACCGGAGCGGGATGACGACCGTCGCCTTCCAGGGGCAGGGCGGCGGCCTGCCCGCCGCCGAGTGGACCCTGGCCTCGGTCCTGAAGACCGCCGGCTACAGGACGTACTTCACGGGCAAGTGGCACCTGGGCGAGTCGGACTACGCCCTCCCGAACGCCCAGGGCTACGACGTGATGAAGTACGCCTTCCTCTACCACCTCAACGCCTACACCTACGCCGACCCCGCGTGGTTCCCGGACATGCCGGACTCGCTCCGGGAGATGTTCGCGCGCGTCACGAAGGGTGCGCTGAGCGGAAACGCGGGGGAGAAGGCCCGCCAGGACTTCAGCGTCAACGGGGAGTACGTCGACACCCCGGAGAAGGGCGTGGTCGGCATCCCCTACCTCGACGCCTACGTCGAGAAGGCGGCCATGGAGTTCCTCGACGACGCAGCCCGGTCGGGGCAGCCCTTCTTCATCAACATCAACTTCATGAAGGTGCACCAGCCGAACCTGCCGCACCCCGACTTCGTCCGGAAGTCGCCGTCCAGGAGCAAGTACGCCGACTCCATCGTCGAGGCCGACACGCGCATCGGGCGCGTCCTCGACAAGATCCGGTCCCTCGGACTCGACAAGGGCAACACGCTCGTGTTCTGGACCACCGACAACGGCGCCTGGCAGGACGTGTACCCGGATGCCGGCTACACGCCCTTCCGGGGCACGAAGGGCACGGACAGGGAAGGGGGCAACCGCGTTCCGGCCATCGCCTGGATGCCGGGCAGGATCAAGGCCGGGGACCGGACCTTCGAAATCGTGGGCGGGCTCGACTTCATGGCCACGTTCGCCGCGCTGGCGGGCGTCAAGCTCCCGGAGAAGGATCGGGAGGGCAAGCCGATCCTCTTCGACAGCTACGACATCTCCCCCGTGCTCTTCGGGACCGGGAAGTCCGCCCGGGAGACGTGGTGCTACTTCACCGAGAACGAGCTCCTGCCCGGGGCGATCCGCTGGCACAACTACAAGTTCGTCTTCAACCTGCGGGGCGACGACGGCGCGCACACGGGCGGTCTCGCGGTGGACAGCAACCTGGGATGGAAGGGCCCGGAGAAGTACGTCGCCGTGGTCCCCCAGATCTTCGACCTCTGGGCCGATCCGCAGGAGCGCTACGACCTTTTCATGAACAGCTTCACGGAACGGACGTGGCTGGCTCCGGTGATGGGGGCCGAGCTGGAGCGGATCATGAAGACGTTCGTCCAGTACCCCCCGCGCAAGCTGCAGAGCGACGGCTACACGGGCCCCATCACCATCTCCGGATACGAGCGGCTCGAGGACGTCCGCAAGCAGCTCGAGACCTACAAGATCAACCTGAACCCCGTGCCGTAGCCGGCGCCCCCGGCCCGAGCCCGCGAGGCCCCCCGCCCCCGCCGCGTCCGCGATCCGGCGGGATCCGTGTCAGGTTCTCCCGGGTCGACGTGCTCTCGAGACAGGGAGCGCGCCGCTCCGTACACTGGGGGGCCCGGCATGCACGTTTCACCGACGACGACGGAGGCGGAGGTCCTGCTCGCCAGCCGGGGCGACCGGGAGGCCTTCGCCCGGCTCGTGGCGGCCACCCGGTCACTCGTCGCGTCCATCGCCCTCGTCGAGCTGCGCGACGTCGAGGCCGCCCGGGACGTCGCACAGGACGTCTACCTCCAGGTCTGGGACGACCTCCACGCGCTCCGCAACCCGGCGAGCTTCCTCCCCTTCCTGCGGCAGGTGACGCGGCTGCGCGCGCGTCGCGTCGCGGAACGGCGAGCCCGCGAGGTCCGGGGTCCAGCCGCGGAGGAGCACCTCGCCGGAGCCGTGGACCCGGCGCTCGACCCGGGGAGCAGGCTCCTGCGGGCGGAGCAGGCGGCGGTCGTCCGGGAGGCGCTCGACGCCCTGCCCGAGGACGCCCGGGAGACCATCGCGCTCTACTACCTCGAGGGGCACTCGGCCTCCCAGGTGGCGCGCCTGCTGGGGCTCACCGAGCAGGCCGTCTACCAGCGGCTCTCCCGGGCGCGCGGGCACCTGCGCGCGGATCTCCTCGCGCGCCTCGGCGAGACGCTCGCGTCGGCCGCCCCGGGCTCGGCGTTCACGGCGGCCGTCGTCGCCGCCCTCCCGTCGAGCGCCTCGGCCCATGTCGGCGCCGCCGGACTGGCCGCAGCGGCGTCCGGCGTGGGCGGCAAGGCCACCATCGGTGGCGGCGTGGTGGTGGCCCTCGTGGCGCTCGCCGTGGCGGGGGCGCTCTCCAGCGGGGGGCCGTCGCCAGGTCACGGCGGCGGTGGCGGCAGCTCCATCGCGCGCCCGTTCCAGCCGGTCACGCGGGACGAACGCGTCCCGGAGCCCGAGATGGGCATGGCCCCCGTCGAGAGCGGCCTCGACGTCCGTGTCACGACCCGCGGCGCGCCGGTGGCCGACGCCGACGTGAGAGTCTACCGGCGGGTGGCGCTCGACGCGGCCACGGGTCGTCCGGGGTGGCAGGTCGCGCGCACGGCGCGGACCGCGGCAGATGGCCGGGTCCGGTTCCCGGCCGGCGCCGGTCCCTGGCTCGTCACCTCCCGGGCTCCGGGTCTCGCGCCCGGGCAGGTCGAGGCGGTGCATCCCACCGGGATCGCCTTCACCGTCGTGGAGGTGGAGCTCCTGCCCCCGGTCGCGCTCTCCGGGCGCGTCGTCGGCCGGCCGTCCGGCGAGGGCGTTCCGCTCGCCACGCTCTGGCTGGAGCGGGAGTCCACGCCGGGGAGGGCGCCCTCCAGCCTTCCGGTGGAGGAGCGCTCCGGCGCGACGTCCAGCCCGCGCGGGGACTTCACGGTCGGTGGGCTCTCCCCGGGCCGCTACCGGCTCGTGGTGGAGGCCCCGGGCCACGCGCGCACCGCCCTGCGGCAGGTGGTGGTGCCGCGCACGTCACCGCTCGTGGTCGAGCTCGGGGGCGCGGGGGTCATCGAGGGGACGGTCCGGCTCCCGGACGGGAGGCCGGCCGTCGCCGCCGAGGTGTCGTTCGTCGGCGGTGCCGAGGTGCTCGGCGTCACCACGGGGTCGGGTGGCGGATTCTCGGCGGAGGTGAGCCCGGGGAGCTACCGCGTGCTGGCCACCCTCGGGCGGACCGCCGGGGCCTTCCCGGTCACGGTTCCGGTCGCGGCCGGCGCGACGGCGAGGGCCGACCTCCAGCTCGGTACCGGTGCGTCCATCGCCGGCCGGGTGACGGACGGCGACGGCGCACCCATCGCCGGCGCCCAGGCCGTGCTCACGCCCGCCGGCACGGGCGGCGAGCTGGGCCGGGCGCTCACCGGGGACGACGGAGCGTTCGAGCTGGGTCCGCTCGGGACCGGGGAGTACGATCTCGAGGTCGTCGCCGACGGGCACTCCCAGGATTCCCGGAGCGGGCTCGTGGTCCTCCCGGGCCAGCGCCACGCGATCGAGATCCGGCTCGAAGGCGTCGGTGTGGTGGAGGGCGTGGTCCGGGGCCAGGACGGAGCGCCGCTGGAGGGAGCGCGCGTCAGCGGCGGCTCGATGTGGGTTGGCGCGGTCGGGTCGGTACCCGCCGAGGCCGTGACCGGTGTGGACGGGCGCTACGTGCTGCCAGGCCTGGAGGTCGGGGTCGCGAGCATCCGGGCGCGTCGGCCCGGGGTGGCCATCGGAGACACCCGGTCCGTGCCCGTCCGCGCGGGGCGCCGCTCCACCGCGGACTTCGTCCTCGCCGAAGGCGGCAGGCTGGAGGGCGAGGTGCGCACCGCCCACGGACGTCCGGCGGAGGCGGGCCTGCCGGTGTACGTGGCCCCCGACGGCCTGGTCCTGAGGTTGAACGACGCCGCGCGCGCGGAGGTGGGCGAGGGCGGCCGCTACCGCGTCGACCTGCCGGCGGGCGACTTCCGGGCGCTGGCCGGGAAGGTGGGTCGGTCCGGCCCGGGCAGCTGGACCCGGGTGAAGGTGGCCGGTGGCGAGACCACGCGCCTCGACCTCGTCGCGGCGGGCCCGGACGACGCCCAGGGCACGCTCGCCATCGAGGTGCGCGAGCCGGGTGGCGCTCCGGCGGGCGGCGCGCGCGTGACGGTGGAGAGCACGGGGTACGTGGCCGCGTCGGTGTCCGACGAGGGGGGGCGCACCTCGGTGGTGCGACGGCCCGGCGCCTCGAGGGTGACGGTGACGGCGAGGAAGGGCGGCCGGGTCTCGGCGCCGCTCGAGGTCGAGGAAGCGACGCGCGAGGTCGTCGTGGACCTCCGGCCGGCTGCCTCGGTGCAGGGGCGGCTGCTCGCGCCCGGCGCTCCACCGGTGAAGGCCTTCTCCCTCGACGTCGAGATGCGTGGGGCAGGCGAAGGTCCGCAGGTCGGGAGCGACCGGCGCCACTTCAGCGGAGATCGGTTCGTCGTCCCGGAACTGCCGTCGGGGCCGGTCCGGCTCATCGCGACGACTCCGGACGGCAGGGTGGGGGATCTCTCGCTGTCCCCATCGCCGGGCGAGGCGGTGGAGCGCGACATCGCCGTGCAGGTCGCGGGCACGATCCAGGTACGGCCGGTCGGCGCCGACGGCCGTCCGATCGACGGGGCGTACGTCCTGCTCGGTTCCCGGATGATCGGCGCGCAGGACCAGACGATCGACGGGCCATCCGTCGTGCTGGGCTCCGGTACGGCCCACGTCACCGGCGAGGGCATCCCCTTCCCGGGAAATGACGGACCAGGTGGAGGTGGGCCCGATGGACACCGGGTCACGCCCGGGACGGTGGTGGTCGAGCGGGTGCCCCCCGGACGTCCGGTCATCCGGGTGGGCGCGCGACAGCACGAGACCATCGTCCGGGAGGTGGACGTCTCGCCGGGCCAGCGCGTGGACCTGGGAGACGTCCGGCTGGTTCCGATGGGGCGGTGAAGGGACCGCCACGTCACCCTACCGGGGGAAGTGCTCCACGTGGGTCTCGGCCGTGCGTCCGAAGTAGAGGACGCGCCTTCCGGGGAAGGAGACCATGTACCCGGCGCAGCCCGCGGCCTTCACCTTCGTGCAGAAGCCGGCGTACGTGTAGCCGGGCGCTTGGGCCTGCGCCTCGCGCACGGCGCGCGCGATGGTGTCGGCGTGGAACGCCGCCGCCACGGGCGTGTCGGACGCCGGCAGGTCCAGCTGCACGCTCTCGCCGCTCGTGTGGAAGTACGTCGACGTGCCTCGCCGGTAGTCCACGTCGTAGCCTTCGAAACCCGCCTCCATCAGCGCACGGACGAAGGAGGGGAAGTCCATCGTGCCGTCGTACGCCGCGTCGAGGCACCGCTGCGCGATCGCCGTCCGTTCCGCGGTCATGTCGCTCCCTCCGTGTTCCCGGGTCGCACGGCGGGCTCGCCGGGACCGCCACTCCTCCGCCGAGATCTCCCAGATCTCGCCCGGCTGGCGGCCGGACACGAAGTCGCGCACCTCGGTCCCGACGAGGCGCATGCCCTCGCGTGCCGAGATCCGCCGGGACGCCTCGTTCGCGACCGCCTTGCCCACCCGGAGCACGGTGAACCCCAGCACGTCGAACCAGAAGTCGTTCACGGCGGCGCAGGCTTCCGTCGCGATCCCCCGGCGCTGCCATCCGGGGGCGACCCAGAACCCCCGGTTCTCCCGGTCGCCGCGCTTCAGGTTGATGGCTCCGACGAGCGTATCGGGCGAGGTCCGGAGTCGGATGGTCCAGTGCCACGCCTCGCCACGCTCCATCGCCGGCAACGCGACGGTCTCGTAGAAGGTCCGGGCGCCATCGGCCGGATAGGGCCAGGGAACGATCGCGTCCATGAATCGGACGATCTCCCAGCAGGGGAACAGCGCCTGCGCCTGGATCGCGTCCTCGATGACGAGCGGGCGAAGCAGGAGCCGGGCCGTCTCGAGGGTGGGCAAGGGTGAAGGCGTCACCCCGGCCGTCATAAGGAGGGGCCTCCCGCTGCGCCCTACGTGCGTCGTGTCGCTGCGCGCCGGGCCCGGCGGGCTGCTACTTCCGCAGCCGCTCCTCGATTCGGCGGTCCGGGATCAGCCAGATCAGGGCCACGGCCACGTAGATGGCGTCGGCGATCCACTCCCGGACGAACGCAAGCGGGATCGCCGCCAGGTAGAGGGCCAGCGAGGCCTTGCCCTTCCGGTCCCGTCCCACCGCGGCGGCGAGACGGGAACCCGGACCCTCCTCGGCGATGATGGCGCGCTGGAGGATGGTGTAGGCCACCGCCGCCAGGAGCAGGACGGCTCCGTAGACGGCGCTCGGCAGGGAAGCGAAGTGGTTCTCCCCCATCCACCCCGTGGTGAAGGGAATGAGCGACAGCCAGAACAGCAGGTGGAGGTTGGCCCAGAGGATGCGGCCGTTCACCCGGGGCGTGGCCTGGAGCAGGTGGTGGTGGTTGTTCCAGTAGATGCCCAGGTAGACGAAGCTCAGGACGTAGGTGAGGAAGATCGGGAGCAGCGGCCGGAGCACCTCGAAGGTCGTGCCGTGCGGAACCTTGAGCTCCAGCACCAGGATGGTGATGAGGACCGCGACGACGCCGTCGCTGAAGGCCTCCAGCCGTCCCTTCGTCATCGCGCCCCTCCCCCGGCAGCCGCCGCGACCCGGTCCGATCCATCCGCAACGGCTGAGCGCCGCGGGTTCTAGCGGCGCGGAGCCCACGGCGCACGTCCGCCCAGGCGGGCGGCTGCCGCCCGGAGCGCCTGGATATCGAGGGCCTGGTCCGCGACCATCTGCTCGAGGCGCCGATTCTCATCCTCGAGTTGCCGAAGCCTCCGGGCATCGCTGACCTGCATCCCTGCGAACGTGGCTTTCCACTTGTAGAGGGTGACGCCATCAATCCCGAGCCGCCGGCGAACGTCCTCGCCCTTGGCGCCGCGGACCGCTTTGTGCAGCGCCCGGATGATCTGTTCCTCGCTGTACTTCTTCCCCATCATGCGACCTCCACCCGCAGCGTAGTGGTCGCATCTGATCTGGCCTGGTTTACAGGGGGCAGGTCATCCCCACCTCCACCTCCCGATGGGCTGCTGAGATGACGCGGAGCGATGCCGACGTCGCCACTGGCGTGGCCCGGGAACATGGCCCCCACGAAGACAACGGCCCCGGAAGTTTCCCTCCGGGGCCTTCATCGATCGTTGCGCCGCCTCAAGGCGGCGCAGTGAAGTGGCTCCCCAGCGTGGACTTGAACCACGGACCCGGTGATTAACAGTCACCTGCTCTGCCAACTGAGCTACTGGGGAATGGCAGGGCGGGCAGACTAGACGCCGCGGGCGGCGATGTCAACGCCCGCGCGCCGACCCGCGAATCGCCCGGAAACCGCCGATTGGCGCGTGGTTCGGCGCCCCCGTATGTTGCCCCTCGTGATCCTCCCCGGCCTCGCCCACCGGCCCGGCGTCCACTGCGGCTCGACGGCGCTCGCCGGAGCGCTGCGCGCCCGCGGGCTCGACCTCTCCGAGGAGATGGCCTTCGGGCTCGGCGCCGGCCTGGGCTTCTTCTACCTGGACTCGCCCGCGCTCTCGCCGACCCGCATCCTGCTCGGCCGCCCCTGGACGCTCGAGGTGACCGCCTGCGAGGTGCTGGGCGCCCCGGTGGCGGTCCGGACGGAGGACGACCCGGAGCGGGCCTGGACCCGCGTGCGGGACGCGCTCGACCGCGGGTTCGCCCCCGTGCTCTCCACCGACCTCCGCTTCCTGCCCTACTGGAGGACCTCGTCCCCGTTCAACGGCCACCGCGTGCTCCTGGCAGGCCACGACGAGGGCAGGGGGGTGGCGCTCCTCGGCGACACCGAGCGCGCCGAGCTCCAGGAGGTGGCGCTCTCCGACCTGGAGCGGGCCCGCGCCTCCGACGGGCAGCCGCTCGGTTACACCGGGCGTCTCTGGATGGAGGTCGACGCGCCGCGCGCGCCGGTGCGCTGGCGCACGTGCGTGGCCGACGCCCTGCGCCGCCAGGCCACGCAGATGCTGCTCCCGAACGACGGCTTCGCCGGCGTCTCGGCCCTGGAGCGCTTCGCATCCGAGCTCCCGCGCTGGCACGAGCTGGCGCGCGACGAGGCCGACCGGGCCTGGTGCTTCCGCTTCGCCTACCAGGTCGTCGAGAAGCGGGGCACCGGGGGCGCGCTCTTCCGGCTGCTCTACGCCCGGTTCCTCGCCCAGGCGGCGGCGCATCACCCGGCCGTGACCGCGCTCGGCCTGCCGGACCGCATGGCGGAGATCGCCGCCGGCTGGACTCGGCTGGCCATCTCGTTCAAGGATCTGTCCGGACACCCCGGCCAGGGTGCGGGGAGCGAGGTCGTCGCGCAGGCGGCGTGGCTCGCCCGGCAGGAGCGCCGGTACCACGAGGACGTCGCAGCACGGGTGAGCGGATGACGGAGGCGACCACATCGGCGCGCGCGCGGTTCGGGGCCCTCCTGGAGCGGCCGCGCATCCCGCTCGACGAGGCCGCGCTGGCCATCGCCGCCGAGGAGTACCCGGACCTCGACCCGGGGCGGACCCTCGCCGGCCTCGACGCCATCGCGGCGCGCGTGGGCGCGGAGGTGGGCGACCTGCGGCCGGCGCACCGCGTCCTGCAGGCCATGCGCAAGGTGCTGCGCGACGAGGGCTTCCAGGGGAACGAGAAGGAGTACTACGACCCGCGCAACTCCTTCCTGAACGAGGTGGTGGAGCGCCGGCTGGGCATCCCCATCACGCTTTCCATCGTCACCATCGAGGTGGCGCGGCGGCTCGGCCTCGAGCTCCTCGGGGTGGGCTTCCCGGGCCACTTCCTCGTGAAGTGCCCCGCGCAGATGGGGCTCCCGGGCGACATCTTCGTCGACGCCTTCAACGGCTGGGAGCTCCTCGGTGGCGACGAGTGCACGGCCCGGTTCCGCGCGGTGCTCCACGGCCGGCCCTTCGACCCGTCGCTGCTCGACCCGGTCGACTCGCGCCACATCCTCACCCGGCTGCTCCACAACCTGAAGCGCATCTACGTGGAGCGGGGCGACGACGTCCGCACGCTCTGGGTGGTGGACCGGTTGCTCCAGGTCACCCCCGGCGACCTGGAGGAGCGGCGCGACCGCGGGCTCGTCTCGGCGCGGCTGGGTGGGACGGCCGCCGCGGCCCGCGACCTCGAGGCCTACGTCCAGGGACACCCGCGCGCCTCCGACGTCGAGGAGGTCCGGGCCCTCCTGCGCGAGCTCGGCGGCAAGCGCACGCTCCTCAACTGACGCGCGCGGCTACGGCATCCCCGGGAACTTCCGAACCAGGAGACGCTCCACCGGCTGTCCGCCGACGAGGTGCTTCTCCAGGATCTCCGGCACGTCGGCCACGGTGACGCCGCCGTACCAGATCCCCTCCGGGTAGACCACCATGGCCACCCCGTGCTCGCAGGCGTCGAGGCACCCCGCGGCGTTGGCGCGGATCTGGAGCTGCAGGCCGCGGGCCTGGATGGCCGCCTTGAGCGCCGCGCGGACCTCGGCCCCGCCGGACCGCGCGCAGCTCGCCCGCGGGTGGCCGTCGGGACGGCGGTTCTCGCAGACGAAGACGTGGCGGACGTAGCGCATGATCCCTACCTAGCGCGGGCGGCGCGCCGTGGCTACCATGCGCCCCGTGCCCCGCATCCGCGCCGTCGTCACCGACCTCGACAACACGCTCTACCCCTGGGTCGACTACATCGTCCCCAGCCTGGAAGCCATGGTGGACTCGCTGGTCTCGACCACGGGCCTCCCCCGCGTGCGCATCGTTCAGTCGCTGAAGGAGGTCTACACCCGGTACGGGTCGAACGAGTACCCCTTCGCCATCCAGGAGTCGGACATCTTCAAGCCCTACGAGCGGGACTTCGACTCGTTCAACCGGCTGGTGGTCGACCCGGCCCGTCGTGCATTCAAGGCTGCGCGGGAGCGGTGGCTCACCCCGTACCCCGGCGTGGTGGAAACGCTGCGCTGGATCCGCGCCGAGGGGCTCACCCTCGTCGCGCTCACCGACGCCCCCCGGAACGCCGCCGAGCTGCGGCTGAAGTGGCTCGAGCTCGACGGCCACTTCGACGCGCTCTACACGCTGGCCGGCTATCCGCTCCCGAAGAACGTCGATCCGGCCATCCGCCGGCGCGAGGCGGCGGGCCACTACCGTTCGCGCACCGTCACCCGGGAGCTGCCGCGCGAGGCGGAGAAGCCGAGCCCGGACGGCCTGCGCCGCATCCTCGCCGACTTCGGCCTGCGCGGCCCGGAGGTGCTCTACGTGGGCGACAACGTGCGCAAGGACATGCCGGTCGCACGCGCGTGCGACGCGGTGGGGGTCTGGGCCGAGTACGGGACGTACATCTCGGCGGAGTACCGGGAACGGCTCGCGGCCATCTCCGCCCGCGCGGTGACGGCGCGCCACGTGGCGGAGGAGGGGCAGGAGCGCTGGCCACTCTCCATCTCCAGCTTCGTGCAGGTGCGGGACGTGGTGGCGGGAGCGCGCTGGAGCGCGCCCCGCGCGGCGCGCCGGAAGGGCGTGCGGAAGGGGCGGAGGGAACGATGAGGATCCGGGCGCGGTACGAGGACCTGGCCGGGCGCAGGGCGATCGTCGCGGGCGGCTCGAGCGGGATCGGGTTCGGCATCGCCGAGGCCATGCTCGAGCAGGGGATGAGGGTCGTGGTCCACCACCGCACGAACGGCGACGCCGCGCGGGCGCTCGCTGCGCGCTTCCCCGGGCGGGGCTTCGCGGTCGGCGCGGACCTGGGCGCGGAGGAGGGCGCCGTGCACCTCGTGCGCGAGTCGGCGCGCCTGCTCGGCGGGATCGACCAGCTCGTGCACTCCGCCGGCATCTGGAACGACGGCGCCATCGGAAGCCTGCCGGCGGCGCGGCTCGAGGAGATCTTCCGGGTGAACGTCTTCAGCGCGTTCTACCTCGTGCGGGAGTCGCTGCCGTTCCTCCGGGAAGGGCGCCCGGGCAACGTGGTCCTCGTCGGGTCCACGGCCGGCCAGCGTGGCGAGGCCGGGCACTCCCACTATGCGGCGACCAAGGGCGCCATCCAGTCGCTCGTGATGAGCCTCGCCGTCGAGCTCGCGCCAGAGGTGCGGGTGAACCTGGTCTCGCCGGGCTGGATCCGCACGCCCATGGCGGAGGAGGACCTCGCCACCATCGGCCCGCTCGTCGCGGGCGCACTGCCGAACCGTCGCATCGGGGAGGTCGAGGACTGCGTGCACGCGACCCTCTTCCTCGCCAGCCAGGCGTCGGCGCACCTCGTCGGCCAGGACATCTGCGTCTCGGGAGGGGCGTTGCTCGTCGTCCCCCGGGGCCAGATCGTGGCACGCGAGAGCTGAGAACCCCCTAATTTTCGGTGCGAAATTTGCGCACCCAGGGGTACATGGTGCTACCATGACCCACATGGCAGGTGGGCGGGTGCGGCTCCTGGGGTCCTTTCCGGGGCGCGAGGGCGAGGGACTGGGGCTGTTCACGGAGGACGGAAACGCCCCACGTGTGGCCCGTATCGTCTACTTGCCGGGTGTGGACGCCCCGGCGAGGGAGGGTCTGTGGAGGGAGGTCGCGCGCGCGGCCGAGGCGCTCCACCACCCCAATATCCAGGCCCCGCTCGGGCTCCACGAGGACGACGGGCGCATCGCGCTCGCCCTCGAGCACGCCGACGGCGAGACCCTGGCGGAGATCCTGGCGGTGGGCGGGAGGCTCGCGGCCGAGATCGCGGCGCGAATCGTCCGCGACGCCTGCGTGGCGCTCCACTTCGCGCACGAGGAGGGGCAGGAGCACGGACCCATCCTGCACGGCTGGCTGCGTCCTACGAACCTCGTCGTCTGCCGCTCCGGCGTGACCGCCGTGTCCGGCTTCGGGGCCGGCCTCTGCCGCTCCGCCGCCGATCTCCTGCCCTGGCAGAGCCCGGAGCAGGTGCTCGGCGGTCCGGGCGCGGCTTCCCGGCGCAGCGACGTCCACGGGCTCGGCCTCGTGCTCCACGCCTGCCTGGCCGGGGAGAACCCGTTCGAGCGCGAGCCCGATCCGGACGTCGCCATGCTGTCCCGCGCCGCGCCGCGGCTCGAGCCGCTTGGCGTGCCGGCGGCGCTGGCGGCCGTGGTCCGTCGTGCACTTTCGGTGAAGCCTGGCGATCGCTTCGCGAGCGCGCTCGAGCTGGCCCAGGCGCTCGACGCGGCCGTGCCGCAGATGGCCACGCCGCGGGAGGTGGCCGGCGCCTGCGAGTCGATCTTCCCGGCCGGCATGGGCATGCGCGTCCTGCGCCGGCGGGCGGTGGAGGCGGCGCAGGCGGCCGCTGCCGATCGGCCCGCGCACCCGGTCGAA
>JBBIOL010000013.1:0-50761 GCA_037443385.1 Anaeromyxobacteraceae bacterium
TACGCCGGCGGCGCGGGCGGGGCGTCGGGCTGGGCCTCGGGCGCGGCGGCGGCGAAGGCGGGCAAGGCGGCGCAGGCGGCCTCCACGCGCAGCAGCGTGGGAAAGCGCGCCACGTCCACGCCGAATCGCCTCGCGCCGTAGAGCTGCGGCACCACGAACAGGTCGGCGAGCGTGACCTCGTCGCCGTGGCAGAACGTGCCGGCGCCGTCGCGCACCACCTCCTCCAGCCCGGCCATGCTGCGGGCCAGGAAGTGGCTCGTGAAGGCCACGTCGTCGGCGGCGCCGGGGTGGCGCTCGCGCAGCCACTTCATGGTGGACGCGTTCTGGTAGGGCTGGATGGACGAGTTCACGTCCTCGGCGATGGCGCGGACGCGGGCGCGCGCGGCGGGGTCGCGGGGGAGGAGCGGGGGGGTGGGGTGGCGCTCCTCGAGCCACTCCAGGATGGACATGGACTGGGCGAGGCGCAGCGGCGGCTGGCCGGACCGGCCGGGGTCGTGGACCTCGAGCAGCGGCACGGTGGTCATGGGGTTTCGCGCGCGGTGCGCGTCGGCGAGGTGCTCCCCGGTGAGGAGGTTCACCGCGGCATAGGTGAAGGGCAGCCGCTTGTGGTGCAGCGCGATGCGCACGCGCCAGGAGCACGACGACCGCCAGTAGGAGTGGAGCGTGAGCGTCATCCGGGCAAGCCTAACCGGCCCGCCCGGATGGCGCCGCGGGTCAGCACCCGTTGCACGTACACTGTAGGTAAGGGCCGCCGGGCGTGACGGTGTCCATCGCCCGGAACGTGGAGCCGTTCGGGCACTTGGTGCAGCACTCGGGAACGATGACGCCTCCGACCTGGATGCCTCCGGACGTGGAGCAGCAGGGGGGGCTGGGATTGCAGCCGTTGCAGGTGTTGCCGCTCGTGTCCTCGCCGCCACAACCGAGCAGGAACGAGGTCACCGTGACGACGAGGACGGCCACTCCGTAAGCTGCGACGCGGGTCCGGCTCATGCGAGACTCCTCCGGCTCGGCTCGACCGAGCGCAGGTGTGGTTGCCGAGACAATGAGATAACGTTTACTTGCACGTGGCAAGTTCACCGACAGGTACGGGTGGGTCCGACGGCTTCGTGGCCCACCTGCGGCGGACGCGTCCCCGGGCCTTCGCGCACCATCCCGACCACCCCGCCTTCGCGGAGCACGTCTGGACGTGGCGGGGGCTGCCCATGTGCAAGGGCTGCACGATGGGGCTCGCGGGCATGGTCGTGGGCGTGCCGGTGGCCGTCGCGACGGGGTGGACGGCGCGCATCCCGGACTGGCAGCTGGGCCTGGCGTTCGCGGCCATGCTGCTCCCGACCGTGGCGACGAGCCTGCTCGGGGCGCCACGGCCGGTGAAGCTCGTGGCGCGGTTCGTCCTCGGCGTGCTGCTGGGGTCGGCGGTGGTGGCGCTCTTCGCGACGTCGAGCTGGGCGGTGCGGGCGGGGACCGTCGGCGCGTACCTGGCGGTGCGGGTGCCGCTCGAGCGGAAGCGGCGCAGGGACGACCGGAAGGCGATGGAGCGGTGGAATGTCAGGGGTGCGGGTTAGCCTCTGAACGCATGGGCAGTGGGCGGACAGGCGGTGATTCACTCCGGGTCATGCTGGAGGAGCTCGCGGCGCGGGCCTGGGAGGTGCGGTTCCCCGGGGTCGGCGCAGCGGGCTGCGGAAGGGCCACCGCCGAGAAGGTCGACCGGCTGCTCGTGCGCGTGGCGCGCGGGCAGGGCGCGGTCGAGGTCGCGCTGGGGGAGTGCCTCGCGGCCCTGGCGCTCGGGGAGCGCACGCTGCGGCTGGGGTTCGCCGGGCTCGCCGACTACGCACGCGAGGTGCTGGGCATGTCGGGGCGGACGGCGCTGGGGCTCGCGCAGCTGGCGCGGGAGCTTGCCGGGCGGCCCCTGCTCCGGGCGGCGGTGCGGCGCGGGGAGGTGAGCCCGCGGCTGGCGCAGGAGCTCCTGCCGCTCGCGCGCGGGGAGGCCGAGGCGGCGTGGGTGGAACGGGCCGCGAAGATGACGGTCCGGGAGGCGCGGGAGGCCGTGCGAGGGGCGAAGGGCGCGGCGGTGGCGGAGGACGACGGCTGGGAGCGGGTCGAGTTCCCGGCCGACGGGCCGTGCCTCGAGAAGGTCGACGAGGCCTTTGCGCTGGCGGGGGAGCTGCTCGGGGCCACGGCTCCGCGGTGGCAGCGGCTCGAGGCCATCTGCCAGGAGTACCTGGGGGCGAATCCGGCGCCGGAGGGGGGAGAGGCGCCGTGGGGCGGGGAAGGGGGCGAGGGGACAGACGGTGGCGAGGGCGAGAGCCCCGAGGACGGTCGCCGTGACGCGGAGGCTCGCTTCGCGGACCTGGCGGCGGCGCTCGAGGCGGAGACCGGGCGCTGGGAGCGGCTGCTCTGGCCGGAGCCCGTGGCGGCGCCGGCGGGCCCGGGCGACGACGAAGGCCCGGTGGACCTGGCGGCGCTCGACGCCCGCGTGCGCGAGCTCGCCACCATGCGCGACGGGTGGGACGAGCTGGTCGGTCACCTGGGGCTCGTCGTCCAGGCCTACGGGCTCTGGCGGCACCTCGGTTTCGCCTCCTTCGCACAATACTCCGCCGAGCGGCTGGGCATGGGCGAGCGCACGGTCGCGCAGCGGGTGTGGCTGGAGCGCAAGCTGCACGAGCTGCCCGGGCTGCGGGTGGCCATGCGCGCGGGGCGGGTCTCCTACGAGAAGGCGCGGATCGTTGCGGGGGTGGCGGTGCCGCGCGACCTCGAGGCCTGGGTCGCCGTTGCCGAGACGTCCACCTGCGTCGAGCTGCGGCGAAAGGTCGAGGAGGCGGAGCGGGGGCAGATGTGTGCGCGGGAGCGGGTGTCAGTGGTGGCGCCGCGGCGGGTGGCCGACACCTTCGACGAGGGCTGCCGGGCGGTCATGCACCGGGAGGGGCGCTGGATGTCGCCGGGCGAGTGCCTCGGGGTCATGTGCACCCACTTCGTCGAGGCCTGGGAGGGCATCCGGCAACGACGGATGACCCTGCAGCGGCGCGTCCTCGAGCGGGACGGCGGCCTCTGCCAGGTGCCGGGCTGCAGCCGGGCCGCGGTGCACGCACACCACGTGCAGTGGCGGTCGCGCGGCGGGGGCGACGAGGCCGAGAACCTGGTCTCGCTCTGCGCGGGGCACCACCTGCACGGCATTCACCGCGGGTACATCCGGGTGACCGGGCGGGCGCCCGACGCGCTCGTCTGGGAGCTGGGCGAGGAGGCGGTGAGGCGCGGGGAGGCGGTCCGGCGCGACGAGGCCGGTGGGCGCGCGGTGGCCTAGCCGGCGATCACCTTCTGGTCGATGCGGCCGAAGACGCTTCGGCCCTGGGCGTCGTACGCCTCCATGGCGATGCGGTCGCCCACCTTGAGGTACGGCGTCGTGGGCTTGTGGTCGGGGGAGGCGATGATCTCCCGGACGCGCCGCTCGACGAGGCACGAGACGCCCCGCTTCGGGTCCTCGTTCGACACCGTCCCGCTTCCCAGGATGGTGCCGGACGTGAGGGGCCGGGTGTGGGCCACGTGCTCCACGAGCTGGGCGAACGAGAAGTGCATCTCCGGGCCGGTCTCGAGGTCCCCAACCACCCGGCCGTTCAGCCAGAGCTTGAGCTGGAGCCAGGCGCGGCCGTCGTGCCAGGCTCCGCCCAGCTCGTCCGGGGTGGCTACGAACGGGGCGAAGGCCGTGGAGGGCTTCGACTGGAAGAAGCCGAACCCCTTCTCCAGCTCCCCGGCGACCAGGTTCCGCATGGTGAGGTCGTTCAGCATGGCCAGGAGCCGGACGTGGCCCGCGGCGCCGTCGGCGCGGGTTCCAATGGGGACGTCGCCCAGGATGACGGCCAGCTCCCCCTCGAAGTCGAGCCCCATGAGCGGATCGGCGAGCAGGACGTCGTCCGCCGGTCCGAGCAGGACGCCGCTGCCGCCCTGGTACACGAGGGGATCGGTCTCGTACCGGGGGGGGAGCTCGGCGCCGCGAGAGCGCCGGACCAGCCGGGCGTGGTTCAGGTACGCGGACCCGTCGATCCACTCGTAGGCGCGCGGCAGGGGGGCCTGGAGCTGGGGCAGCATCACCGGGTCGGTGGCGACGCGCCCGTTCTCGAGCTCGGCGTCGAGCTCCCGCAGGCGGGGCTCCATCTCGTCCCAGCGATCCAGTGCCGCCTGCAGGGTGGGGACCACGTGGGATGCGTCGGCGAGCCGGGCGCCGTCGGAACGCACGATGCAGAGCTTGCCGTCGCGGGTGCCGTCTCGAAGGGTGGCGAATCGCATGCCCGGAGAATGCCACGATGCGGGGGTGCCTGCCGGGGTCTTGCAGCCCGCCGCCGGAGGCGTATCTGTATGGGTAGCGAACCGGGAGGTGCATCATGGGCGAAGGTGAGGGTCTGCCCCCGAAGGGGGACGCGTTGCGCCGGGCGCTGCAGTGGCTCGCCGAGCAACGCATGGCCGATCCGAAGGCATCGCGCGCGAAGCTCATCTCCGAGGCGGGGCAGCGCTTCGATCTCTCCCCGGCCGAGGAGGAGTTCCTGCTCGGCGCATGGAAGGACAGCTGATGCCCCTCGAATGGAAGAAGATCCTCTGCCCGGTCGACTTCTCCGACGCGTCCCGCAGCGCGCTCCAGGTCGCCTCCGAGCTGGCGCGACGGTTCGACGGCGAGGTCACCGTGTTCCACGCCTACCCGCTCCCCGGGTACACGCTGCCCGAGGGCACGGTGCTCCCCGCCACCGGCATGCTCCAGGAACTCGCCGAGCAGACCGACGCCCTGCTCGAACGCTGGAAGGCCGAGGCGGTGGCCGACGGGGCGCCGCGCGTCTCCACCGGGAAGGCCGTCGGCGAGCCCGCGGCCGAGATCGTCGCGGCCGCGGAGGACGGGAAGTTCGACGCCATTGTGGTCGGGACCCACGGGCGGACCGGCCTCGCCCACGTGCTCCTCGGGTCGGTGGCGGAGCGGGTGGTCCGGCGGGCGCCCATGCCGGTGGTGACCGTCCGGCCCCGGGCGTAGCGAAGCAATCCCGAGCTGCCGGGCTCAGTCGAGCGGCTCCACCGCAGGCACGGACTCGCGCCGCCTCGAGCGGGCGATGGCGTCGGCCGTGTAGAGCCCCAGCCCGGCCCAGATGAAGGCGAAGGTCACGAGCTGCGTCGCCCCGAACGGCTCCCGGTACGCGAGCACCGCCAGCGAGAACTGCAGCGTCGGCGCCACGTACTGGAGCAGCCCGATGGTGGAGAGGCGCAGCTGGTGAACTCCCAGCGTGAACCACACGAGCGGGAGCGCCGTCACGGCGCCCGCCGAGAGGAGCAGGAGCGACATCCCGGTCGAGGTGCCGAAGTGGGCCTCCCCCCGCCACCAGAGCCTCAGGAGCCAGGCCGCGGCGAACGGGGCGAGGAGCGAGGTCTCGACGAGCAGCCCCGCCACAGCGTCGATGGAGGCCTGCTTCCGGAGCAGCGTGTAGAGGGCGAAGGAGAGCGCGAGCGCGAGCGAGATCCAGGGGAGCCGCCCGTGCGCCACCACCATCCAGGCCACCCCCAGCGCCGCGAGCCCCACCGCGAAGGCCTGGCGCCGGTCCAGCCCCTCCTTCAGGAAGACCACCCCGAGCAGGATGGTGACGAGCGGGTTCATGAAGTAGCCCATGCTCGCCTCCAGGAGGTGCCCCGCGTTCACCGACCAGATGTAGAGGAGCCAGTTCACCGAGATGAGGAGCGTCGTCGCCAGGAAGGTGAAGAGCCGCTTCCGGCTCGAGAGCGAGCGCGCCACCTCCGCGCTCCGCCCCATGACGACCGTCATGGCCCCGAGCAGCGCCACCGAGGCCACCACCCGCCAGGACAGGATCTCGAGCGGGCCCGACGGGCGCAGCGCCTTGAAGTAGACCGGGGAGAGCCCCCAGGCCAGGTAGGCGGCCAGGGCGTAGAGGAGCCCGGATCGGTGCGGGGAAGGGGGGATGTGGCCTCCGGGAGGCGGCAGTCGTACCCCGTCCGGAACCCCTTCACAAGCCACGCCGATCCGGCGAGGATGTCTGTCCCATGAGCGATCTCACCACGCGGTACCTGGGGCTCGAGCTCCCCAGCCCCCTCGTCGTCGCCAGCTCCTCCATCTCCAACCGCCCGGAGAACTTCCAGGCCGCGGAGGCCAGCGGCGCCGGCGCCATCGTGCTCCGCTCGCTCTTCGAGGAGCAGATCGAGGCGGCCGAGAGCGCGCTCGAGGAGGCGGTGAGCTTCCAGTCCGACGCGAACCCCGAGGCGCGCAGCTACCTGCCCCCCCAGCGCATCGGCCCGCGCGAGTACCTGCGGCTCCTCGACAAGGCGCGCAAGGCGGTGCGCATCCCGGTCATCGCGAGCCTCAACGCCGCCGCGGCCGGCAGCTGGAGCGAGTACGCGAAGCAGCTCGAGGACGCCGGCGCATCCGCCATCGAGGTCAACATCTACCAGGTGGGCGCCGACCCGGCCGTCACCGGCGACCAGATCGAGAAGGAGTGCATCCAGATCGTCCGCTCGGTGCGCAAGGCGGTGAAGGTCCCCATCGCGCTCAAGCTCTCCCCGTACTTCACGTCGTTCGCCAACGTGGCGAGGAAGTTCGACGACGAGGGCGTGAACGGGCTCGTGCTCTTCAACCGCTTCCTGCAGCCGGACATCGACCTCGACCGGCTGGCGCTCAACAGCTCGATGCAGCTCTCCCACCCCTGGGAGATGCTCGTGCCCCTGCGCTGGACCGCCATCCTGTACGGGCGGGTGAAGGCCGACATCGCCGCCTCCACCGGCGTGCACGACACCGCGGGGGTCGTGAAGATGATCCTGGCCGGAGCGACCGTGGTCCAGCTCGCCGCGACGCTGCTCCGCAACGGCGTCACCCACCTCGCCGGCCTCAAGTCCGGGCTCGCCGAGTGGATGGAGCGCGGTCACTACTCCGCGCTCGACGACTTCCGCGGCTCGCTCTCGCAGAAGGAGGCCCGCGACCCGCGCGCCTTCGAGCGCGCACAGTACGTGAACCTCATCCTTTCCCAGAACAGCTAGGAGGCGGGATGAAAGCCGTCGCCGTCTTCCCCGAGGAGCGCGCGCTCCGCCTCGTCGACCACCGCGAGCCCGCCATCCTGGCGCCGAGCGACGTCGTCGTCCGGGTCCTCGAGGTCGGGTTCTGCGGCACCGACCGCGAGATCGCCTCGTTCCGGATGGGCTCGCCGCCCCCCGACTCGCCCTACCTGGTCCTGGGCCACGAGGCGGTGGGCGAGGTGGTCGAGGTCGGGTCGTCCGTGCGTCGCATCCGCCCCGGCGACCTGGTGGTCCCCACCGTCCGCCGCCCCTGCCGCCGCGAGACCTGCCGCGCCTGCCGCATGGGACGCCCCGACTTCTGCCTCTCCGGCGAGTACGCCCAGCGCGGCATCAAGGACGCCCACGGCTTCCTGGCCGAGCGCTTCTCCGACGACGCCCGCTGGCTGCAGCCCGTGCCGCGCGAGCTGCGCGACGTGGCGGTGCTCACCCAGCCGCTCTCCCTCGCCGAGACGGCGGTCGCCGAGCTCGAGCAGGTGCAGAAGCGGCTGCCCTGGGCGGCACTCGGCGAGACCGGAGGGTCCGGCAAGCGGGCGCTCGTCCTCGGCGCCGGCCCCGTGGCGTTGCTCGGCACGATGGCTCTCGTGGTCCGCGGCTACAAGGTCACCATCTACTCCCATGCCGGCCGCGGCGAGAAGGCCGACTTCGCCGAGTCGATCGGCGCCCAGTTCGTCACCGCCGACGAGGAGAAGCTCCAGTCGCTGGCCGGGCACCTGGGGCGCATCGACGTGATGTTCGAGGCCACCGGTGCCACCCCCGACGCCCTCGCGGCCATGGAGCACCTCGGCCGCAACGGGGTCTACCTCCTCACCGGCGTCCCCGGCCGCCGCGGCGCGTTCACGCTCGACGCGGGCTACCTGCTCCACGGGATGGTGCAGCGCAACCAGGTCATCCTCGGGCCGGTGCACCCCAGCGCCGAGGCCTACCGGGCGGCCATCCAGGATCTCGGGCTCTTCGCGCGCCGCTGGCCCGGCGCCCTGCAGCGGCTCATCGCCAGCCGGGTCACCATGGAGGAGGCCCCCGAGGCCTTCCGGCACCCCGGAGCGGGGCTGAAGCGGGTGGTGGCGGTCTCCGAGTAGGCCGCCCCCGGAGTCCGCCTCAGCGCGCCTGGCCGGTCACGTCCTCGGCCCGCCACCGGGTGGGGACGGGGACGTGACGGATGGCCTTCCCGTCGAGGCCGGCCCGCCGGAGGTCCACCATGCGCGGGGTGAGGTCGCCGTAGGACCGGAAGTAGAGGCGGCCGTTCGCGAGGTCGTGGACCGTGATCCACTGGGTCTGCTCGTAGTGGAGCGTGGCCGCCGCGCCCGCCTTGCCCGGGACCTTCTCGGCCACCGCGCCGATGGGGATGTCGACCGAGTTCAGGATGTGGAAGGCGAGGGCGGTGCCCTCGTCGGCCGTGGCCGGGGGCACCGACGAGAAGGCGAGGGCGGTGGCGCGCAGGAAGCGGCTCGGGGGCGTGTAGTCGCCGGGCAGCCCGAGGAGCCCCGAGCCCTGGCCCAGGGGGGCGATCTCCACCGATCCCAGCCGCAGCCCGTCCACGTTGAGGTTCGTGAGGTTCACGTGGGTTCGCAGGTTCGTCATGTGCCACTCGAAGGGCGGGGAGTTGGTGAGCACGCCGATGGGGTTGTCGTGCACCGTGAGCTTGCCGCCCACGTGCTCGACGACGATGGCGCCGCCGCGCGCGTCGGAGACGGCCCAGTGGAGCGGCTGCGGCCCGGCCGGCGGCAGGACGAGGTCGTAGACCGGGACCCGTGCGAGCGCGGCCCGCACCTCGTCCACGGTGGCGAACTGAGAGAGCAGCCAGTTCACGAGCTCCAGGTTGGACACCGCGTCCTTCCCGTCGCCAGGGTAGGGGGGGTAGGCGGCGTAGCCGGGAAAGTAGAGCGCCCCCACCGAGAGGCCGGCCTCGTTCATCCCGTCCGTGGCGATGTCCACGCCGAGCGTGTTCATGCCGGCGAAGCCGTGCTTCACCGTGTAGGCCATGCCCGGCTTGCCGTCCGGGCGGGTGGCGGTGAGCCGCATCCCCCGCGGGACGATCATCACCTGGCTCTCGAGCACCAGGCCGAGCTCCATCGACCTGCCGACGATCCAGGCGCCGTCCCGGGACTGGACGCGGAACGTCGTGCAGGCCGCGGCGGGGAAGGGGCCGGCGAGCGCCAGGCAGGCGGCGACGGCCGCGAGGAGGGACGTGGCGAGGTGGAAACGGCGACGGGACATGGCGGGCCTCCATGGGCGCACCCCGGAGGGTGCGCCGCTCGGTCCGACCATTCACCGTCAAAGGGCCCCGGAAGGAAAGCGCTTGCCCGGGGCGGGCCCTGTCCGGGTCGCGGCTACTTCGCCGGCGCCGCCGCGGGAGCCGGGGCCGGAGCCGCAGCCGGGGCAGCGCCCGGCACCGACTCGATCGCGATCAGGTCCACGTCGAAGATGAGCGTGGAGTTGGGCGGCACGGTCGGCGGCTTGCCCTTCTCGCCGTACGCGATGGAGGCCGGGCAGATGATGCGGGCCTGGCCGCCGGCCTTCATCTTCTGCATGCCCTCGCGGAAGCAAGGGATCGACTCCGCCAGCCCCGCCACCACCGGTCCGCCCTGCCGCTTCGACGAGTCGAAGATCGAGCCGTCGGCGAGCTTCCCCTCGTAGTTGATCTTGACCCGGTCGCCCGGGCCCGGGCTCGGGCCGGTGCCCTCGCGCGAGGAGATGAAGATGAGGCCCGACGGCGAGCGCTGGGCCCCCTTCTCCTTCGAGAAGTGGACCAGCGCGGCGCGGCTCCGGTCGCCGTACGACGACGACGCGAGCTCGTTCACCTTCGAGCGGTACACGCCCATGTCGACCTGGATCTTCTTCCCCAGGACGGCGTCGGACAGCCCGCGCTGCACCACCGCCAGCTCCTCCGGCTTCAAGTTGAAGACCTTGAAGCTGTCCGCGGCCGCGACGCCCAGGGCGTACAGGGTCCGGTCGCGCTCGGTCTCGAGGCCGGCGTCGCCGGGCTGCGGCTTCCCGGCGGGCCGGGTCGCCGGGGCCTTGGCCTTGGCATCGGGCGCCGCCTGCGCGGGCACGGTGTCCGCGGGTCCGGCGGCGAGCACGAGGAGGAGGAGGGCGGTGGCGCTCATGTCACTTCCCGGCGGGGGCAGGGGCCGGCGCGCTCGGCGTCACGCCGAGCAGCTCGACCTTGAAGACCAGCGTCGCGTTGGGGGGGATGGCGCCCGGGGCGCCGCGCTCGCCGTAGGCGATCGAGGGCGGGCACACCAGCGTGGCCTCGCCGCCGACCTTCATCTTCTGCACGCCCTCGGTCCAGCAGGGGATGACCTGGTTCAGGCCGAACTCGATGGGCTGGCCGCGCTTGTAGGAGCTGTCGAAGACCGTGCCGTCCATGAGCTTGCCCTCGTAGTTCACCTTCACCTTGTCGGTGGCGGCGGGGGAGGCGCCCGTGCCGGCCTTCACCTGGATGTAGACCAGGCCCGAGGCGGTCTTCACGGCGCCGGGCTTGGCGGCGTACTCGGCGGTGGCGGTGGCCTCCTTGGCCTTGCGGGCGTCGCCGGCGGCCGTGACCTTGGCCTTCGCGAACTCCTGGACCTTGGGCTCGTAGGCCGTGACGTCCACCGCCGACTTCTTGCCGGCGAGGGTGTCGGCCATTCCGCGCTCCATCATGGCGACCTGCGGGGCGGTGAGCGACAGGTCGTTCAGGTTCTTCGAGGCCAGGACGCCGAGCGCGTAGAGCGTGTTCTGGTCCGGCGTCGGCTTCTTCGCCTTGGGGTCCGGCGTGGAGGTCTGGCCCGGGTGGTTCGGCATGTAGGCCTTCAGGAACTCCTGGAGCTTCGGCGTCTGCTTCTCGATGTCGACGGCGAGCTTCTTGCCCGTGAGCGCGTCGGTCATGCCCTTCTGGACCTGCTCGACCTGCTTCGCGTTCAGGTTGAAGTCCTTGAAGTTGCGGGAGACCAGGGCGCCCAGCGCGTACATGGTCTTGTCGTCCTCGCTCTTCGGATCCGGCGTGGCCGCGAAGGCCGGGACGGCGAGGGCGAGCAGTACGGCGGCGGCGAGGATTCTCATGAGGTCTCCTTCGGGGTTTCGAGGTGTTTACCCCGAAATCGCCCCGACCGGAAGCGCGGCGGCGCCCCCGCGGGCGGGCCCGAACACGGCACCGCCCCGACCGTTCCGCCGTTTCCCGGACGCCCCCCCGCGCCTACTCCTCCAGGGTGGAGACGTCCCCCTCGGGAAGCCCCTGCGCGCGCGCCTTCAGCACCCGCCGCATGATCTTGCCGGAGCGGGTCTTCGGGAGCGAGTCGACGAAGGTGACCTTCTCCGGGCGGACGATGGGGCCCATGTGCTTGCCCACGTGGGCCTTCACCTCGTCGGCCAGCTCCTCGCTCTCCTTGAAGCCCTTGCGGAGGATGCAGTACGCGTAGATGGCCTGCCCCTTCACCTCGTGGGAGATGCCGATCACCGCCGCCTCGGCGACGGCCGGGTGGCTGACGAGCGCGCTCTCCACCTCGGCGGTGCCGAGCCGGTAGCCCGAGACCTTGATCACGTCGTCGGTGCGGCCGATGACCCAGAAGTACCCGTCCTTGTCCCGCTTGGCCGAGTCGCCGGCCATGTAGCGGCCCGGGTACTTGGTCCAGTACTGCTTCACGTAGCGGTCGGGGTCCTTGTAGATGGTGATGGCCGCGGCGGGCCACGGGTTCTTGAGGGCCAGGTAGCCCTCGTCGCCGTCGGCCACCGGCTTGCCCTCCTCGTCGAGGATCTCCGCGTCCTGCCCGAAGAATGGGCGTGTGGCCGAGCCGGGCTTGAGCGGGACCACCGGCGTCGGCGTGAGCTGGAACATGCCGGTCTCGGTCTGCCACCAGGTGTCCATGATGGGGCAGCGACCCTTGCCGATGACCCGGTGGTACCACTTCCAGGCCTCGGGGTTGATGGGCTCGCCCACCGACCCCAGGATGCGCAGCGTGGAGAGGTCGTGGCGGTTGGGCCACGACTCGCCGAAGCGCATGAGCCCGCGGATGGCGGTGGGCGCCGTGTAGAGGATGGTGATGCCGTACTTCTCCACCAGGTGCCACCAGCGGTTCGGGTACGGGTAGGTCGGGGCCCCCTCGTACATGAACGTGGTCGCGCCCATGATGAGCGGCCCGTACACGATGTACGAGTGGCCGGTCACCCAGCCGGGGTCGGCGGCGCACCAGTAGCGGTCCTCGTCCTTCAGGTCGAAGACGTACTTCAGGGTCGAGTAGACGCCCACCATGTAGCCGCCGTGGCAGTGGATGAGCCCCTTCGGCTTCCCGGTGGTGCCCGAGGTGTAGAGCATGTAGAGCGGGTCGTAGGCGTCCATCACCTCGGTGGCCGACACGCCGGTGGCGAGCGGCAGCTTCATGAGGTCGTGGTACCAGTAGTCGCGCCCCGGCTCCATGCGCACCTCGTGGCCGGTGCGCTGGACCACGATCACCGTCTCGACCGTGGGTGCATGGCGGACGGCGTCGTCGACGATCTTCTTCAGCTCGACGACCTTGCCGTTCATGAAGCCGCCGTCGGCGGTGACCACCACCTTCGACTCGCTGTCCTCGATGCGCCCCTGGAGCGCGTCGACCGAGAAGCCGCCGTAGACCACCGAGTGGATGGCCCCGATCTTCGCGCAGGCGAGCATCGCGATGACGATCTCGGGGATGCGCGGCATGTAGATGGTGACCCGGTCGCCCTTGCGGACGCCCATGGCCTTCAGCACGTTGGCGAACTTGCAGACGTCGCGGTTGAGCGCGAAGTACGAGTAGGTGCGGACCTCGTTGCGCTCGCCCACCCAGACGAGCGACAGCTTGTTCTTGCGCCAGCTCTTCTGGTGCCGGTCGAGGGCGTTGTGCACGATGTTGCACTGGGCGCCGGCGAACCACTTGTAGAAGGGCTTCTTCGAGTCGTCGAGGACCTTGTCCCACTTCCGGTACCACTCGAGCTCCTCGGCCTCCCGGGCCCAGAAGGCCTGGGGATCGGCCAGCGCCACCCGGGCCATGGCGTCCCAGTCCTTCACCCGGGCCTGGGCCACCACCTCCGGGGTGGGGAAGTAGACTTCACCGTCGGTCGAGGTCCTGTCGGTCATGGGCGGCGGTCCTTTCGGTGGCAAGCTATCAAGGCGGCGAGCGCCGGAACAAACGGCCCGGGAGCGCGGGATTGACGCGGTGCGGCGATCTCGACCCGGGTTGGAGGGGAAGTTATGCTCGGCGCGTGATCAAGCCGCCAGCATTGAAGAGGGGGGACGTCGTCCGGATCGTCGCCCCGTCGGGACCGTTCGACCCGGAGGCCTTCGAGAAGGGGCTCGCCGTCCTGCGCGGACGGCTGGGGCTCGTTCCCCGCATGCGGGACGACATCGGTGCCCGGCAGGGTTACCTGGCCGGCGACGACGCCCGGCGGCTGGCCGAGTGGCACGAGGCGGCGAGCGACCCCGACGCCCGCGCGGTCTGGTGCGCCCGGGGCGGCTACGGCGCGATGCGGCTGCTCCCCCGTCTCGAGGCCGCCCGGATCTTCCACCCGCCCAAGGTATTCGTGGGGTTCAGCGACATCACCGCGCTCCACGTCCTGCTCAACCGGAACGGCCTCGTGACCGTGCACGGCCCGGTCGTGACCCAGCTGGGGCGTCTCGGCCCGGAGGCGCTGGCCCACCTCGAGGGCTTGCTCTTCGGTGGGTCGCCACCGCTCGCCGACCGGCGCGCGCACGTGCCCCCGCCGGGGCGCGGGGTGGTCGCGCGGGCCACGCTCCGGCCGGGCGTCGCTTCCGGGCCCCTGCTGGGGGGCTCGATCACCGTGCTCTCGCACCTCTGCGGGACGCCGTGGCAGCCGCGCTTCGCCGGGGCGGTGGTGTTCCTCGAGGACGTGGGCGAGCGGCCGTACCGCCTCGACCGGATGCTGACCCAGCTCCGACTCTCCGGGGCCCTGGATCGCGTGACCGGCATCGCGCTCGGCCACTTCACCCAGTGCGACGATCCCGACCTGGAGGGGATCGAGGTGGTGCGGCGCGTGGCCTGGGATCTCGGCGTCCCGGCCGTGGAAGGGGTTCCCGCCGGCCACGAGGACGAGAACTTCGCCCTGCCGCTCGGGTCGATGGTCACGGTGGTCGCGCCCCGCCACGAGGACGACGGCCCGCCGCGCCTCTCCTTCGAGCAGGGCGCCACGGCGTGACGGGTCGTCACCGGTGAGCCCGTCGTGAGCACGCCCGGCCCGGTGCTGGACGCGGTCCAGCGGGTCCTCGTGGATGCGGCCCGGACGGGCGTGGCTCCGGCGTGGGACGCGGTCGTGCTTCGCGAGGGCGAGGTGGTCCACGCCGCGGCGGGGGCGCGGCCCCCGCTCCTCTTCGACGTGGCCTCGCTCACGAAGCCTCTCGTCACCGGCACCGTCGCCGCGCTGCTCGTCCAGGACCGTCTCGTCGACCTCGATCGGCCGGCCGCCGACCATCTCCCTGCGTTCCGCGATGGCGGCAAGGGCCGTGTCACGGTCCGCCACCTGCTCGCCCACGCGAGCGGCCTTCCGTGGTGGCGTCCGTGGTTCGAACGCGCCATGGCGGACCCGGTCGCGGGGCGGGCGTTCTTGCCGCCCGGTGAACGGCCCGCGGACCTCGCTTCGGCCTTCGCCCGCGGCCGGGAGATCGTCGTGAACGCCCTCCGGACCGAGCCGCTCGAGGCCGAGCCGGGGACGCGGACGCTGTACTGCGATCCCGGCTTCATCGCGCTCGGGCTCCTCCTCGAGGCGGCCGCAGGTGCGTCCCTCGACCGTCTGTTCGACGGACGGGTCGCGGCGCGGCTGGGTCTCCGGAACAGCCTCTTCGTCGGTGCCGGGCGGATCGCGACCGGCCTGGGTCCGTGCAGCGGCCTTCGCTTCGCCCCCACGGAGCGCTGCCCTCACCGGCACGAGCTGAACCAGGGAACGGTGAACGACGACAACGCCTGGGCCATGGGCGGCGTCGCCGGTCACGCCGGGCTCTTCTCGACCGCCGCGGACGTCGCGCGGCTGGGGCAGGAGTGGCTCGACGCGCTCGAGGGGCAGGGCCGACTGATCGACCCCGCCGTGGCGCTCACCTTCGCCCGGCGGGACGCCACGCCCGGGAGCGGGCGCGCGCTGGCCTGGGACACCCCGTCCGCGTCCGGATCGTCGATCGGCGCCCGGCTCGGCCACGGGCCGCTTGGCGCGATCGGTCACCTGGGCTACACGGGGGGCTCGATCTGGATCGATCGGGACCGGCGCCTCGTGTGCGTGCTGCTCACGAATCACGTCTTCCCGGCCGGACGCAGGCCGGCGGAGATCCTGGCCCTTCGCCGGGCCTTTCACGACGCGGTGGCGGAGGCGACGGGGTGAGCGAGACGCGGATCGACTGGTCGAGGGTGCGGCGGGTGCACCTCGTGGGGGTGGCCGGGACCGGCATGGGCTCCTTCGCCGGCATGCTGAAGGCGGCCGGATTCGACGTGACCGGGTCGGACGAGAACGTCTATCCGCCCATGTCCACCCAGCTCGAGCGCTGGGGCATCGAGGTCCTGCAGGGCTACCGGCCCGAGAACCTGGACCGTGCCCGGCCCGACGTGGTCGTCATCGGCAACGTCGTGCGCGCGGTGAATCCCGAGGCGGCCGCCGTCCGCGAGCGGGGCCTTCCCCAGGTCTCCTTCCCGGCGGCCCTGGGGGAGCTCTTCATCGGCCCGCGCCACGGCGTGGTCGTGGCCGGCACCCACGGGAAGACCACCACGAGCGCCATGATGGGCTTCCTCCTGCACCACGCCGGGCGGGACCCGTCGTTCCTGGTGGGCGGGGTCACCCGCGACTTCGACTCCAACTTCCGCATCGGCCGGGGGGAGGCCTTCGTCGTCGAGGGGGACGAGTACGACACCGCCTACTTCGACAAGGGCCCCAAGTTCCTCCACTACCGCCCGCGCACGGCGATCCTCACCTCCTGCGAGCTGGACCACGCCGACATCTACCGCGACGAGACCCATTACGAGAGCGCCTTCGAGCGCTTCGTCGACCTGCTGCCGCCGGACGGCTTCCTGGCCGCCTGTGCGACCTGGGAGAGCGTCACCCGGATCGCGCGGCGCGCGCGCTGCCCGGTCGAGACCTACTCGGTGGAGCGCCCCGCCCACTGGGAGGCGCGCGGGCTCACGCTGGGAGCGGACGGCGCGCGGTTCCGGCTGGTGCGGGGAGGCGACGAGCTCGGGCCGGTGCGCCTCGCGGTGGGCGGCGCCCACAACGTCGAGAACGCGCTCGGCGTCGCGGCGGCCGCCACCC
Source organism: Anaeromyxobacteraceae bacterium (assembly GCA_037443385.1). Lineage (GTDB taxonomy): Bacteria > Myxococcota > Myxococcia > Myxococcales > Anaeromyxobacteraceae > CAIOAK01. The sequence goes on from JBBIOL010000013.1 coordinate 16,282, forward strand.
GGCTCGGACTCTCGTTCGCCGAGATCGCAGCCGGGCTCGAGGCTTTCCGGGGAGTGAAGCGGCGCCAGGAGGTCCGGGGCGTCGCCGGCGGCGTCACCGTGGTGGACGATTTCGCCCACCACCCCACCGCCGTGGAGCGGACGCTGGCGGCCATCCAGGGTTCCTACCCCGGGGCCCGGCTGCTCGTGGCCTTCGAGCCCCGCTCCAACACCAGCCGCCGCAACCTGCACCAGGAGGAGTACGCGCGCAGCTTCGGGCACGCCGCCGCGGCCTGGCTCCTCCGCCCGGCCCCCACGGATCGCGTGCCCGAGTCGGCGCGGCTCGACGTGGATCGACTGGCGGCCGACATCGGCGCCCGCGGCGTCCCGGCCCGAGCCTGCGCCACCGTCGACGAGATCGTGGCGGGGGTGGCCGCGGAGGCCCGCCCCGGCGACGTGGTGGTGGCGATGTCGAACGGCGCCTTCGGCGGCATCTGGGACCGCCTGCTCGCGGCCCTGCGCCGCTGATCCGCCCGCGGCGGCTCCGCCGCGCCGACCCCGCCGCGGGGAACGCGGGGCGCCGGCGCGGAGGACCTACCCGGTCACAGCGTGTGGCAGATGCGGCACATGGCGTTGCCGTCGATCTGCGCGCGCGTGCCCTTCCAGCCCGCCGGGTGCGGGTTCACCCGCCCGGTGGAGTGGCAGGCCACGCAGATCGAGCTCGCTCCCTGGTTGTGGCAGGCCGCGCAGGAGAGGATGTTCTGGCGCGCGTTCTGCCCGTGCACCGAGATCCACCCGGCCGGGTGCGGGTCGCGGAAGGACTCGTTGCCCGGCGCGATGCCCTGGAAGTTGTGGCAGCTCTGGCAGTAGCCGGTACCGTGGCACTTCGTGCAGCTGGCCGGGTCGGCCGCCTGCTCGACGGCGTGCCGGGAGATCCAGTCGCCGCGGTGGATGAACTCCGCGGTCACCTTTTCCGGGAACTGGATCGACGGGGGCATGGGGCGCGTGGTCGCGGTGTGGCACTGCGAGCACATGGTCTGGTCGTGGCAGGACGCGCAGGTCGAGACCGAGGCCCGGGCCCAGCGGCCGTGGGTCTCCAGGAACTCGGCCTCGTGGCTGTAGTCCTTGACCGGCTTCGTGTACTTGCGCAGGTCGACGTGGCAGGGCGTGCAGCGGCCGACCGCGTAGTCCTGGGCGTGGTTGTGGCAGTCGGTGCAGGCGTGCATGGCCGGCACCTCCACCTCGAAGGAGCCCGGCTCGGCGATCTTGGTGTGGCAGACCTGGCACTGGCTCTTCGCGCCCTTGAGCCGGGGGAAGTGGGCCGCGTGGTCCATGCGCACGTCGGCGCGGAAGCGCTGCACCGGCTTGTACTCGGGGATGGGGTCGTGGCAGCCCGCGCAGACCTCCGACTTCGTGGGGAGCTGCACGTCGATCACGTCGGCGCGGAGCGCGGTGGACTTGAGGATGGGCGCGTGGCACTCCACGCACTCCACGCCCGACTCGACGTGGATCCCGTGCGGGAACTTGTAGGGCTGCGGCGCCGCGGCCTCGGCCTTGACCGCCGGCTTCTGGCAGGCCACGGCGAGGAGCGCGAGGGGCAGGAGGAGGAGCCGGGCGTTCATTCGTACACCTCGCGGTACCGGTACTGCGCGTTGTAGGTGAGCTTGACGAGGCCGTTCACGTAGCTCGAGTAGTACGGGGTCGAGCCGCCCTGCAGGGCGCCCACCACCGCGAAGCCTCCGCCCACGTCGTACCCGAGCGTGGCCGAGCCGATGATCGACTGGGTGACGGCGTTCACCGGCTGGTCGAACCAGTAGCCCTGGAAGTCGAGCGTCCCGGTGAAGCCGTAGGCCTTCACCGAGCCGAAGGCCCGCGCCTGCCAGTAGCCCTGCTCGGGCAGGAAGAGGCGGGATCCCTCCGCGCCGATGGCGGTGCCCTTCGTGGGCTTCCAGGTGGCGCGCAGGAAGTAGCGGTCGCCGGCGGTGTCGGAGCTGCCCACGTCGGTCCAGGTGGCGAAGATGCGCCGGTAGCCGACCTCGAAGTCGAGCGGGACGTGCACCTTGAACTGCTCGAGCCCGACCCGCGCCACCGCGCCGGCGTACTGGTGCGTGCTGTCGCTGAACACCCAGAGGATGGAGTTGTAGGGGAGCGCCAGGGCCGGCACGGTGTAGGTGTACTCGGCCGTGAACTGGAGGTGTGGGGTGACCGGGAAGACCAGGCTCAGGTTGGCGTCGGCGATCTGCGACCCGAACCCGTCGAAGTAGTTGGAGGCGAAGAGGCTCCAGTCCATGTAGCCGAGCAGGTACATCCAGCGCACCGGCGAGAAGCGGAGGTCGACGGCCAGGTCCTCGCGCGTGGACGTGCCGCTGTCCCAGGCGAACGCGGCCGAGACGCCGGTGTTGAGCCAGGTGGTCCAGGCGAAGCCGAGCCGGCCGCCGACCGCCAGGTTCCCGATGGTGGGGTTGGCCGAGTAGAGGTTGCCGTAGGCCGTGAAGCGCTGGGTGGTGGGCAGGCCCGCGTAGGCGTCGACGGTGATCATCTTCGCGATGGTGGCCTGGAAGGCGCCGCCGTCGAGCTGGAGCATGCGCGCGTTGCCGTAGCCGACGGTCTGGCGGCCGAGCGTCACCCGCAGCTGGTTCGAGAGGAAGCGCGCCTGCACCCAGGCCTGGTTCAGGTCGCCGCTCCAGGCGCCCGAGTTGACGTAGCCGTTCCACCAGGGGTTCTCGCCGAGGTTGGCCGCGCCCCAGCCGTCCACCTGGAAGTAGAGCTGGCCGCCGGGGATCTGGACCTCGCGGCCGCTCAGGGTGAGGAACTCGTAGAGGGGCACCACGTTCGAGGTGGACCCGTCCCGCCACTGCGACTGAACGTTCAGCTGCGTGTTGGAGTAGACCTCCAACTCGCTCGCCTGGCCGGCCGCCGGCGCGAGGAGCGCCGCGGCGGCGAGTGCTGCGATTCCGAGCCTGAGTCTCATGGTGCGTCCATCCCGGTTCGGGTCGTGTTCGACGGAGCGCCCAGCCCACCCGGCAGGGACGCGGTCGACCCGATCGCATACCCCAACGGGAGCGATTTGGACAGGTCGTTGTCGCCCGGAAGGGTGACAGGCGTCGTTTACCCGGGGGACGTCCCGGCGGGTCCGGCGTCCACCACCCGGAACCGGGCCCGCTCCCGCTCGAGCGCCACCTCGCCGCGCTCCTCGGGGTGCTCCCGGAGCCAGAGGACCATCTCGTCCGGCTCCCAGGCGTAGGGCCTGCCGTCGAGGAGGACCCGCCCCTCGTCGACCGCGCGGGTGGCCTCGAGCAGCGGCGTGCCGCCCAGGTCGCGGATGAGGGCCTCGAAGCGCCCCTGCCGCTCGGCGTCGACGAAGGAGAAGTGGTGGCGGCCGGCGAAGGCGGTGTGGAAGTGGGCCGGCCGGTAGACCACGCCGGTGAGCTGGAGCCGCAGCGCCATGAGCGCGAGCATCTCGCCGGTCTCGCGGGCGAGCCCCAGGCCCGGGACCTCCTGGCCCGGGAGCCGCGGCCGCAGCAGGCTGAACTGGGCCCGCGGGTGTCGCAGGGATAGCCAGTGAACGTAGAGCACGGGGTGGCCGGCCACGCGCTTGCGCTCGAGCACGAGCTCGATGAGCACCTGCTCGACCCCCTCCGACTCGCCGTAGACCCGGACCCGGTCCCCGGGGTGCTGCCGGCCGAACTCGACGCGGAAGTGGTCGTAGCCGAGGCGGCGGAGCTGGTCGAGGATGCCGAAGCGCTGCAGCGCGAACTCGATCCCGGCCTCGGTGTAGAAGCCGAGGAGCAGGCGCTGGCGCGCGGGTCGCAGGCCGAGCGACTCGGCCAGGTCGTCGTCGGTGAGCTCGCCGGAGACGGAGAGGGCCTGCTTCGAGAGCTCGGCGGCGATCCCCGCGAAGCGCTTGCCGATGGGGTCGTAGTCCTCGGGGATCGGGTCGAGCGATCCGGTGGAGAGGGCCAGCCCCGCGCCGGCCAGCGCCTTCCAGGCGTTCTTGCTGTAGCCGCCGCCGGGGAGCCACACCGAGGGCACGCCCTCCAGGTGGGCGGCCACCGCCACGTTGCGCATGCGCGTTCCACCCAGGGTGAGGTCGAGCCTGCCCATGCGGTCGCCCCGCAGCACGTCGCCCCCGGCGATGACGAAGACCAGGCCGGCGGGGGGCATGCGCTGGAGCAGCCCGGTGAGGACCTCGAGGTAGCGGGCGTTCCCGGTGCCCTCCGGCAGGACCGTCTCGTCCACGCCCGGGAGCGGGCCCCAGTCGCACCCGGAGATGGAGCCGATCCAGGTGTTCGGGTCGCCGGCCAGGCAGGCCGCGACGCCGTCGGGCGGGTGGGCGTCGAGGTCCAGCACCGCCACCCGTCCCCCGAACCCGTCGTGCCGGACCGCGGCCACGGCCACCGCGACGTCGTTCACCGGGCAGTTGCCCCCGGCCGAGCCCGGCCCGGCGTGGTGGAAGCCGCCGAGGAGGTTGAGCTGGGGGCGGTTGCGGCGGAGCGCCTCGCCGGCGGCCTGGACGGTGGCGCCGGTGGCGAGACGCACCGTGCGCATGACCTCGTCGACCGGGACGTCGCTCGGGTCGACGCCGAAGACCGCGGCCAGCGTCTCCGGGCGGGACATCGACTCGAGGAGCGCCGCGTCGTGGACCCGGGAGAGCTCGGCGTAGGAGGCGCGGCGCGGGGAGCGCCACCAGGGAACGGCGATGGCCTTGCTCTCCCGCAGCCACCAGGCGGCGAAGTCGGCCCGGCGTGGGTCGAGGCCGGAGAACTCGATCCCGGTGAATGGGAGGCGGTAGGCCGGGTCGTACCAGACGTCGACCTCGCGCCGCTTGAGCAGGCAGCGCAGGCGGTAGAGCAGCGCGCGCGGGCCGACGCCCAGCACGGGGAGTGCGGCTACCTCGCCGCCTCCGGGGCCGGCGGAGTGGGCTTCCGCTCCCGGCGCTGCAGGGACCAGGAGAGCCAGGCGTCGACGCCGATCCAGGCCACCGAGAGCCAGGCCGAGACGATGAGCGTCTTCAGCGCGCGCAGCACGTCGCCGGTGGCGAGCAGCACGCCGTCGCGGGGGAAGAAGACGAGGTCGATGTACTTCCAGGGCATCGCGTAGAGCGTGTAGGCGGCGAGCAGCACGAACACCACGATGCGCACGACGGCGAGGGTCCTCATCCGTTCCTCCCTGCTTTGACCTTAGCACGCGTCGAAGGGGGCGCTATGTTCGCCGGCACGACCCAGGAGGTCCGGTGACGGCGATCGGCGAGCTGAGAGCGGCGTGCGCGGAGGCGGCCCGGCGGGGGGGCGTGGTCCTGCGCGAGCGGTGGGGGACCCGCCGCACCATCGACTACAAGGGTGAGATCGACCTCGTCACCGACGCCGACCGGGCCAGCGAGGAGGCGGTGCTCGACTTCCTGCGGGGGGCCTTTCCCGGGAGCGCGGTGCTGGCCGAGGAGTCGGGGGCGAGCGCGGCGGGCGGGGGAGGCGGCGACGGGCTCCGGTGGTTCGTCGATCCGCTCGACGGGACCACGAACTACGCGCACGGGGTGCCGCACTTCGCGGTGAACGTGGCGGTCGCGGACGGGGCCGGCATCGCCGCCGGGGCGACGCTCGACCCGCTCCGGGGGGAGCTGTACCTGGCCGGGCGCGGCGAGGGGGCCTGGCTCGTCCCGGACGCGGCGCCGGCGCGGGAGCCGGGGACGCGGCTCCGGGTGTCGGACACCGCGGAGATGAAGCGTGCGCTCCTCTGCACCGGGTTCCCCTACGACATCCAGGAAAACCCCGATCCGCTGCTCCGCCTCTTCCGCGCGTACATCCAGCGGGCCCGCGCCGTGCGCCGCTTCGGGGCGGCGGCGCTCGACCTGGCCTACGTGGCGGCCGGCCGGTTCGACGGGTTCTGGGAGGCGAAGCTCAAGCCGTGGGACGTCGCGCCGGGGATCCTGCTCGTGCGCGAGGCCGGCGGGGAGGTCGCGGACTTCACGGGGGGTGACGAGGTGCTGCACGGTGGGACGATCTGCGCGGCCAACCCGGCGCTGCAGCGGCAGCTCCTGCAGGTGCTCGCCGAGGTCCGGGGAGGCTAGGGAGCCGGCGCCGCGAAGGCGAGCCGGTAGACCGAGTCCGGGTCGACGTAGAGGTCCGTCACCTTGATGCCGAAGTGCAGGTGGGGGCCGGTGACGCGCCCGGTGGCGCCCACCTTCCCGATGGCCTGGCCGCGCCGGACGCGCGCGCCCTCCGCCACGTCGAAGGCGGAGAGGTGGAAGTAGACCGAGAAGAGGCCGCCACCGTGCGCGACGGCGATGCTCTTGCCGGAGGCGAAGCAGTCCCGCACCAGCACCACCACCCCGTCGTTGGTCGCCAGCACCGGCTCGCCGATCGCCCCCGCCAGGTCGGTGCCGTAGTGCTGGCTCCTCTTCTCGCCGTTGAACATCCGGCGCTCCCCGAACCGGCCGGTGACCGCGGCGCGGCGGGGAGGGGCGAAGGCGCCGTCGAACAGCGGCGGCTCGAAGGGGCGGGCGAAGGCGCGCCGGAAGGCGGCCTGGTCCTCCTCCATCCGACGCTTCTGCTCGGGGGAGGGCGAGACGAACTTCGGCTCGACGGTGAGCACGGTCTCCGGGAAGGCCGGGTCGACGACCTGCGCCGTCGCGAGGAGCGGCGGTTGCCGCCCGGGGAGCCGGACCTCGACCGCGAGCGAGCCGGGGGCGAGCTCGACGGGGAGGGCCACGACGGCCTGGATGCCGGTCGAGGTGGGGAAGAAGTGGAGGGGGCGGGGGGCGGGGGTGCCCGCGGGGTCCCCCGCGCCCCCGGTGCCGGACGTCGCGGTCGCGTGCGCAGTCCCCACGGTGCCGGACGTCGAGGTCGCGACGGACGGGGCGACACCCTCGATCGTGACCAGCAAGGCGTCTCCGGGGCGCAGCGATCCGGGCGCAAGGCGGATCGTGGGTCCGCCGGTCGGACCGGGCTCCGTCGCCCCCGCGGCCACGCCGGCCGAGGCGACGACGGCGAAGGCCAGGATTCTGAAGTAATGTCGCGACATGGACGCCTTCAAACCGCACCTCTCCGGACTCGCCGCCTACCCCTACCGGAAGGTGGACGCGGCGATCAAGCTGGACCAGAACGAGAGTCCGTGGGACCTGCCGGCCGACCTCAAGGAGGCCGCGGTCGAGCGGATGCGTCATGCGCCGTGGAACCGGTACCCGGACATGCACGCCGACGAGGTCCGGGCCAGGGTCGGCCGCTACCTGGATTGGCCCGCCGACGGTGTCGTCGTCGCGCCGGGATCGAACTTCCTGATCCTGGCCCTGGCGCAGGCTGCCCGCCGTGTGCTCGACACCTCTCCTTCCTTCGCGTTCTATGAGGGGGCGGCCCGCATCACCGGAACGCCGTACCTCGCCGTACCCCTCACCCCCGAATTCGGGTTGCCGGTGGAGGCCCTCCTGCGGGAGATGGACGGCGGGGATCCGGGGGTCGTGTTCGTGGCGTCCCCCCACGCCCCGACCGGCGCGATCTTCCCGGTGCCGGTCGTGGAGCGGGTGGCATCGAAGGCCCGGGACAGGGGATGGGTCCTCGCGCTCGACGAGGCCTATTGCCAGTTCTCGGGCACCGACCATCGGCCACTGGCGCGATCGACGCCGAACGTGGTCCTTCTCCGGACCTTCTCCAAGGCATTCGGTCTCGGGGGCGTCAGGGCTGGCTTCCTCCTCGGGGTGCCGGACGTGGCGCGAAAGGTCCAGGCCATGCTGCCCCCGTTCGACGTCCCGGTGCACACGGCTGCGGTACTCGACACCGTCCTCGAGCACCCCGGAAGGGCCGAGGAGGTCGGGCGACAGCTCGCCGCAGAGCGGGACCGTGTCCTTGCCAGACTTCGCGAGCACCCCACCTGGAAGCCACTCTCGAGCCAGGCCAACTTCTTCCTCGTCCGGACCCCGGACGCGGAGGCCGCCTGGCGGCACCTTCTCGAGCGGGGAATCCTGGTGCGGCGGCAGGACCACGTCCCTGGACTGGGGGGCTGCCTGAGGGTTTCGGTCGGTACCGCGGCCGAAAACGAGGCATTTCTCCGGGCGGCATTCGATGCGTCCAGCTCGCGTTCATGACGCGGTGGGTCGTCGGGCCATTGAGGACGATCCGGGGGGATGCCAGGAACGATTGCTCGCGATGCTCGCGACGTCCGGCACTGCGTCGGGAACACCGGCGGCGCGAAATCCCTGACGACGACGTCCCGATTCAGTCCTGCATCCTCCGGCACCGCCCGCTAGAGCCCTGAAGCAGGCCGTTTCCTGCACGCGCATCGGTCTGCGGTGCCGGACACGGGGTTGGGCAGGATCACACCGTGGAGGGAGCAAGCGATATGGCCATTCCGTGGACCCCGGCACTCGCCATCGGAGTCCCCGAGATCGACCAGCAACACCAGGAGCTGTTCCTCCGGATCGAGCGGCTGGTCCAGGGCGTCGCCCGAGGCAACCAGGCGGACATCGAGCGGCTGCTGGAGTTCCTGAGCCAGTACGTGGTGAAGCACTTCGGTGCGGAGGAGCGCTGGATGCTTCGAAGCGCCTATCCCGAGTACGTCCGGCACAAGGCCGAGCACGAACGATTCATCCGGGACTACGAGCAGATGACACGGGAGTTCCGCGAGAAGGGGCCGAACGTCCTGGCCGGCATCCGCATCAACAACTGGATGGCCGAATGGCTCCGCCAGCACATCAGCCGATCCGACATGGAATTCGGAAGGTTTCTTTCCTCGAAGGTGGCGAGCGGCGACCTCGACGGTCCGTGACCCGGACGATCGCCGCCCGCACCCGAGGCCGGGCTACTTGTCGACCTTGAAGCCGAGCCGCACCGTCACCTGGAACTCGGAGACTTCGCCTCCCTTCACGGCACCCCGGATCTCGGCGACCTCGAACCAGCTCACGTTCCGTACCGACTTGCTCGCCGTCGACACGGCGGACTTGATCGCGTCGGCGACGCTCTTCGGGGACGTTCCGACGACCTCGATCTTCTTGTAGGTGGCCAAGGCTTGCATCCTTTCGGGTGGGTGGAGCGGGTTGGGTCTCGTCCGTGGGTTGTAACGGATACTGCTACGTCCGGCACGGGAGGGGCACGACAGGTACTCGACGTCCGGCACCGGCCCGAGCACCGGTCCGACGCCGGTCCGACGTCCGGCACCGGCCGGGCACCGGCCGGGCGCACAGGTGACGCACCGACTGGGGTACGATACGGGAGGTCGGCGCTCCACTTGACTCCCCGAGCCTGCGGCCGGTAGGTAAGCCCCGGGGGGGCCGGGCATCCACCGACGGATTACGAGGGCAAATGGCTGATCTCTTTGACAAGTGTGCCGCCTGGAAGGATGCGCAGGTCCTCAAGCTGGCGGGGCACTACCCGTACTACCGGGTGATCCAGGAGACCGACGGCACCGAGGTGGTGGTCGACGGCAAGCGTCTCATCATGGCTTGCTCGAACAACTACCTGGGCCTCGCCAACGACCCCCGGGTCATGGAGGCGGCTGCAGATGCGGCACGCCGCTGGGGAGCGTCGACCTGCGGCTCCCGGGTGCTGAACGGGACCCTCACGCTCCACGACGAGCTCGATCACCGACTCGCAAGCTACATGGGGAAGGAAGCAGCGGTCGTCTTCTCCACCGGCTTCGGTACGAACCTGGGAACCATCTCGTCCCTCGTCCTCCGCCACGATCTGATCTTCGCAGACCGGATGGTCCACGCGTCGCTCGTCGAGGGGATGCAGGCGGCCTACGGCGAGACGAAGCGCTTCCGCCACAACAACATGGAGGACCTGGAGCGGCTGCTCGCCAACGCAGATCCCGCTGCGGGAAAGCTCATCGTCGTCGACGGCGTCTACTCCATGGAAGGTGACCTGGCCAACTTGCCGGCCATCGTCGAGCTGAAGCGCAAGTATGGGGCTCGCCTCATGGTGGACGAGGCGCACGGCTTCGGCGTGATGGGGCCCGGTGGCAAGGGGACCGGCGAGCACTTCGGGGTTCACGAGGACGTCGACCTCATCATGACGACGTTCTCGAAGTCCCTCGCCTCCATTGGCGGGGTGATCGCGGGTCCGGCCGACGTCATCAACTGGATCAAGCACAAGGCGCGGGCTCTGGTCTTCAGCGCATCCATGACTCCTCCGGCGGCGGCTGCCGCGCTGGCCGCACTCGAGATCATCGAGAAGGAGCCCGAGCGCAGGGAGCGGCTCTGGGACATCTCGGAGCGGGTCCACCGGGAGCTTCGCGGGATGGGCTTCGACACCCAGCCTTCGGTCTCCCCCGTGGTGCCGGTCGTCATCGGCGACCAGGCCCTCACCTTCAAGTTCTGGAGGAGGCTCACGGACCTGGGCCTGTTCGCGAGCCCGGTGGTGAAGCCCGCGGTCGAGAAGGAACTCGTCCGAACGGTCTTCATGGCGACCCACACGGACGACCAGATCGACCGGGCGCTGGAGATGTTCCAGAAGGCCGGGCGCGATCTCGGGGTCATCCCCGCCGAGCGGCCGCACACCCGGGTCGAGGTGAAGATGGCCCGTCCCGGCGTGACCGGGTTCTACTCGTCGCACGAGGGGGATACGACCGCGACCGGCGCCCAGGACGGCGGCGCGCGCCTCGAGATCCTCGACGTGCTGACGCAGGCCGACGAGCCGTGGTCCCGAAGGCTCTCCAATGCCGCCGAGATGATCACCTGGCGCGCGGTGAACGCGGGTCCGGAGGACGTCAAGCAGCTGAAGGAGCTTCCGGTGAAGCTCTGGGAGAAGCGACGCCAGCTGCCGACGATGCTCCTCTCGGCCGGAATGAACTTCATGGCCCGGCGCCAGCAGAACTCCAGCAACGGCCAGCGGGACGCCTGAGGCATCCCCAGCACACGTAGCCAGGAACCCGCCAATGAACAGACCCGTAGTGGTGCCGGACGTTGCAGAGATCGCCCAGCCCGCGAAGGACGTGGAAGTCTCGCTCGTGACGTCGGGGCTGGAGAAGGACCGGTTCGTCCGCCTTCCATTTGAACTCTACCGGGACGATCCATTCTGGGTGCCCCCCCTCGTGATGGAGCGGCACGAGTTCCTGGACGCGGCGAAGAACCCGTTCTTCCGCCACGCCGAGGTGGCCCTCTACCTGGCCCGGCGCGAGGGAAAGATCGTCGGCCGGATCGCGGCGGTCGAGGACCGGAACTACAACGCTTTCCACGGGTGCAAGGTCGCGTACTTCGGGCTCTTCGAGTGCATCGACGACCCGGGCGTCGCGGCCGCGCTGGTCGCGGTCGCCAAGAACTGGGCGCGGTGGCGGGGCCTCACGGAGATCATCGGGCCCATGAACCTCTCCACGAACCAGGAGTGTGGCCTCCTCGTCGACGGGTTCGACACCTCGCCCTACGTGATGATGCCGTACAACCCGCCTTACTACGCCGACCTCCTGGAGGCCTGCGGATTCCGGAAGGCCAAGGACCTCTTCGCCTTCGAGCGATCGGCGAAGGTCCCCGCGCCCGAGCGGTTCGTCCGGGTCGCCGACAAGATCCGGGCACACGAGGGGATCACCGTCCGGCCGCTCGACATCGCCAACTTCGAGGCCGAGGTGGTCCGCATCAAGGCCGTCTACAACTCGGCGTGGGAGAAGAACTGGGGCTTCGTGCCCATGACCGACGCCGAGTTCGACAAGCTCGCGAAGGACCTCAAGCAACTGGTGGTCCCAGAGCTCGCGTTGATAGCCGAGGCGCACGGGGAGCCGATCGCGTTCTCCCTCACGGTGCCGGACATCAACCAGGCCTTCAAGAAGGTGGGCGGACAGCTGACGACCTTCGGGCTGCCGGTGGGGCTTGCGAAGCTGCTCTGGTACCAGAAGCGAATCACCAAGGTTCGCCTGATGGCACTCGGCATCAAGGAGGGCTGGCGGCGGCGCGGGATCGACGCCGTTCTCATCGTCGAGACCATCCGCCGCGCCGACCAGGCAGGATATGAGGGCGGCGAGGTGAGCTGGACCCTCGAGGACAACACCTTGATCAACCGGGCCATCGAGTCGGCCGGTGCGAGGCGCTCGAAGGCCTACCGTCTTTACCGGATGCCCGTCGAGTAGGCCGTGCGCTGGCTCGTCACCGGGGCGACGGGCTTCATCGGCACGGCGCTCGTGGAGCGGCTTGCGGCGCGCGGCGATGCCGTCCGCGTGCTCGTGCGCGATGCGGCGCGCGCGGGCGGGTTGCGAGCGCTCGGGGCGGAGATCCGGGTCGGCGACGTGTCCCGGCCCGAGTCGCTCGAGAGCGCGGTGCCGGACGTCGATGTCGTCGCCCACCTCGCCGGCCTGGTGAAGGCGCTGACGCGAACCGAGCTCTTCGAGGTGAACGCGGAGGGTACCCGGGCGCTCGCGTTGGCCGCCGCACGGACCGGGAGTACGCGATTCGTACTCGTCTCGTCACTGGCGGCGGCCGGCCCTTCCTCGCCGGAGCGACCACGAACCGAAGCCGATCGTCCGGCACCGGTGAGCGCGTATGGCCAGAGCAAGCTGGCCGCCGAGCAGGCGCTTCGCTCGATGGCCGCGTCGCTGCAAGGGGCGATCGTCCGGCCCCCGATCGTCTACGGACCGAGAGACAAGGAATTCCTGCCCTCACTCTTCCGGCTGGCCAAGTCTGGCCTGGTGGCGAAATCTGGGATGGGCAAGAAGCTCTACAGCCTGGTCCACGTCGAGGACCTGGCCACCCTGATCATCGACGTCGCCGAGCGTGGTGGTCAGCTCGATGAGGCCGGTCCGTCCGGAGTCTACTTCTGCTCCGATGGTACCGAGTACTCCTGGGAGGACCTCGCCCGTGAGGCGCTTGCCGCCCTGGGCAGGCGCGGAGTCGTCGTACCGGTTCCGGAGGCCGTCACATGGCTCGCGGCCGGAATCTCGACCGCAGCCGCGCGCGTGACCGGCCGGCCCGCCATCCTGTCGCTCGACAAGATGATGGAGATCCGTGAGGCGGCCTGGACGTGTTCATCCGAGAAGGCGCGGCGCGAACTCGGGTGGCTACCGCGGATTGCACTGGCACAGGGCCTCAGGGAGTCAGCCGCGTGGTATCGCGCTCACGGCGGAATGTGAGCGCGGCGGTCACCCAGCGGGCCCGCCGCCGAGCGCGATGAAGGCAAGACGGATCCAGGCCCGCGACCCGAAGAATGGCCCGCGGGTCAGGTCGCGCCGCTGGCGACGAGCGCGCCACGCCATGACGCCGCGGAAGAGGCGCAGGTAGGCGATCCTCCTCTCGGCAGCGCATCGACCGAGCGAGACGTAGGCGGGAGAATCCGAGACCAGCGGGTCGGATCGACCGGATGCGTAGTGGGCGTGGCTCGACCATGGCCATTCGCCGGGTCTGCGGACCATTCCCGCGCGCACAGGGTTCAGGTCACCGTAGATCATCGCCTCCAGCTCGTGGCGTCCTCCCGGCTGGACGCGAGGCGAACCAAGTCTTTCCATGACGACCTGCCCGCGGCCCCCGGTCCGCCGATTGGACCACCGTGCGAAGCACTGGTTCACGACCTTCCAGAATGCGCTGAAGTCGCGTTGACCCCTCTCGGACATGCAGACGACGTGCGGGTGTGTCGTCATGAGGCAGTAGCTCAGGATGCGAATCCCGTGTCGTTCCTTGTACTTTGCGAGCAGCTGGATGAATCGCAGACGGGAGTCGTCGGAATCGAAGACGGGGGAGCGATTGTGGCTCCGCCAGAAACAGTGGTGTGTGGTTCCCCGTCCGACGAGGCGAGACCGTGGCACGCGCGGCATGCCGGCTCGCCTAGCAAGAGTTGGGCCGCCGAATCGTTGCCCCGCGCCACTTCAGCTTGGCTTCGGGCATCCAGAAAACGGAGTCAGCGCATCAACGTCCGGCACCGCCTGGAGCCACCGTGGGCCGCTCGTCACGGGGCATCGTCCCGAAGACGATGTCCCACAGCGGCGTCGATACGCCGTAGCGGGCCTCCGGCGTCTTGAAGTGATGAAGATAGTGGTGCTTGCGAAGCTTGGCGCCTGCTTCGGTGCGCGGCTTCACGTGGTGCACCGCGTAGTGCGTCATGTCGTACCAGAGGTATCCCATGACGAGTCCACCGAAGAACGGGGCGAAAAACCTCGGACCGACCACGAGGAAGATCGGGTAACCGATCACCACCGCGAGGAGGATCGACATCACGGGCGGCATGACCAGCCGGTCCGGATCGTGCGGCCAGTCGTGGTGCACGCCGTGGATCAGGAAGTGGACGTCCTGGGCCAGCTCGGAGTCGGGACTGGGCGTGAAATGGAACACCCACCGATGGAGGACGTACTCGAGAAGGGTCCAGAAGGCGATGCCGCCGCCCACCGCCCCGAGGAACGCGCCCAGGGAAACGTCCGGCACGCGGAGCCCCCGGTACAGGAGGTACGCGACGAACGGGACCCAAACGACGAGGACCTGCCAGGGCTTGACCCGGGATAGATGGCGCTCGATCCAGTCCACGCGGAACATCCGTGGGCTTCCGTTCTGAGGGGCATGGTGGCCCGGAGGGCGCGACACGAGCCAGAACATGGGCATCTCCTCGAGTGGCCGCACGGGGGAGGGGAGCCCAGGGCGGACGAGCCTTCCTCTCTCTAAGAATCGAAGACCTGTCAAGGCCTTGAACCCGAGGGATCGGCATGGCAAGAGCGTCGGCCCGTGCTCGACCTCTCACGACTCAATCCGCCCCAGCGTACGGCGGTCACGTTCGAGGACGGGCCGTCGCTCGTTCTCGCGGGCGCCGGTTCGGGGAAGACGAGGGTCATCGCCCACCGCATCGCCTGGCTCGTCGAGCAGGGAGTGCCTCCGGACAGCATCCTCGCCGTCACGTTCACCAACAAGGCTGCTGCGGAGATGCGGGAACGCGTGAAGGCCCTCTCAGGCACGGCGGGCAAGGAGTCCGTGATCGCGACCTTCCACGGGTTCGGGCTCTGGTTCCTGAGGCAGGAGCACGAGGCGGCGGGCCTGCCGCGGTGGTTCTCGATCTGCGATGCAGGGGACCAGGTGACGATCGCCAAGCGATGCCTCGCGGACGTGTCGCTAGATGGAAGGCGGCTGGACGTCCGCAGGCTGATCTCCTGCATGTCCGAGCAGAAGGCCCTCGGGGCGAGCGGAACAGGCGGTGCTCGCGGACTCGGCGCGAGCGCCTCCGTGCCTCCCTCGGTGCCGGACGATGACTACTTGGCCGTCGCCGATGCCCTTCTGCCTCGATACGAGCGGGCGCTCCGAGCCCAGCGCTCGGTCGATTTCGAGGACCTGATCGTCCGGCCCGTGGCCCTCCTGTCCGCCGATCCGTCGATCCGGGACAGGTACCGCGAGCGGTTTCAGCACGTCCTCGTCGACGAATTCCAGGACACGAATGCCGTCCAGTTGCGGCTTCTCGAGTTGCTCTGCGCTCCGCTGACTTCGGCTTCTGGCGGTGCCGGACGAGCACGCGCGGGAGCCAGAAAGTCCACCGCGAAGCCGGCCCCGGTCAACGCATCGACCATCCCGCCCGGCGTCCACCCCTGGGCGGGCCGAAGCCTCTGCGCGGTCGGCGACGATGACCAGGCCATCTACGGCTGGCGGGGCGCCGACGTCCGCAACATCCTGGGATTTGAGCGATACTTCCCTGGCGCCGCGGTCATCCGCCTCGAGCAGAACTATCGATCGACGGGGCGGATCCTCGAATGCGCGAACGGCGTGATCTCCCGCTCATCGACGCGGCGCCCCAAACGGCTCTGGACGGAGGCCGCCACGGGCGACCCGGTGAGGGTCGTCGCGTTGCCCGACGAACAGGAGGAGGCGCGCTTCGTCGCGGGCGAGGTCGGGCGAGCGCTGAATTCCGGGCTCCGGCCGGCGGAGATCGCCGTGCTCTACCGCCTCAACGCGCAGAGCCAGGCCTTCGAGGAGGCCTTTCGCGAGGTGGGCATCCCGCACACCGTCAAGGGTGGGCCCGCGTTCTTCGATCGGTCCGAGGTTCGAGACATCCTGGCATGGCTCAAGGTGTGCGCCTTTCCCCAGGACGACGTCTCGCTGGTGCGAGCGGTGAATGCTCCGGCGCGAGGGATCGGCGACGTGGCGCTCGAACGCCTGGGTACCTGGGCCGCCGGCCGGGGCGAGCCCGTCTCGGCCGTCCTGCGCTCCGCGTCGGCTGTGCCGGACATTCCGAGGGGGGCGCCAGAGCGGCTGGAACAGCTGGCGAACACGATCGAGCGGTTCCGGGCGCGGTTCGGGCCCGGGCGAATCGCGGAGCCGGCCCGGATGATGTTCGAGGAACTCGACTTTCGAGCTTGGCTCCGGCGTGGGGTCATGTCGGCGGAGGCGGGAACTCGCCGGGCCGAGGCGGTCGATTCCGTCCTTCGCACGCTGGAATGGCTTGAGCGACGCCATCCGGCGTCGACCCTGGGTTCGTTCCTGAACAGGCTCGCGCTCGACTCCCGGGACGACGAGCCGGAGGACGTCGAGGGCGTTGCGCTCATGACCCTTCATGCCGCGAAGGGGCTCGAGTTCCCGCTCGTCTTCCTCGTGGGCGTCGAGGAGGACCTGCTGCCCGTGTCGGGCATCCAGGGTGAGGCGCGCGACCTGGAAGAGGAGCGGAGGCTGGCCTACGTCGGAATCACTCGAGCCCGGCAGACGCTCTGGATCACCCGAGCGACGGCCCGGACGCGGCGCGGACGGGTGGAGCCGAGGACGCCGAGCCGCTTCCTGGAAGATCTTCCAGCAGGGGCCCACGTCCGGCACGACCCTGAAAGCGGATCGACTCCCGAGGCCACGGCAGCCCGGTCCTCCGAGGTGCTCCGTGCGCTTCGCGCCCGCCTCGGCGGCCGCAACTGACGCCGGTCCGGCGCCCACGCCGGCTTGACGCACGGCGTCGAACCCCGCTAAAGGGTTCCGACCCCGCTGGCGTGTCGTGGCGCGGCCACGCGCACGCCGGAATCCGGAAGGAGCACGAAATGGCCATCCACGCTCGATACCTCGCCATGGCAGCCGCCACGGCCCTCTTCGCCATCGCCCCGGCCCCCGCCCAGGGCCAGTCGGATTCCACCGGCGCCGCCGGCCTCTCGGGCTGGAGCATCGTGGGGACGGAGACCGTCTCCGGTCGGCCTTCGCTCGACGTCCAGTCCGGCTGGCCGAGCACCACGTTCGGTTACACCTTCGGGATGTCCCCGCGGTCGGACGTCAGCCTCCGGCTCGGGCTCCTGTACGGCTACGAGGGGACCACGAACTCCCAGTTCGGACTGTCCTTCTACGCGCCGATGAGGTTCCAACTCTCCCGGTCGAGGGAGTTCAACCTGCTGTTCCACGTCGATCCGGGCCTGAAGCTCTACACCACGAGCAATGCGGAGTTTGGCTTCCAGTTCCCGATCGGCCTCGTGTTCGGCTTCCCGGTCCAGCCGAACCTCGAGGTCGGCGTCGGCCTGGATTTCAACATGACCCTGCTCGTCACCGGCAACTTCTCCCCGCAGTTCGTCTTCGGTCCGGCGGCCGGGCCCTACGTCGAGTACCACCCGGCCCAGAACCTCTCGGTGGGCCTCAACACGCGCTTCGGCGCGGCCATCGACGCCTATTCGTCCTACCAGGGGATTCCGGGTGGGACGAGCACTCGATTCGCGTTCACGACCCAGCTGTTCCTCGGCTACCGGCTGCCCTGAGAGCCCGCCTTGCCCTGATCAGGGAGGCGGTCGCGGCCGACACGGTCGAGGTGCCCGAGGCCCGGATGTCCGGCACCGGGCTCGGGCACCGGGCTCGGGCACCCGGCTCGTGGCCATCGAAGTGTTGACAAAGGGGGGGGGTTCCGCTAGGAACGCCCTTCCCGAATTGCTCGAAACTCCAGGTTTTCCATGAACAAGGCAACTCACAGCACCACCCGGGCGGAAGCGCTCCGGGCGAGGAAGTGGTGGATCGTCGACGCGACGGACCTGACGGTCGGTCGCGCCGCCACCCGGATCGCGACCCTGCTCAAGGGGAAGCACAAGGCGTCCTACACGCCCTCCCTCGACACCGGTGACTTCGTCGTCGTCGTCAATGCCGACAAGGTCCGTTTCACCGGCAAGAAGGAGCAGGAGAAGCTCTACTTCTCCCACACCATGCACCCGGGCGGGGCCAAGCAGACCCCGGCGGAGAAGCTTCGCGCACGGCACCCCGAGGACATCCTCATCGCCGCGGTCAAGCGGATGATCCCGCGCAACGCGCTCGGCCGGACGATGATGACGAAGCTCAAGGTGTACGCCGGGGCGGAGCACCCGCACGCCGCGCAGAAGCCCGAAGTCCTGAAGATCTCCGCCTAGAGGAACATCGATGGCCACCACGCAGAACATCACCACCGGGCGCCGCAAGGAGTCGGTCGCGCGCGTCCGGATCGCCCCCGGCACGGGGAACATCACCGTCAACGGGCGTCCCCTGGATGCCTACTTCGGTCGCGAGACGTCGAAGATGATCCTGGTCGAGCCGCTGAAGCTCGTCGACCAGATGGGCAAGCTCGACGTGTTCGTGAACGCGAACGGTGGGGGGCTATCCGGCCAGGCCGGTGCCATCCGCCACGGAATCTCCCGGGCGCTCTCCACCTTCAACCCCGAGTGGCGGCCGGTCCTCAAGAAGGCCGGGTTCCTCACCCGGGACGCCCGGGCCGTCGAGCGCAAGAAGTACGGTCGCCCCGGCGCCCGCAAGCGCTTCCAGTTCTCGAAGCGCTAGTCGGCAGCCCGGCGAACCTCGACGCCGTCCGTGCCCTATGGCCCGGACGGCGTTCGTGTTTTTCCGGAGACCGCGGTCACGGGGCGCGGCGTTGGTGCGTCTGGGGCAGGGGCGGGGGTGGCACACACGGCCCCCCGCTGCCGCACATGCCCCTCCCCGGGGTCCCTCACGATCGAGCGGTCGTGGCTCGACGTCCGGCACCGCGCTCGGTGGCTCGACGTCCGGCACCGGGCGCGCACCGGGCGCGCGCCGGGCGCAGGCACCTCGTTCGACGCTGACCGCTCGTGGAATCGCCGCGTGCCAGGTGGTACGCTCTCCACCTGTCATGGAGCTGAACGAGATCCTGCAGATCGCGCTGCGCTCCGGCGCCAGCGACATCCACCTCAAGGCCGGCTTGCCGCCGATGTTCCGCATCGACGGGGCGCTCGTCCCTCTCAAGGACGCGCGCCGGTTGCCGCCGGAGGAGATCGCCCGGATGGCGCTCGGCATCATGAACGAGTACCAGAAGGAGAAGTTCAAGCAGACCAACGAGGTGGACCTCGCCTACGGCGTTCCCGGCCTGGGTCGCTTCCGCGTCAACGTCTTCCAGCAGCGCGGATCGATCGGGGTCGTGCTGCGCGTCATCCCGTTCCGGATCCAGACCATCGAGCAGCTGATGATGCCGAAGGTGCTGGAGAAGATCGCCGCCGAGTCTCGCGGCCTCATCCTCGTCACGGGTACGACCGGATCCGGCAAGTCCACAACGCTCGCGGCGATGGTCGACTACATCAACGCCACCGAGACGTGTCACATCATGACGATCGAGGACCCCATCGAGTTCCTCATCCGGGACAAGCGCTCGATCGTCAACCAGCGCGAGGTCGGCGTCGACACCATGAGCTTCGGGCAGGCGCTGAAGAGCGCGCTGCGACAGGACCCGGACGTCATCCTGGTGGGCGAGATGCGCGACCTCGAGACCATCGAGACGGCGCTCACGGCCGCCGAGACCGGTCACCTCGTGATGTCGACGCTCCACACGCTCGACGCCACCGAGACCATCAACCGGATCATCTCCGCGTTCCCGCCGTACCAGCAGAAGCAGGTCCGGCTGCAGCTGGGTGCCGTCCTGCGCGCGGTCATCAGCCAGCGGCTCGTGCCCAGGGCCGACGGGCATGGGCGAGTTCCGGCTGCCGAGGTCCTCCTTGCGACCGCCCGGGTCCGCGAGCTGGTCGAGGACAAGGACCGGACCAAGGAGATCCAGGACGCCATCGCCCAGGGTCACGTGACCTACGGCATGCAGACGTTCGACCAGTCCCTCATGGGGCTCTACCGCTCCGGGCTCATCACCTACGAGGAGGCGCTGCGCCAGGCGACCAACCCGGACGACTTCGCGCTCCGGGTCTCGGGGATCTCCGGCACCAGCGATTCGAAGTGGGACAACTTCGAGTCCTCGGCCGAGGCGAAGGCGCGACCAACACCGGCCCGGTCGGCGGCCCCCGGCGCTCCCACGGCTCCACGTCCGGCTGCCGGTCCGGCGGTACCCATCGGGCGCGTCGCCGCCCCCCGCCCGGCGGAGCCACAGGCCCCCGCGGCGGACGACGACTTCCAGATCGAGCGCTTCTAGCGCCTGGCCGGACGCGGCAGCGTGAGCGAGTCTCCCCAGTCGCGCGCCCGGGCCCGTGCGCTCCGGCTGATCGCTGCCAGGCCACGGACGGAGGCGCAGATCCGGGAGAGGCTCGCCAGGGCGGGCTTCGGGGCCGAAGTCGACGACGTGGTCTCCTGGCTTCGCGGGCTGAGGTACCTCGATGACGAGGCCTACGCCCGGGACCGCGCCGAAAACCTGCTCGCCCCCGGGCGGCTCGGGCCGCGGCTGGCCGAGCGGAGGCTCCGCGCGGCCGGTGTTCCGGGGGACCTGGCGAGGCAGGCCGTACAGGCCGCCCTGGGCGAGGACGAAGTGGCCCGGTGCCGGACGATCGCGATTCGTCGCACTCGGATGCCTCCGGCCGACCTGGACGATCGAGGAAAGGCCCGTCTTTCCAGGTACCTGCTCGGGAAGGGGTTCTCGGGCAGGGCGGTCTCCGCGGTGCTCGGGGTGTACGTGGACGAGGGGGAAGACCGCTGATATGGTCCCCGGCCCGATGCGCTTCCGGACCTGGAGATGGCCGCTGGCGGCGGCCCTCGCGCTCTCCCTCGCGGCGTGCGCCAAGAAGGCGCCGGCCGTGAAGTACGAGACCCAGGCCGAGCAGGAGTACGTCGCCGGCGTCACGGCCCTCGAGGATCGTGACTTCCCCGACGCGCAGCGAATCCTCGAGCGCGTCCGGACGAAGTACCCCTACTCGAAGTACGGGACGCTCGCCGAGCTCCGCCTCGCCGACCTCAAGTACGACCAGACCAAGTTCATCGAGGCTGCCGACGCGTACCAGGGCTTCGTGAAGATCCACCCGTCCAGCCCCGAGGTAGACTACGCCGCGTATCGCGCGGCGCTCTCGCGCTGGAACGACGCGCCGACCGACTTCTTCCTCTTCCCGCCCGTGTACGAGCGCGACCTGGCCCAGGTCACCAAGGCGGCCGACGGACTCGCCGGGTTCGTCGAGAAGTTCCCGAACTCCAAGTTCGCCCCCGATGCCCGGGAGAAGCTCGCCAAGGCCCGGGACATCCTGGCGAATCGCGACTGGTACGCATTCGAGTTCTACAAGAAGCGAGAGAAGTGGCAGGGCGCCGCGTTCCGCCTCGAGCGGATCATGCAGGACTACCCCGGGAGCGCGCGGGAGCCGGAGGCGCTCTGGCAACTCGCCGACATGTACGTGAAGCTCTCGGAGCGGTTCAAGGCGCAGAGGGCCCTTCAGACCCTCGTCGTGAAGTACCCGGCGAGCCCCCAGCGCCCCATGGCCGAGAAGCTCCTTGCCGATCTCCGAACCCAGCCCGAGCACCCCGAGCTCTGGAAGACGCCCTGGTAGTCCGCTGGTGAGGCGGCGAAGGGTCCGGTTCCGGACCGGCGCGCCCTATCTCGCCCCGTTCCTCGTGGCGGCGTCGGTGGCCTTCGCCGCCTGGTACTGGCGAGCGGAACTGGTCGATGCCCGCCCCTCGGCGGCCCTCCTGAGCCCGGAGACCCAGGTCCGGAAGGCGCTCGCAGCCCAGGGCCGCGCCCACCTGGAGGACATCTACGGGTGGAAGGCAGGCGGTACGCTGGAACTGGTCCCGGTGCGCTATTCCGACGTGGTGCCGGACGTAGAGGGGGAACGGGCCACGGTCGTCGCAATGCTCGACGCGGAAGGAAAGGCTGTCTGGAGGGACCAGGCCGCGACCGTTTCCTACATCGGGCGAGAGCTCTTCCACATGAAGCCCTGCAAGATCGCCCTCTGGTGCGCGGAGGGCGACCAGTTCGCGCGCCTGAGGTCCGTCCTGCGGACCCTTTTTCGGAGGGTGGACGGAGCTCGCGGCGGCGAACCCGCAGCCGTCCTCGCTCTCGCGGCGGACGACTACCGGGACGGGACGACCGACCGGGCGGGGCTCGAGTCGCGGATCCGCAGGGAGGGCGGCGCGCCCCGTCCGGAACTCCGGGTGACGGGCTGGCAGATCCGGGTGGAGCGGGATGGCGCCGAGGTCGGTGAGGACTACGAGACGCTCGGGCCGGGTGGTGTGGTCCGCCGGGGACGGTCCGTTTACCGCCTCGAGCATCGCGGCGAGCGATGGGTGTTCACGTCGGGGCTGTGACGCGGACCCTGCGTCCGCGGCGCGGCCCCTGAACGGCGCTCGGGGTTCAACGTCCGGCACCGCGGGGTGCGGTGGGGTAGACTCCCCGCGGGCGGGGCCGCCACCGGCACCGCTCGCCGACGGGGAGGAACATGGACGAGATTCTGAAGGAGAAGCTGGCGCTCGGCCGCTTCCACTACGTCCGGCGCGAGTTCGCCCGGGCGGAGCAGTACCTGACCCAGGTCGTCGAGGGGAACCCGACCTTCGCCGACGTCTACAACATGCTGGGCGTCTGCTTCCACGATCAGGGGCACTACCAGAAGGCCCAGCGCGCGTTCGAGGCCGCCCTCCGCCTCAATCCGGCCTACACCGACGCGGCCCTCAACCTGGCCATCACCTACAACGACACCGGCCGGTACAAGGAGGCCCAGGAGGCCTACCAGCAGGCGCTCAGCACCGCCGGCGCCACCCCCGGCCAGCTCGACCATTTCGTCCGTGGCAAGCTCGCCAACATGTACGCCGACATCGGCGACGTCTACCTCTCCTCCGGCCTGTACGCCGAGGCCATCGCCGAGCTGCGCCGCGCGCTCGCGCTCTGCCCGAGCTTCGTCGACATCCGCGCCCGCCTGGCCTCCGCCCTGCGCGACTCGGGCCGCCGGGACGAGGCCATCGTCGAGTACGAGGAGGTCGTCCGCCAGAATCCCGCGTTCGTCCCGGGCCGCCTGAACCTCGGCCTCTCGCTCTACGCCGCCGGGCGGAAGGCCGAGGCCGCCGAGCAGTGGAACGAGGTCCTGCGCGTCTCCCCCGGGAACCACAGCGCCGACCTGTACCTCAAGTTCGCCGGCATCGACTCCACGGGCGCGCCGCCGGCCGCGCCGACGACGAGGTAGGAGAGGATGAGCGAGAGCCCCCCGCGGCTCACCGCGCTGTCGCACGGCGCCGGTTGAGCCTGCAAGATCCGCCCGGCGGAACTGGCGCAGGTCCTGCGCCATCTACCCAGGGTGGAGGATGCGCGCGCCCTCGTCGGCCACGAGACGCGCGACGACGCCGCGGTGTATCGACTGTCGCCCACCGAGGCCATCGTCGAGACGGTGGACTTCTTCACGCCGGTGGTGGACGACCCGTACTGGTTCGGGCGGATCGCGGCCGCCAACGCGTTCTCCGACGTCTGGGCCATGGGCGGGCGCCCCCTCTTCGCCCTCAACCTGGTCGGATTCCCGGTGAACGGGCTCCCCATGGAGGTGCTCGCCGAGATCCTCCGGGGTGGCGCGGAGACCGCCGCGCTCGCCGGCGCGCCGATCCTGGGCGGCCACAGCATCGACGACCCGGAGCCGAAGTACGGGATGGCCGTCACCGGCCTCGTCCACCCCGACCGGATCCTCCGCAACGTCGGCGCCCGGCCCGGGGACCAGCTGCTCCTCACGAAGCCCCTCGGCTCCGGGATCCTGACCACCGCCATCAAGCGCGGGATCGCGACCCCCGAGCAGGTCGCCGGCGTCACCACGGTCATGGCCGAGCTCAACCGGGCCGCCGGCGAGGTGTTCGCCGCGAGCGGCGGGGTCTCCGCCCTCACCGACGTCACCGGCTTCGGGCTCCTGGGGCACGCCTGGGGGATGGCCGAGGGGTCGAAGGTGGTGCTTCGCATCCACCCGGAGGCGGTGCCGGTGCAGCCGGGGGCGCTCGCGCTCGCCGAGCGCGACGTCGTGCCCGGGGGCAGCAAGGCGAACCTGGCCTGGGTCGCGCCCCGGGTCCGCTTCGACGCCTCGGTCCCGCACCCGCTCCGAGTCCTGCTGGCCGACGCCCAGACGAACGGCGGCCTCCTCGCCGCGGTCCACCCCGATCGCCTCCCGACCGTCCAGCGTCTGCTCGCCGACCGGGGCGTGGCAGCGTCCCTCGTCGGAGAGGTCCGTGCGGCGCCCGAAGGTCCGTCGATCGAGGTCGGCCCCGCCGGAGGACCGCCGGACGGACGGCTCGCGGGGAGCCCGTGACCGGGCTGCTGACGCTCCTCGTGGCCGCGCTCGTGGTCACGACCGCTCCGCGGGCCTCACCGGCCACCGTCGCTCCCCCGGCCTTCGTCGTGGTGATCGATCCCGGCCACGGCGGCGAGAAGGAGGGGGCGATCTCGGTCGAGGGGCGGCCGGAGAAGGACATCACGCTGCAGATCGCCCGGCAACTCCGGAAGCGCCTGGAGAAGCAGGGTGCGCGGGTCGTGCTGACCCGGTCCGCCGACGAGACGGTGGACCTGCCCCGGCGGGCCGCCATCGCCAACGCCGAGGAGGCGGATCTCTTCGTATCGCTGCACCTGAACGCGTCCCCGTCCGGCCCGGGCTCGAAGGCGCGGGGCATCGAGACCTACTTCCTCTCCGCCGACGCCACCGACGCCTCGGCGAGCGCGGTGGCGGCCCGGGAGAACGCCGACCGCCACCGCCCCGATCCCTCCGACACGGTGGCCGGCATCCTCGAGGACCTGGAGGACCAGGTGAACCTCGCCGAGAGCTCGCGGCTCGCCCAGTCGATCCACGGCGCGCTGGTGCGCGGGACCCGGGCGCCCGACCGGGGCGTCAAGCAGGCCCCCTTCCACGTGCTCGCCGGGGCGCGCATGGCCGCGGTGCTGCTCGAGGTGGGATTCGCCACCCACCCGGTGGAGGGGAAGGAGCTCGCCCGGCCGGGACGCCAGGAGGCCATCGCCAGCGCGGTGGCCGCCGGGATCGCGGCCTGGAGGAAGGGCGCCACGCCCACCGCGTCGCCCCCGCCGGCGCCGGAGTCCCGGTAGGGCCTCCCGGGCTGCGTCCCGCACCCCCGGCGGTTATGATGCGCGCCCCATGCGCGCCAACGGACGCACCGCCGGCCAGCTCCGGCCCGTTTCTCTCGAGGTGAACGTCGCCAAGCACGCCGAGGGCTCCTGCCTGGCCCGCTTCGGCGACACCCACGTGCTCTGCACCGCCAGCCTGGAGAACCGGGTGCCGCCCCACGTGCTCGGCACCGGCGCCGGCTGGGTGACCGCCGAGTACGGCATGCTCCCCCGCTCCACCCACGAGCGCATGGCCCGCGAGGCGGCGCGCGGCAAGCAGGGCGGGCGCACGCTCGAGATCCAGCGGCTCATCGGCCGCGCGCTGCGCGCCTCCATCGACCTCGGCGCGCTCGGTCCCCGCACCCTCACCCTCGACTGCGACGTCCTGCAGGCCGACGGCGGGACCCGCACCGCGGCCATCACCGGCGGGTTCGTGGCGCTGTCGCTGGCCGTGCGCCGGCTCCAGAAGGTGGGCACGGTGAAGGGCAACCCGATCCTGCGCCACGTGGCGGCGGTGAGCGTGGGCGTGGTCGACGGCGAGGTCCGCCTCGACCTGGACTACGACGAGGACTCCACCGCCGAGGTGGACATGAACGTCGTGGCCACCGGTGACCTCGACCTGGTCGAGGTCCAGGGCACCGCCGAGGGCAAGGCCTTCGGGCGCACCACCCTCGACCAGCTCGTGGACGCGGCCCTGGCCGGCATCACCGACCTCAAGGTCCTGCAGGAGCGCGCGCTCGCCGGCCGCTGAGCCCGGCCCCGGCGCGTCGTACCCACCGTGGACCTGCTCTTCGCCACCCGCAACCCCGGGAAGCTGCGCGAGCTGCGGAGGCTCGTGTCCGGCCTGCCCATCCGCGTGCACTCCCTCGACGACCTGGGGCGGGACGTCCCCGAGGTCGAGGAGGACGGCTCGACCTTCGCCGCCAACGCCGCGAAGAAGGCGACCGCCTGCGCCCGGGCCGCCTCCATGCACGCGCTCGCCGACGACTCCGGGCTGTGCATCGACGCGCTCTGGGGCCAGCCGGGGATCCGCTCCGCCCGCTGGTCCGAGGAGGAGCGCCCCGGCCTCTCCGGGCAGGACCGGGACCGGGCCAACAACGAGAAGCTGCTCCGGGTGATGAACGGCGTCTGGCCGGAGCACCGCGGCGCCGAGTATCGCGCCGTGGTCACCCTCGCCGCGCCGGACGGGGCCGTCCTGGCCTCCGCCGAGGGGAGCTGCCGCGGCGTGCTCGGCGAGGCGCCGCGCGGGGAGGGTGGATTCGGTTACGATCCCCTCTTCCTTCCGGAGGCGGTCCCGGGGCGGACCATGGCCGAGCTCTCGCCCGCCGAGAAGGACGCCATCTCCCACCGGGGCGAGGCGCTCCGGCGCCTGCTCCCCGACCTGCGCCGGATCGCAGCCAACCTTTGACAAAACGGGCCGGGGACGCTAGACACGGCGCTCTCGGGCCGGGGTGGACGAGTTGGTACGGTGGCGGGGCGTAGCGCAGCCTGGTAGCGCGCCTGCCTTGGGCGCAGGAGGTCGCCGGTCCGAATCCGGCCGCCCCGACTCTTTGAAAGCCGAATCGGATGGCCGGGAACGCAGCAGGCCCGGCGACGGAGGACGCGGCCGCCTTGCGCCCGTAGCTCAGATGGATAGAGCAGCGGCCTTCTAAGCCGCGGGTCGGGGGTTCGACTCCCTCCGGGCGCGCATCGAATTTTACGGTGAGTGTAGCTCAACTGGTAGAGCACTGGACTGTGGATCCGGGGGTTGTGGGTTCGAGCCCCATCACTCACCCCAGTAACTTCATCGGGCGGCGGGTTCGCCCCGCAGCTCGCGCCCGTAGCTCAGTTGGATAGAGCGTCGGCCTTCGAAGCCGCAGGTCGGGGGTTCGATTCCCTCCGGGCGCGCCATTCACGATCCCGGGGGCGTTGACAACCCCGGGGGCGACTGGTAGATCCGCCGCCCTTCGCCAGGGCCATCCGAAGTTCCCGAAGTTCCGGGCGCATAGCTCAACTGGCAGAGCAATGGACTCTTAATCCATAGGTTGAAGGTTCGATTCCTTCTGCGCTCACCATCCCCTCGCCCGTCGAGGGAGGAGAGGCCGACCGGCAACCCGGTCGGCCTTTCGCTTTTCAGTCCTTCTTCCCGCCCTGGATGACCCCGAAGCGCGGCCGCTTCCGCTCGGGTGGCCGCAGCGTGCCGGCCACCACCGCGACCCAGGGCAGCGCCACCTCGGTGCGTACCCCCCGGAAGGTGAGCTCGCAGCGGATCCCCCAGGCGTCGAGCAGGACCTCGGAGGTGTCGCGCCCGGCCACCAGGTTCAGCCGGACGAGCTGCTCGTCCCGCAGGTAGTCGGGGAGCGCGACCCCGGCCACCCCGGGGGCCACCATCACCCACTCGATGGCGGCCGCCTCCTGGCAGGCGGCCAGCATCTCCGGCCAGCGCTGCTGCAGGAAGTAGTAGTGGAGCGCCCACTCGCTCCAGCGCGGGCAGGCGGGCGTGCAGGATTCCCCGGGCTCGTGTGCGTGAGGCGAATCCACCGGTCGGTTCTACAACGAAACCGCGCTCCCCGCCCCGGCGCGCCCCGGCCGAGCGCGCCCGCGGGCTTTTCGGGTAGTCTCCGGGGACCCTGGGCGGGTGGCGGAACTGGCAGACGCGCCGGACTTAGGATCCGGTGCCGCGAGGCATGAGGGTTCGAGTCCCTCCCCGCCCACTCCCGCACCCCCATTTCCCTTGACCCGGGGCCTCGCGGGACATAGGTCTATGCCCCCGTTCCGCTTGAAGGAATTCCCCGAATGAAGATCCAGGTCGAGAAGCTCTCCCCCGTGGAGAAGAAGGTCACCGTCGAGATCGAGCCCGCCGAGGTGGCGAAGGAGATCGATCGCGCCTACGCCAGCCTGGGACGGCGCGTGAAGCTGCGCGGCTTCCGCCCGGGAAAGGCCCCGCGCACGGTGCTGGAGCGCAACTTCAAGGACCAGGTCGAGGCCGACGTGGTCGAGCGGCTCGTCCAGAAGAGCTTCGAGGAGGCCACCCGCGAGCAGAAGCTGGAGGCGGTGGCGGCGCCCCGCGTCCAGGTGGGCGAGGGCGGCGTGGGCGCGGACCGGCCCTTCTCCTACACGGCCCGCGTCGAGGTGAAGCCGGCCATCACGCCCCGGGACTACCGCGGCATCCCGGTGACCCGGAAGCCGGTCGAGGTCACCGACGCCAGCGTGGACGCGGAGATCGAGCGGCTGCGCCAGTCCTTCGCCGAGATGGTCGAGGTCGAGGGGCGCGACGTCGCCGCGACCGGCGACTGGGCGGTCATCGACTACGACGCCACCGTGGACGGCAAGCCCTTCGACGGCGGCTCCTCCAAGGGCGCGGTGGTGCAGGTGAAGGAGGGCAACTTCTTCGCCGGGGAGATGGCGCTGCTCGCCGGCCGCACGGTGGGCGAGTCGCTCGAGACCGACCAGGCCTTCCCGGCCGACTTCCGCGATCCGGCCCTGGCCGGGAAGACGGCCCACTTCGCCATGACCCTGAGGTCGCTGCGCAACCAGAGGGTCCCGGCCCTCGACGACGCCTTCGCGAAGGAGGTCGGCATCGAGGGGGTGGAGACGCTCCCGGCGCTGCGCGACCGCGTCCGCGCCGACGTGGAGAAGCGCGAGCGGCGCCGCGTCGAGGCCGAGGAGCGCGACGCGCTCGTGAAGGGCGCGCTCGACCGCAACGAGTTCGAGGTGCCGCAGGCGCTCGTGGAGCGCACCATCGACGCCATGGTGGAGAGCACCGCGCAGCGGCTGGCCCGCCAGGGCGTGGACATCCGGCAGCTCGACCTCGACCTGGGGCGCATCCGCGGCGACATGCGGGAGCAGGCGCTCCTCACCGTGAAGGCCGCGCTGCTCCTCGAGGCCATCGCCGAGGCCGAGAAGGTCGAGGTGGGCGACGCGGACGAGCAGGCGGAGATCCAGCGACGCGCCGAGGAGATGGGCGTGCCCCCCTCCCGGCTGCAGCCCAAGGGCGAGGCCCGCCAGGCGTTGCGCCAGCGCATCCGCGAGGACAAGGTGATCGCCATCCTGGCCGGAGCGGCCACCTACAGCTAGCCGGGCCCGCCGTCGCGGCGCCCCGGAGGACCGATGCCCTACATCCCCATGCCCTACGTCGTCGAGCAGACCCACCGCGGGGAGCGCTCCTACGACATCTACTCGCGGCTCCTCAAGGACCGCATCGTCTTCATCGGGACGGCCATCGACGACGACGTGGCCAACATCGTCACCGCCCAGCTCCTCTTCCTCGAGTCGGAGGACCCGGAGAAGGACGTCTCCATCTACATCAACAGCCCGGGCGGCTCGGTCACGGCCGGCCTCGCCATCTACGACACCATGCAGTACGTGAAGCCCCCCGTCTCCACCATCTGCCTCGGCCAGGCGGCCAGCATGGCGGCGGTGCTGCTCTCCGCCGGCGCGAAGGGCAAGCGCTTCGCCGTGCCCAACGCCCGCATCATGATCCACCAGCTCTCCGGCGGCTTCTCCGGCCAGGCCAGCGACATCGAGATCCAGGCCCGCGAGGCGCTGCGGCTCAAGAAGACCCTCGACGAGATCCTCTCCCGGCACGCCGGCCAGCCCATCGACCGCATCTCCCGCGACACGGACCGCGACTACTTCATGTCGCCGCAGGAGGCCAAGGATTACGGGCTTATCGACCAGGTGATCGTCACGAAGAAGGCGGCCGAGCCCAAGCAGGGTTAGGATTGGGGGATGGCCGGTGCGGAGAAACGCGAGACCCTGTGTTGCTCCTTCTGCGGGAAGTCGCAGAAGGAGGTGAAGAAGCTCATCGCCGGTCCCACCGTCTACATCTGCGACGAGTGCATCGGGCTGTGCAACGACATCATCGCCGAGGAGATCGCCGGCGAGGAGAAGCGCGACGCCAAGCTGCGCATCCCGCGCCCCGCCGAGATCAAGACCATCCTCGACGAGTACGTGGTGGGCCAGGAGCGGGCCAAGAAGACGCTCGCCGTCGCCGTCCACAACCACTACAAGCGCATCGAGACCCGCCTCGACGCCGACGACGTCGAGCTGCAGAAGTCGAACATCCTGCTGCTCGGCCCCACCGGCTCGGGCAAGACGCTGCTCGCCCAGACCCTGGCGCGCATCCTCAACGTCCCCTTCACCATCGCCGACGCCACCACGCTCACCGAGGCGGGTTACGTGGGCGAGGACGTCGAGAACATCATCGTGAACCTGCTGCAGGCCGCCGACCACGACATCGAGCGGGCCCAGAAGGGCATCGTCTACATCGACGAGATCGACAAGATCGCCCGCAAGAGCGAGAACCCCAGCATCACCCGCGACGTGTCCGGCGAGGGCGTGCAGCAGGCGCTGCTCAAGCTCATCGAGGGCACCGTGGCCAACGTGCCGCCCAAGGGCGGGCGCAAGCACCCGCAGCAGGAGTTCCTGCAGGTCGACACCACGAACATCCTCTTCATCTGCGGCGGCGCCTTCTGCGGCCTGGAGGGCGTCATCGAGCGCCGCCTGGGCGGGCGCAGCCTGGGCTTCGGCACCGACGCGCAGAAGAAGGAGGAGCGCAACGTCGGCGAGCTGCTCGCGCTCGTCGAGCCGGAGGACCTGCTCAAGTTCGGCATGATCCCCGAGTTCGTGGGGCGGCTCCCGGTCGTCACCGCGCTCGAGGAGCTCGACGAGACGGCGCTGGTCGAGATCCTCACCCGCCCGCGCAACGCGCTCGTGAAGCAGTACCGCAAGCTCATGGAGATGGACGGCGTCTCCCTCAAGTTCACCGACGGCTCGCTCAAGGCCATCGCCCGCGCGGCGGTGAAGAACAAGGCCGGCGCCCGCGGGCTGCGCTCCATCGTCGAGGGCGCCATGCTCGACATCATGTACGACGTGCCCAGCCGCCGGAACGTCCAGGAGATCGTCATCTCCGAGGACGTCATCGAGAAGGGCGAGCAGCCCATCGTCGTGCTCCGCAAGGAGCAGGAGAGCGCGTAGGGCGCCGGGCCGGGCGGACAGGCCCTCCCGGGGGCGCGCCCGGGTTGATCTCACGCCCCGGATGGGGGTAGACCCGCTCCCTCGTGAGCGCCCGTCCATCCTCGCCCGCCGCCGCCCCGTCCTCGCTCGTCCGCCTGCTCTTCCTCGCCTCCGGGGCCGCCGGCCTGGTCTACCAGGTCGTCTGGTCGCGGCTCCTCCAGGAGATCTTCGGGGTGAGCGCCCACGCGGTCACCGCGGTGCTCGCGACCTACCTCGGAGGGCTCGCGCTGGGGAGCTGGGTCCTCGGCCCGGTCGTGGACCGCCTCCGGCGCCCGCTCGCCACCTACGCCGTGCTCGAGCTGGGCGTGGCCGCGACCGCGGTCCTGGGGGCGCTCCTCGTCGGCGGCCTCGAGCCCCTCCACGCCGCGATCGCCGGGCGGCTCGCGCCCGACTCGGGGGCGCTCGTGCTCGTGCGCATGGCGCTCGCGGCGATCGTGGTGCTGCCCCCCACGGTGCTCATGGGCGGGACGCTGCCCGCCATGAGCCGGGCGCTCGTCTCGCGGGAAGGGGCGGTCGGCCGCGAGGTCGCCTTCCTCTACGCGCTCAACACGGCCGGGGCGGTGGCGGGCAGCCTCGCCGCCGGATTCTGGCTCATCCGTCTCGTCGGCCTTCACGGCACGCTCTGGATCGCCGCGGCGGCCAACGTCGCGATCGGGCTCGTGGCGCTCGCCGCGGGGCGGGGGAAACCGGAGGCGCCGGCGGTCGAGGGAGCGGCGGAGGCGGGCGGATCCGGCGCCGGGGCGACCGGGGAGGTGGCCGTCGGCCCGGTGCCCCCGTCCGCGCTCGCGCCCGACGGCGGCGCGTGGGTCCTCGCCGCCATGGCCCTCTCCGGGTTCTCGTCGCTCGCGCTCGAGGTGATCTGGACCCGGGTCCTCACGCTCGCGCTGGGCACGACGACCTACGCCTTCGTCACCATGCTCGCGGCCTTCCTGACCGGAATCGCGCTCGGCAGCGCGCTCCTGCGGCCCGTCGTCGACCGGATCCGCGATCCCCGCCGGGCCTTCGGCTGGATCCAGGCCGCCATCGCCGCGAGCACGCTCGCCTCGCTGCCCCTGGCCCGTTCCACCCTGCTCGCGGCGAGCCACTGGGTGCAGTCGCTGGAGCACGGCTGGATGGGCGAGACGGTCGGGCGCTTCGCGGTGAGCTGCCTCGTCATGCTGGTCCCCGCGACGCTCATCGGCTCCACGTTCCCGCTGGCGAGCCGGATCTGGGCGACGCGCATCGCCACGCTGGGCGGTCGCCTGGGATCGCTTCAGGGAGCCAACACCCTGGGCAACGTCGCCGGGGCGCTCGCGGCGGGGTTCGTCGTCCTCTCCCGCTTCGGCATTCAGCGCGGCATCGCGCTCGTCACGCTCTGCAACCTCCTCGCCGCCGGCGTGGCCCTCCTGCCGCCGTCCACCTGGCGCAGGCCGTGGGAGGCCCTCCGTGCGCTCCCCCTCTCGGCGGGGCTCGCGGTCTCCGCGATCCTCGTCGTCCTCTGGCGGCCCGGCCCGCTCCCGGGGAGCGCCGGCGGGGACCTCGACACGGTGGCCTTCTACGAGGAGGGGCTGGTCTCCACCATCGGCGTCTACCGGCGGGCCAGCGACGGCCGGCAGGTGGTGATGGCCGCCGACGGCGTCACCATCGGCCAGAGCGCGGCCGGGGTGGATCACAAGCAGCAGGCCCTCGCACACCTGCCGTTCCTCCTCCACCCGGGGCGCCCGTCGCGCGTCTACTCGGTGGGGCTCGGCACCGCGATCCTGGTCGGGGAGGTCTCGCTCCACCCCGGCGTGACCCGCATCGACTGCGCGGAGATCTCGCCGTCGGTCGTGGCGGGCGCGCGCCGCTTCGGCGCCTGGAACCACGGCGTGCTCGACGATCCCCGGCTGACGGTGGTCCCGGACGACGGGGTCAGCTGGCTGCGTCGCAGCGACCGGCGCTACGACCTCGTCATCTCGGACGGGAAGTCCCGCTCCGGCCACGCCGGCAACGCGGTCTTCTTCTCGAGCGACTACTACCGGGCCGTCCTCGACCACCTGGAGGAGGACGGGATCCACCTCCAGTGGGTGGCGCTCGACATGACCCCGGAGGACTACGCGATCGTGCTGCGCACCTTCGCGTTGAGCTTCCCGCACGCGTACGTCTGGTACGGGCCGCAATCGTCCTACCTGGTGGGGACGAGGCGGCCACTCGTCCTCGACCTGGACCGGATCGAGGCCGAGCTGGCCGGGCCGGCCTACGCCCGGTTCCGCGGCCACGGGTGGCACGGGGCCGCCGATGTGGCCTCCCTGCTCGTCGCCGACGGGCCGGGCCTGCGCGCCTGGCTGGGGGAGGACGGCGTGCAGAACTCGCTCGAGCACCCGGTGCTGGAGTTCCACTCGCCGACCGCGGCCGCGGTCCAGGAGCGGACCCGCTCGGCGCGGAACGCGGGCGCGCTCCTCGCGCTGCGCGGACGGGGGCTCGCCGACGTGCGCTTCGCGACGCCTCCGCCGGAGGGGCTCTCGGACGACGTGCGGGACGTGACGCAGCTGCTCGCCGGGCTGGCGCAGCTCGAGGCCGACGGCGCGCTCGCCGCCCGGACGCTCTCGGCCGCGGCGGCGACCTCGAGGAACGGGGTGGTCCGGCGCACGGCGGCGGAGGAGCTGACCGAGCTGGGACGGGCCATCGACCTGCAGGGCCGGATTCCGGAGGCGGCGGCGCTCTACGCCCGGGCGGCCCGGCTCTGGCCCGACCTGGTCGAGGCGCACACCAACCTCGGCCGGGCGCTCGCCGTCCAGGGACGGCTCGACGAGGCGGTGGAGGAGCTCGGGACGGCGCTGGCCCTGAACCCCCAGGCCCGGCCCGCACGGATCACCCTGGCCCACGTCCTCGAGGCCCAGGGGCGCCACGCCGGCGCGGCGGAGAACTTGCAGGAGGCGCTCCGGCTCGCCCCGCGCGACCCGGAGGCCCACGAGGACCTGGGGCTCGTGCTCCTCGCCGAGGGGCACCCGGCGGACGCGCTCGCCGAGTTCCGGGAGGCCGTTCGACTCCGCCCCGACTGGGCGCTCGCCCTGCAGCGCGTGGCCGTGCTCCTCGCCACCGACCCCTCGGCGCCGAGGTCCGATCCGGAGGAGCCCGTGCGGATGGCGCGACGGGCGCGGCAGCTCGCCGGAGACGTGGATCCCCAGGCGCTCGAGGTGGAGGCCATCGCCTTCGCGTCGGCCGGGCGCTTCGACGAGGCCGCGTCGGCCGAGGAGAAGGCGCTCGCCATCGCGCGGACGCGGGGCGATCCGGAGCAGGCACGCGCCTGCGAGGACGCCCTGCGCGCCTACCGCGACCGGCAGCTGCCCTCGCGCCGGGCCTCGCGCTCGCGGCGTGGGTTTACTCCCGGGACCTGCAATACCAGCCGCGGGGGCCATGGCTCGGCGCGCTCGCGACCTGGCTGCTCGTGCTGGG
>JBBIOL010000014.1:0-50098 GCA_037443385.1 Anaeromyxobacteraceae bacterium
CGCGACTGACGCCCCCCCTCTCCGTTCACCCCATCGGGGGAGACCGCCCGCCGGTCGTCCGCACCCCATCCCCACCATGCCGAAGATCTCCAAGCGTTTTTCCGCCCTCGCCGCCAAGGTCGAGGCCGCTCGCGGCGAGGGTGCGCTTTCGCCGGAACCGGCCGCCGAGCCGGCGCCGGAGGCCGTTCCCGCGGCCGAGGTCGCCTCGCCCCCGGTCGAGGCCGCACCGCCCGCGGCTCCGGCGAGTCCGCCCGAGGCCGCACCGGCACCCGACGCGCCCCCGGCGGCCCCCCCGGGGGAGGCGCCCGCCCCTTCCGGCGGTGACCCGGCGCCCTGAAGCCGTGGTCCCGTTCGGCCGAACCGCCGCGGTCTTCGACGTCGACGACTCGCTCCTCGACGGCAACGCCGGCACGATCTTCAGCTGGTACCTCTACAGCGAGAAGTTCATGCTGCCCGAGATCCGGTCCCGCATCCCGCGGCTCGTCTACGAGTACGCGCGGCGCCGGCTCGGCGAGAAGGACATGGTCGAGCTCGGCTCGCGGTGCCAGGCCGGGCTCTGGGTGGACGACATCCGCACCCACGCGCAGTCCTGCTTCGAGCGCCACCTGCGCAAGCGCATCACCGAGGGTGCGGTGCGGCAGATCCGCAAGCACCTGCTATCGGGCCACTTCGTGCTCATCGCCTCGGGCTCGCCCCAGTACATCGTCGACGAGGTGGCCCGCCACCTCCGGGTCCACGGGGCCATCGGGACGCGGACCCGGGCCGTGGACGGGAAGGCCACCGCCGAGATCCTGCCCCCCATCGTCTTCCAGGACGGCAAGCGGTCCGCCGTGGCCGCGGCCCTCGCCGCCCACGGGATCCCGCTCTCCCGGTCCTGGCTCTACTCCGACTCGGCGGCCGACGTCCCGCTCTTCGAGGCGGTCGGGCACCCGGTGGTGGTGAACCCGAAGGAGGCCTTCCGCGTGGAGGCCGAGCGCCGGGGCTGGCAGGTGGTCCGCTGGAAGGAGCGGAGCCGGGAGGCCCAGGCCGACCTCGCCAGCGAGTGGACCAGCTGGGACGGCTAGCTCCGGATCGCTACGCGAGCCGGAAGAGCCTCGTCACGTTGGCGGTCGTGATCTCCGCGACCTCCTCGACCGACGTCCCCCACACCTCGGCGACCTTCGCCGCCACGAGCGCCACCCGGGCCGGCTCGTTCCGCTTCCCGCGGAACGGCACCGGAGCCAGGTACGGGCTGTCCGTCTCGACGAGCAGCCGGTCGCGCGGGATGCGGCGGACCGCGTCGCGGATGGCGTCGGCCGTCTTGAAGGTGACGATCCCGGCCACGGAGATGAGGAGCCCCAGGTCGAGGTAGCCCCGTGCGGCCGGCCAGTCACCGGTGAAGCAGTGGATGACCCCTCCGGCCGGGGGGACACCCTCCGCGCGCAGGATGGAGGTGCAGTCGTCGTCGGCCTCCCGGACGTGCACCACCACCGGCTTGCCCGCCTCCCGCGCGATGCCGAGCGACCGCCGGAAGCACTCCCGCTGCGTGTCCCGCGGCGACAGGTCGTAGTGGTAGTCGAGACCGATCTCGCCGACGGCGACCACCGCCGGATCCGCGGCCAGACGCGCGCTCTCCGCCCAGTCCGCTTCCGGGACCCGGGCGCACTCGTGGGGGTGGATCCCCGCGGTGGCGGCGAAGGTCCCGGGCCGGCCGCGCGCGAGCAGGACCGCGTTGCCGAAGTCGCCGGGAGCGCGCCAGAGCCCCACCGCCACGATCCGCTCCACCCCCGCCGCCGCCGCGCGCGCCACCACGCCATCGACGTCGGCGGCGAGCTCGTCGCCGTCGAGGTGGGCATGGGAGTCGACGAGCGTCACTTGACCCGCGTCCCCGGCGCGACCCCCTCGTCCACGAGGAGCACCCGCGGCGGGTCCCCGGCGGCCAGCAGCATCCCCTGCGAGGTGATGCCCCGGAGCGCCCGGGGCGCGAGGTTGGCCACCACCACGATCCGCCTCCCCACGAGCGCCTGGGGGTCGGGCCAGGCGGCGGCGATGCCGGCCACGATGGTGCGCGGCTCGGGCTCGCCCACGTCGACCGTGAGGCGGAGCAGCTTGTCCGCCTTGGGAACGCGCTCGGCGGCGCGCACCAGCGCCACCCGGAGGTCGACCCGCGCGAAGTCGTCGTAGGTGATCACGCCGGGCGTCTCGGGCACGGGCTTCGCCGTGGCCTTGCTGGCCGTCTCCGCCGGGCTGGCCGCGGCGGACACGCGCGGCGCCCCCCCCTCCGGCACGGCGACGAGCCGCGCCACCTGCTTCGCGTCCAGGCGCGCGATCTGCGGAGGCTTCGCCCGCGCCGTCACGGGCGGACCCGCGAACGGGTCGAAGTCCGGGGTCCAGGCGGCCGGCCTCGACTGGCCGAAGGCGGCGCAGAGGTCGTCGGCGAAGACCGGCATCACCGGCCAGAGCATCACCGAGACCGCCCGAAGCGCCCGGGCGCAGCTGAGGAGCAGCCGCCGGGACTCGGGCGACGCCGGCGCCTCCCAGGGCTTCGCGGCCTGGAGCCGCTTGTTGCACGCGTCCGCCACCTGGTTCACGAGCCGGATCACCTCGCGGTACTCGAGCGCCTGGTAGGCCGGCCGGGCGAGCCGCAGCGCCTCCCGGGCCACGCCGGCGATCCCCTCCTCCGTCTCCCCGGAGAGCGCCCCGCCGCTGCGCTCGAGCAGCGCGAACACGCGCGACGCCAGGTTGGCCACGTTGTTGGCCAGGTCGGCGTTGATGCGGTTGCGGAACTCGTCGAGCGACAGGTCGAGGTCGGAGACGCCCGGGCCGAGGTTGGCGGCGTAGTAGTAGCGGAGGAGCTGCGGGTCGAGGCCGGCGTCGAGGTAGGTCCGGGCGGTCACGAAGGTGCCCCGGGACTTCGACATCTTCTCGCCGTTCACGGTCAGGTGGCCGTGGACGGCCAGGCGCTCGGGGAGGCGCAGGCCCGCCGCTCCCAGCATGGCCGGCCAGAAGACGGCGTGGAACCGCAGGATGTCCTTGCCGATGAAGTGCTCGAGCCGCGCCGGGGCCCCGGGCGCGAGGTAGGTGGCCTCGTAGGCCTCCGGGGAGAGGCGCGCGGCCGCAGGAGCCTCGGCGGCGAAGTAGCGCTCGCCCGAGGACAGGTAGCCGATGGGCGCGTCGAGCCAGACGTAGATGAACTTCCCCGGGAAGTCGGGGTCGTTCACCGGGAACCCGAAGTAGGGCGGATCGCGGGTGATGCACCAGTCCTGGAGGTCGGCGAGCCAGCCCTTCACCTGCTCGCGCACGCCCGGATCGAGGTGCCCCTCCGCCTCGACCCAGGCGCGGATGGCCGGCTCGACCTTCTTGAGATTGACGTAGGCGTGGTCGCTCGTGCGGACGACGGGCGCGCTGCCGCACAGCGCGCAGCGCGGCTCGACGAGCTCCCGCGGGTCGTAGGTGGTGCCGCACCGCTCGCACACGTCGCCGTACTGGTCCGGCGTCCGGCACTTCGGGCAGGTGCCCTTCACGAAACGGTCGGGCAGGAACCGGGCGTCCTTCTCGCAGTAGAGCTGCTCGACCGACTTCCGGTAGATGAGGCCGCGCGCCTTGAGCGCGTCCCAGATCCGCCAGGCCCAGCGGCGGTTCTCCGCCGAGTCGGTGGTGTAGTAGATGGAGAAGTCCACCCCGAAGCGCTGGAAGTCCTGGCGCTGCTCCTCGCGGTAGCGCTCCACGAACTCCTTGGGAGGGACGCCGGCCCGCGTCGCGTTCACCTCGATGGGCGTCCCGTGCGAGTCGGCCGCGCAGACGTAGGTGACGTCGTCCCCGAGCGAGCGGCGGTAGCGCACGTACACGTCGGTCTGGACGTACTCGACCAGGTGACCGAGGTGGATCGGCCCGTTCGCGTACGGCAGCGCACTCGTCACCAGCAGCTTCTGGCTCAAGCGAACCTCCTCTGGGATTCCTCCGGGGCGAGCGTCTCGACGAGCCATCGCTCGACGAGCAGCGTACCGTCCGACCCGGTCTTCATGGCGTGATCGGCCTCGGAGAGCCGGCAGAGCCCGTCGAGGAGCTCCTCGCGGCCGAACCGCAGCGAGGCCTGGTACTTCATCCACAGCCCGTAGGGCTTGCGATCCTTCAGCTCGGCGGGATCGATGGCGGGCAGCACCGCCCCGCTCCAGTCGCCGAAGCTGCCGAGGCGCCGCTCCCCGGCCGCCGCCCGCGCCCGCTCCCGCTCCACCAGCATGCGCCGGACGGTGCCGGCGAGCGACCCC
Organism: Anaeromyxobacteraceae bacterium; assembly: GCA_037443385.1. GTDB lineage: Bacteria > Myxococcota > Myxococcia > Myxococcales > Anaeromyxobacteraceae > CAIOAK01. The sequence continues at coordinate 4,248 of JBBIOL010000014.1, forward strand.
AGGAGCATGTGCGGGCTCGCGCCGTCGGCGAGGCTCCGCCGCAGCACGCCCAGGGCGGCGGGGAGGTCGCGGGCCTCCACGGCGTTCCCCAGCGCGAAGAACGGATCGGCCGCCGACCGCACCACGAGCGCGTCCACGTCCGCGCCGCGGATGACCGTGCGATCGCCCACGAAGCTGGCGAGCTTCGCCACCTCGGCGGCCAGCGCCCGGGCGTCGGCCCCGACCAGCGCCGCCAGGCGGGCCTCGCCGCCCGCGTCCACGGTCTTGCCCGTTCCCCGGAGCAGCTCGGCGAGGAGCGGGCCCAGCACCGGGCGCTGGGCGTCCCACGCGCCCTCGCTCTCGATGGCCACCGAGACGCGGCTGCCGGCGGCGGCGAGCCGCTTCACGAGCGGCAGGCGTCCGTCCACCTTGCCGGCCGCGACGAGCAGCACGTGCCCCGGAGGCAACCCGCGGTCGAGCAGCGCCTCGAGCGCCGCGACGTCGTCCCCGGCCGTGGACCGCATGTTCCGCTCGGCGGCGTACCGGCCGGCCTCGACCAGGAACGCCTCGTCCTCCGGGCGGAGCGGCGCGTCGCCCTGCAGCTTCTCCTCCCACTCCTCCCGGCCGGGGCGGGCGTCACCCGACAGGTCGGCGGTGGACCAGCCGAAGCGCGCCGCCAGCGCGAGCAGGCGCCGCGCGGCCTCGCGCTGTCGCCCGTCCCTCCACATGTCGCCGGCCCGGGCGAAGGCCCCCGCCAGGTCCTCCCTCGACTGCAGGAAGGCCGGCTCCACGACCAGGACGACCTTCCCGCCCCCGAAGAGGCCACCCGTGGCGAGCTCCGCCGCCACCTCGGACGGACCGGCCGCGCCGTCGACCTCCACGACGTTGAGCGAGCGCCGGTCCTCCGGGACGAGCGCCTCCACCAGGGCGCGGGCGGCGCGGAGCGTGAGGAACGGGTCGCCGTCGAGCAGGTAGACCGATGCCGGCCGGCCCTCGCGGACGGCGGCGATCGCCCCGGCCACGTCGAGGGCGGGCTCCTTCGCCTTGCGCGACGGCGCCCTAGCCACGGAACCACCCCCAGAGCATGCCCTCCAGTGCCAGCGGCCCCGCCGCGTTGTGACGCAGCGCCACCGCGGCGCGTCGCACCGCCTCGATGCGCCGGAGCACTGCCGCGGGCCCGATGCGCGCCGCCGCCTCGGTCTCCGCGGCGAGGTCGGGGAGGACGAGCGCCGCACCCTCCCCCGCGGCGGAGCGGGCCAGGACGTCGCGCAGCCAGACGAGGAGCAGCTCGCACACCTCGCGGGCACGCTCCCGCTTCGCCCCGTGCGCGGCGGCGAACGCGAGCCACGGCCGCGCGTCGTCCCGGCCGAGCGCCGCGGCCTCCACCACCGCGTCCCTCCGCTCCCGCATCGTGTCCGCGTCGAGCGCCAGGGCGCGCCCCAGCGATCCGCCGGCGAGCGTCACCGCCAGGCGTGCGTCGACCTCCGTCCGCCCCTCCGCCGCGAGCCGGGCGGCGACGAAGGCGTCCGGCAGCGGGCCGAACGGGAGGCGCAGGCACCGGGAGCGCACGGTGGGGAGCAGCGCGTCCGCGTTCGACGAGACCAGGACCAGCGTGGTGTCGGGGGGCGGCTCCTCCAGGGTCTTCAAGAGCGCGTTCTGCGCCTGGGGGTTCATGGCGTCGGCGGGATCGAGCAGCACGACGCGGCGGCGCCCCTCGAACCGGCGGAGCGAGAGGCGCCGGTCGACGAGCTCGCGGACCTGGTCCACGACGATGTCGCGCGACGGGGTGCGCCCGCCCCGGGGCTCCCAGCGCCCGGCCCGCGCCATGTCCCGCTCCCGCTCCACGCGGATCACGTCGGGGTGCACGCCGCGGGCGACCTTCCTGCAGGAAGGGCAGGTGCCGCAGGCGTCGCCGTCCCCGCGGGCGCAGTTGGCCGCCTGCGCGAGGAGGAGCGCGGTCGTCCCCTTCCCGACGCCCTCCGGGCCCGAGAACAGGTAGGCGTGGTGCAGGGCGTCGCGGGCGAGGGCGGCGCGCAGGGCGAGGACGGCCCGATCCTGGCCGGTGATCTCCGAGAAGGGCATGCGGGCGCGGGGAAGATAACACGGGGGCACCTCCCGCGCGGGCGGCCTGGAGGCCGTTCCACGGCGCCCCGCCGGGGTGGCTAGGAGACGCGCCCGGCGAGGCGCGCCACGGCCGCGGCCAGCTCGCGCGGGTCCACCGGCTTCGCCAGGAACGCCTGGAATCCGGCCGAGAGGGCCCGGTCCCGGTCGGCGGGCTGCGTGTAGGCGGTGAGCGCCGCCGCGGGAACCCGGCCGCCCCGCTCCGGGTCGAGCCCGCGCACCCGCCGGATGAGCGAGATCCCGTCCTCCCCCGGCATGCCGATGTCGGAGAGCAGGACGTCGGGTGGCTCGCCGGAGATGGCCTGGAAGGCGGCCACGGCCGACGCGGCGGTGGAGACCCGCGCACCGGCCTGCTCGAGCAGGTGCCGGAGGGCGTCGAGCGTGTCGTCGTCGTCGTCCACCACGAGGACGTGGACCTCCGCCAGGCTCGGGACCTCGCCGGGCGGCTGCCAGGGACGGGCCGTCCCGCGGGCCGAGGGGCGCGGCGGGGGCCTCGGCGCGTCGAGCGGGGTGGGCAGGTCCACGGTGAAGGTGGCGCCCTGCCCCCGGCCCGGGCTGGCCGCGCTCACGCTCCCGCCGTGCGCCTCCACCAGGTGCCGGACGATGGCGAGCCCGATGCCGAGGCCGCCGTGGGCCCGGGTCGGGCTCGAGTCGCCCTGGCGGAAGCGCTCGAAGACGTGGGGCAGGAAGTCGGGATCGATGCCCATCCCGTCGTCCCGGACCTCGAGCCGCACCAGGTCGGGCATGCGGCGCAGCCGGACCTCCACGCGTCCCCCGGCCGGCGTGAACTTGATGGCGTTCGCGAGCAGGTTCCAGACGATCTGCTGGAGCCGGGCCGGATCCCCCCGCACGGCCCCTCCCCCGGCCTCCAGGTCGATGACGAGCTCGATCCCCTTGCCGTTCGCCGCGGGCCGCACGGTCTCCGCCGCGGCCTCGACCGCCGCGGCCAGGTCGGCCTCCCGCACGTCGAGCTTGAGGCGGCCGCGGACGATGCGCGCCACGTCGAGCAGGTCGTCGACGATCTGCGCCTGGGTCGTGGCGCTGCGCTCGATGGCCTCCATGGCGCGCTCGGTGGCGGCCGCGTCCAGCCGCCCGGAACGGAGGAGCCGCGACCACCCCAGCACGGCGTTCAGGGGCGTGCGCAGCTCGTGGGAGACGGTGGCGATGAACTCGTCCTTGGCCCGGCTGGCCCGCTCCGCCTCCGCGCGCGCCTCCTGCTCGCGGGCGAGCAGCGCCGAGCGCTCGGCCTCGGCGCGCCGGGCCGCCGTCCGGTCGCCGAACACGAGCGCCACGCCCTCCGCCTCGCGCCCCTCGGCCCGGATGGGAGCCGCGGTCCCCTCGACGACGTACTCCGTCCCGCCCGGCGCGAGCAGCGTCACGCCGGCGCCGAGCGAGGCGGGCCCGCCGCGCGCGAGCGCGGCCGCCACCGGGTCCGGGATGGGATGGCGCGACTCGTCCACCGCGCGGAAGACCTCGGCGAGGGGGCGCCCCACCGCCTCGGGCCCGGCGCCGACCAGCTTCTCGGCCGCCGCGTTCACCAGGGTGACCCGCCCCTGCACGTCGGTGGCGATCACCGCGTCGCCGATGGAGGCCAGCGTGGTCCGCAGCCACTCGCGTTGCTTTCGCTCCGTCTCCTCGGCCCGGAAACGGTCGGCCTCCATGTCTCCGAGCGCGAGCGCGTTCCAGTAGACCACCGCCGCCGCCACCACCACCGCGCTCACCACCACGAAGGACGCGCCGAGCAGCGCCTCGTACTTGCCGGCGCGCATGCCGGCCACGAGGAAAAACCACCCCAGCCCGATGGGGACGACGAGCACCGCCCCGATGAGGCGCCGCGCCATGAATCCGGCCAGCCCCGGGGCGGTGAACACCCGCATGACCCCGGTCTGCGGCCGGTCGAAGAGGAGCGCCGTGACGAGCAGGAGGAAGCCGATGCCGGCGTAGAAGGGAACGCGCGTGTTGGCCGCGAGCCCCTCCATGGGCTCGACGCCGTAGGCGTAGCCGATGATGGCCTGGAGCGGGACGAGGGCGGCGGCGAGCGCGAGCAGCTGGGCGGGCCGCGTCCCGCCCTCGGTCTCCATGTCGTGCACGGCGAGCGCGATCCCGATGAAGAGGAAGGCGAGCGCGGCGTTCGGGGCCATGCGACCGGGATGGGCGCCGGGGCCCGACTCGTGGAAGAGGATCTGGTCGATGCCCAGGTTCACGTGGGCCACGTACTCGACGAGGGTGAAGAACCCCACGGCGGCCACGACCACGCCCGCGACCTTGGCGACCAGCCGGGCCCGCTCCCCGGAGCGCCGGGAGGCGAGCGTGCGGGCCGAGAGCCCGGCTGCCAGGAACCCCAGCGCCGAGTTGGCCTTCACCGCGAGCGACCCGGGGATTCCGGAGCGGAGCAGCGGCAGGTCGAGCGCCCAGCCGATGAGGATGGCCAGCCCGAGGAACGCCGTGGCCTCGGCGGCGGCGCGCGCCAGCATCTCGAGGTTCCGCGGGAGTCGCCGGGTGTCGACGGACATGGACGGGGGGCGAGCCGTGGACGGGGGCGCCCGGCCTCATGTTGTCCCCCCGGCCCGGCCCGCGCAAGGGACGGCCCCGGGCGGCGGCGCCGAGTGGACCGGGATGGGGCCCGTGCTAGGCTTGCGGGCGGAGGTTCCCGTGAGGCTCACCCCGCTCGACATCCAGCAGAAGCGCTTCTCCCGCGCGGTCCGGGGCTACGACCGCGAGGAGGTCGAGGCCTTCCTCTCGCTCGCGGCCTCGGCGTTCGAGGATCTCGTGAAGGAGCTGCACGGGCTCCGGGAGGATCTCGCCCGACGGGACGAGGAGATCGCCGCGCACCGGGACCTCGAGCGCACGCTCCAGGAGACGCTCGTCACCGCCCAGCGGGCCAGCGAGGAGATCCGCGAGTCGGCCCGCAAGGAGGGGGAGATCGCCATCGGCGAGGCCGAGCTGCAGGCCGACCGGATCGTCCAGGGCGCCCACCAGCGCTTCCTGCGCATCGTGGACGACATCCAGGAGATGAAGCGGCTGCGGGTCCAGTTCGAGGCGTCGGTGCGCGCGCTGGTGGACGGGCACGCCAAGCTGCTCGACACCTTCCGCGACGTGGCCGCGGAGGACCCGGTGGAGTACCTCGCGCAGCGCAAGAAGGCCCCGGGCGACCCCGGGTAGCCGCGCGCACGGGCGGCGCTAGTGGGCCTCGGCCCAGCTGGCGGCCCTGCCGACCTCCACCTCGAGCGGCACGCGAAGCTCCCCCGCCGCGACCATCTCCCGGCGCACCAGCGCCTCCGCCGCCTCGACCTCGGCGACCGGCACCTCGAGCACGAGCTCGTCGTGGACCTGGAGCAGGACCCGCGCCGCGAGCCGCTCCCCGGCGATGGCCCGGTCCACCCGGAGCATGGCCACCTTCACCAGGTCGGCCGCCGTCCCCTGGATGGGCGTGTTCACCGCCATCCGCTCGGCGGCCTGGCGGAGACCCGGGTTGCGGGACCGGATGTCCGGGAGCTCGCGCCGCCGGCCCCACAGCGTCCGGACCTCCCCGGTCTCCCGTGCCGACGCCACGGTCGCGTCCAGCCAGGCCTTCACACCGGCGTAGCGCGCGAAGTAGCGGTCGATGATGGCCTGTGCCTCCCCCGGCGGCATGTCGAGCCGCTGGGCCAGCCCGTAGGCCGAGAGGCCGTACGCGATGCCGAAGTTCAGCACCTTCGCGACCCGGCGCTGGTCCGGCGTGACCTCCGCGGCCAGGACCCCGAAGGTCTCCGCCGCCGTCCGGGCGTGCACGTCCTCGCGCGTCCGGAACGACTCGAGGAGCGCCGGGTCGGCGGCGTAGTGGGCCAGGATGCGGAGCTCGATCTGCGAGTAGTCGGCCGAGAGCAGCAGGCTCCCCTGCGGTGCCACGAAGGCGGCCCGGATCCGGCGGGAGAGCTCGGTCCGGACCGGGATGTTCTGCAGGTTCGGATCCTGCGAGGAGAGCCGGCCGGTGGCGGCGCCCGCCTGGTTGAAGGTGGTGTGGATGCGGCCGTCGGCCGGGTCCACCAGGGCCGGGAGGGCGTCGACGTAGGTTCCCTTGAGCTTGGACAGGGACCGGTGCTCGAGGACGAGGCGCGGGAGGGGATGCTCCTCGGCGAGCTTCTCGAGCACGTCCTGATCGGTGGATGGGCCGGTCTTGAGCCGCTTCACCACCGGCAGGCCCAGGTCGCCGAAGAGCACCTGCCCGAGCTCGCGGGTGGACGCCACGTTGAACGCGCGCCCGGCCGCGGCGTGGATGCGGGCCTCCAGGTCCCGCATCGCCGCGCCGAACTCGACGCTCATGGCGGACATGGCGGCGGTGTCCACCGCGATCCCCGCCTGCTCCATGGCGGCCAGGACCGGGACCAGCGGCCGCTCGATCTCGTCGTGGAGGCGAGTGAGCCCGTCGTCCGCGAGGGCCCGGGAGAGCGCCACGGCGAGCGGAGGCAGGGCAAGCGCGGCCGCGCCGGCGTGTGCCGCCGTCTCCTCCACCGGGAAGGTCGCCGGATCCCCTCCTCCCTTCCCGGCGTCGGCCGGCGCCGCCGGCACCTCGACCCCGATCCGCTCCCGTGCCACGTCGGCGAGCGCGTGCTCCCGGCGGGACGGCAGGAGCAGCCGGCTCGCGAGCTCGGTGTCCACGCCCCGCGACGGCGCCGGCAGGCCCAGGTGGCGCAGCGCATGGATCTCCGACTTGAGATCGTGGGCGTGGATCGAGACCGCCGGGTCGTCGAGGAGCGGCCGGAGCGCACCCGCGACCTCGTCCGGCCTGAGCTGCGGCGGCGCGCCCAGGTAGCGGTGCGCCATGGGCACGTACCAGCTCCGGCCGCCGGCGGCGAGGGCGACGCCCGCCGGGGCGACGCGACGGGGAGCGGGCGAGGAGAACGCCGTCCGGAGCCCGACCTGGCCGGCGCGGCGGGCCTCGGCGACCGCGTCGGCGAGCGCCCCGGCGGTGGAGACCACCTCGGTGACGGCCTGGGGCGCGGACCCGGGCGCGGGGCCGGGAAGCTCGCGGAGCAGCCGGCCGAACTCGAGCTCGGTGAAGAGCGCGCGGGCCCGCTCGGCGTCGACCGGGCGGCGGAGCAGGTCCGCCGGGCCGCGGTCGAGCGGCACGTCGTCCTTCAGCGTGACCAGGACCCGGTTGAGCCGGATGCGGTCGGCGAGCGACCGGACCTTCTCCGCGAGCTTCGCGCCTCCGCGGGAGACGGCGGCCGGGATCTCCCCGGGCCGGGCCAGCATGGCCTCCACCGTCCCGAAGTGGCGCACCAGGGCCGCGGCCGTGACCTCGCCCACGCCCGGCACGCCCGGGACGTTGTCGATCTTGTCGCCGGTGAGCGCCATCAGCTCGACGACCTGGTCCGGTCGGACGCCGAGCTTCCGCTCCACGTCGGCGGCGTGGGTCCAGCCCCCGCGCCCGGCCGCCTCCGCCATGGGGTCGTAGAGCGCGATGCCTTCCCCGACCAGCTGTGCGAAATCCTTGTCGCCGGTGACGACCACCACCTCGAACCCCTGGGCCCGGGCCCGCCGGGCGAGCGTGGCGATGACGTCGTCGGCCTCCACGCCGGCCTCCTCGAAGACCGGCACGTCGAGCGCCCGGGCCACCTCCCGCACCAGCGGGAACTGGCGCACCAGCTCGTCGGGGGCCTCGGGCCGCTGCGCCTTGTAGGTCGGGTCGAGCTCGGTCCGGAAGCTCTTGCGGCTGGCGTCGAGCACGAGCGCCGCATGGGTCGGCCCGTGCTCGCGCAGGGCCTTGAGCAGCATGGTGGTGAACCCGTAGACCGCGTTGGTGGGCTGCCCCTTCGTCGTCGACAGGTGCGGGATGGCGTGGAAGGCCCGGAAGACGAACCCGGACCCGTCGATGAGCGTGAGGGTGGGCAAGCGCGCCCTCGCCTCAGCGGATGCTGATGGTCTGCCCGACGTCCAGCCCGGGCGGGCTCATCATGAGGAGGTCGCCGGTGAAGGTCGCGTAGAAGACCCGGCCCAGGTACTCCTGCCCGGAGAAGAGGCTCCGGTCGAAGGAGGTGACCCATGTGCCGCCGGACGTGCTGGACGGGTGGCGCGACATCGCCGCCAGGCCGCTCAGGGTGAAGAAGCTGACCCCGGCGTCGCGTGCCGGCAGCGACGTGGTGGCGTCGCAGCCGGTGACCCCGGACAGGCAGTAGCGTCCGACCCGGAAGCCCACGACGGGCCCGGGCTGCATGGGATCGTCCATGAGCGGGTAGCCCTGGTAGTTCCGCGTGGGGTAGGCCGCCGGATAGTAGAAGCGCCGCGCCTTGCGCACGAGCGCGAGCGGCTCCCCGGAGAGCCCCTCCTCCGGCTCCCAGGCCAGCCAGTAGCGCAGGTCCATCTGCGGGCGGCCCGCGTAGCCGGTCACGATGCCCACGAGCAGGAGCTCCCCGGCGCGGATCCACGTCCCGCGTGCGTAGTCGTTGGTCGGGGGATTGTTGCGGAACGCGGTCAGGACCATCCCGGCGTTCGCCGGATCCTGGAACCACTGGAGGAGGCACTGGTACTCGGACGCGAGGGTCGCGTCGGCGTCCGGGCCGATCTGGAGGGCTCCACCGGGATAGCGGAGCGCATCGGGGGGGAGCAGCGCGAGCAGCCGGGCCTCGTGCGCCAGCGGCGCCTTCGTCGGATCGTAGACCGGGGTCACCTCGCCGGAGGGGATCCAGTTCGGTCGCGTCGAGGGGCACGGATCGGTGTCGAGCAGGAACTGGCCGATGTCGCCGGGGAGCCCGTTCGCCGCCACGGTGTGGATCCCGAGGTCGGGGGTGCCCACGATGGCTCCCGGGATCCAGTAACCCGCTGCGGGCAGCTCCCCGTCCAGCGACGGGACGGCCGCGTCCTGGACGGCCAGGTAGAGGCTTTGCCCGTCCGGCGCGAGCCCGAGCACCGAGCGCCGCTGGGAGAGGCCGGGGAGCACCCCCTGCCACGAGACGAGCCACCCGTCGTCGCGCGTGAAGCCGGGCCAGACGGTGATCGCGCCGGGGAGCTTGTCGGAGGTGGACACGACCGAGCCCGTGCCTCCCAGGCTCGGATCGAGCCAGAGCCCCAGCGCCGCGGTCCCGGCCGGGAAGCCGAAGAAGGCGCTGTTCCCCGTGGGACCCGCCGGCCCGAGGCTGCTCGCCCGCGTGGCCTGGGTCCGGGTGTTGTCGTCGTTCAGCATCGACACCGCGTTCACCGGCCCGAAGCGTCCCAGATCCTGGACGTAGGCCAGGCCGTCGACGGCCGTCACCATGCCGACGACGCTGGTCCAGATCTGGCCGGTGGGCGGCGCCTCGAGCATGAACTTCTGCGGCGCGCCCCCGTTGTTGAACGGGGGGTTGTTGGCGAGCTCCGTGACGCTGGGGCAGAGCGGCAGGGCCACGCCTTGCACGGCCGGCGAGTAGCAGACCTGCGACCCGAAGGGGGTGCTGGGCAGGTTCGGTCCCGGGTTGGCAGGAGGAGGCGCGATGCCCATGGCGATGGGAAGGCCCGGGACGTAGAGCGGCGTCCGGTAGGACTGCGTGGGCACGGGCCAGCCCGCCGGGCCGGGCGCGGCGGGGTCCGCGGCGAGCCCGCCCACGGCCGGGTCGAAGGTGGCGACGCCGCAGGCGATGTCCCGTTCCGGCCCGCACCCGGAGGGATCGAGCCCGGCGTACACCCGGAGCGAGGGCGGCGAGAAGGTGTAGAAGTTGAGCGGGATACGCTCCCCCACGAAGGCGGCCGAGACCGTGAGCGTCCCGGAGTTGCGTGCCCCGAACGCCCGCACCGGCCAGGGCGCGCCGAGGCCGGCGCTGGTGTCCACCTCGGCGATGCCGAACGTGCCGGCCCCGCCGTCCGGGATCCGGTCCTGGGTGGCGACGTAGAGGTGGACGTTGTCGGGCGCGGCGGCGAGCGCCGTGGGGGTGAAGCCGAGCGGCTTCAGGACCATGCCGCCGGCGCTCGAGGGCGCGATCGAGCCGTCGGCCTGCCGCTCGACCTGCAGGACGAGGAGCTGGCCGCTCACCGGATCGTCGGCCTGCCCGATCCCGGCGATCACCCAGGCGCTCCCCACCGTGGGAGGTGCGATCGCGGGCGAGCCCGTGGGTGTCCCGGACGGGATGGCGGCCACGGCCAGGCTCAGGACCTGGGAACCGGCGGGGACCGCGCCCCGGAGGTCGATGGTGCGCGCGACTCCGTAGCCCGCAGACCCGTCGAGCCAGGTCCCGACGATCTGCAGGAGGGGGTCGGATCCGGCGACCACGAGCAGGTCGGCCTGCCCGTCGCCGAGCCCGATCGAGCCCAGGCGCGAGGGACGCTGGAGCGTCGGGATCGAGAGCGCCCAGGCCGGATTGGGCCCCGCCACGGCGGCGTCCCTCGAGGGGTCGATGATCCGCAGCTCGTCGCCCCGGATGGAGGCGACGGCCAGCAGGGGGACGAGCCCGGCCTCGGGGGCGCTCGGGTTGTGCCCCACGAAGGGGGCCACCGCCACCGGGCCGCGGAAGACCGCCGGCACGACCGGGTCGCCGCTCGAGCAGGCGGCGAGCAGCGCCGCGGCGATCGGTGCGAGGCGCCTCACGGCCCCCTCCCGATCCGCTTCACGAGCGTGATGGCGGTGGGCTCGTCGGGGTCGAGCTCGAGGACGTTCACCCAGTTCTCGAGGAAGCTCGCCACGTAGATCCGCTGGCAGTCCTTCCCCACCGTGCACGGAGACGCATCGTAGCCGGCCACCGGCACCGTCGCGCGGCGCGGGTCGACGGGCTCGACCGCGAGGCCGAACGGGGAGAGGCCGAGCAGCGGGAGGCCGGTGGTGGTGTCGAGCCCCACGTACTTCACGACCCGTCCCGCGTCGGCGTCGTAGAGGGCGAGCGCGCCCTCCACGTCGCAGGTGATGGCGAAGAGCTCGGGCTTGCCCACGCCCGAGCGCGCCGGGAGCCGGCGGATCTGGCCGGCGCCGAGGCAGGTCCGCTCCAGCCCCAGGAGCGCCATGCGCGGCTCGGCGAACGCGGTGGGGCTGAGATCGAACACGGCGAGCGCGCCGCCCTGGGAGAAGAAGAGGCCGGTCTGGGCGGCCAGGGTGAGGTCGTAGAGCTGCACCGTGACGTAGAGGAGCCGGCCGTCCCGGGAGAGCGCCATGTCCCGCGCCACCGCGCCGGCCAGGAAGGTGCCGAAGAGCTGGCCGCTGTAGTCGGGGACGGCGAACCCGTTCACGTCGGACACGGTGACGAACGGGTTGAACCACCGGAACTGGGCGTTCACCGCGACCGAGGAGGTGATGAACAGGAGGTCGTCGGCGGCGTTGTAGACGGAGGTGTAGGTGGAGTTGTCGCCCAGGACCAGGCCGACGACGTCGTCGCCGACGAGCAGGTTCATGCGGGTCAGCCAGCCGATGTTGTTCGCCGCCTGGAGATGGGAGACGAAGACGTAGGCCACCGGCGCCCCGCCCTTCGTCCCGCAGGTGGTGGAGAGTCCGTACGGATCGAGCCGCTCGATGGGCAGCGGATAGCCGCATCCGTCCCCGCAGGTGAGCGACCCGTCGGCGGCCATCCCCATCCGGTAGATGACCTGGGCCGAGCGCGAGGCGGTGACCAGCCGCGCGCCTCCCGCCTGCACGACCGGGTCGGCCGCCAGGGTGCCGCAGGCGCTCGGGCAGTCCGGCCAGCCCGGCTGGCAGCCGGCGTCGAGGAGCGCGACCTCGCCCCCGAAGCTGCCCACGCCCATCGAGCCCAGCACGGCCAGCTCGCCCCCGAGCGTCTGGTCTTGCGACGCGTCGGGATCGACCACCAGGACCGTGCCGCCGGTCTGCTCGTCGTAGCGGAGGTCGAAGTTGGAGTTGACGACCGCGAGCTGCGACCAGCCGAACTCCTTCCCCGGCGTCCCAGGCACGGGAGGCATCTGCCGGACCGCGAGCCCGACCGGGTAGTAGAGGACGTTCGCGGGGGGCTGCTGGTTCGGATACGAGTCGCGGCAGCCGGCAGCCATGCCGAACGCGAGGAGCGCGACAATCTTTGGGATTCTGGTCACCGGGACCGCGAAACCTAAGCCCCCGGTCCCCCCAGGGTCAAGGGGAAACCGGGACGCTCAGGGCGCCGGGGTGGACGCCCCGGAGGCCGGCAACTCGGCCTGGATCTTCCGGAAGTCGGCCACGTCCCCGAAGAGGTCCGAGACCCGCTTCATGAGCCCGAGCCGGCTCGCGCGCAGGGCCGGGTCGTCGGCCATGACGAGCACCTCGTCGAAGAAGCGATCGACCGCCGGCTTGAGCGAGGCGACCGCGCGGAGCACGGCCGCGTAGTCGCGCGCGCGGCGGTGGCCGGGGATCTCCCCCTCGACGCGTTCCACCGCGGACAGGAGCGCCTGCTCGGCGGCCTCCCGGAGGACGCCCGGGTCCACGACCGCCGCGCTCCCCTCCCCGGCCTTCTCGCGGATGTTGGCGACGCGCTTGAACGCCACGGCGAGCGGGACGAAGTCCGGGCGGGCCTTGATGCTGGCGAGCGCCTCCAGCCTGCGCCGCGCGTCGACGACGTAGTCGAAGCCGGCGGCCAGCACCGCGTCCACGAGGTCCCCGTCGAACTCGTCGCCCCAGAGCGCGCGCAGCCGGCCCCGCAGGAACTCGCGCACCTGCGCGGCGACGGCGGTCCGGTCGGCGGCGAGCTTCACGCCGGAGAGACCGTCCAGCGTGCGATCGACGGCGGCCGCGAGCGAGAGGTGCCAGCCGCGATCCTGGACGATGCGCAGGATGGCGATGGCGGCGCGGCGGAGGCCGTACGGGTCGGCGGCCCCGGTGGCCTTCTCCCCCACGCCCACGATCCCCACCAGCTGGTGGAGGCGGTCGGCCAGGCCCACCAGCGCCCCGACGTCGGAGCGGGGCATCTCGAGCGACGCCCCCACCGGCTTGTAGTGATCCTCGATGGCCTCCGCGATGGCGGGCGCGAGCCCCTCCAGGCGCGCATAGTGGCCGCCCATGATCCCCTGCAGCTCGGGGAACTCGCCGACCATTCCGGTGGTGAGGTCGGTCTTGCACAGCCGCGCCGCCAGGGCCACGTCGTCGAGGAGCGTCTCGCGACCGAGGGCGCGCGCGAGCTCCGCCGCCAGCGCGCCGATGCGCCCCACGCGGTCGAGCTCGCTGCCCAGCCGGGCCTGGTAGGTGCGCCGTCCCAGGTCCGGGATCCGGTCGGCGAGCGAGCGCTTGCGATCCTCCTCGAAGAAGAAGCGGGCGTCGGCCAGGCGGGCGCGCAGAACGCGCTCGTACCCGTGCCGGGCCACCGCCGGGTCCTTCACCGGCGTGCCCGAGACCGCCACGAAGCGGTTCAGGAGCCGCCCCTTCGCGTCGTCCACGGCGAAGTAGCGCTGGTGGTTGCGCATCTCCGAGATCACCACCTCGGCGGGCAGCTCCAGGTTGGACCGCTCGAACGAGCCGGCGATCCCGGTGGGGTGCTCGACGAGCCAGGTCACCTGCTCCACCAGCGCCTCGTCGGGTCGGAGCGTGCCGCCGGCCTTCCGCGCGGCCCGGGCCAGCTCCCGCTCGACCGCCGCGCGCCGCTCGTCGGGATCGACGATCACGAAGGCCTTGCGGAGCCGGGCCACGTAGTCCTCGGGGCGCCCGCCCAGCGGGATGGCCTTCGGCGCGAGGAAGCGGTGGCCGTGGGTGGCGCGTCCGCTCACCACCTCCCCGTGGCGCACCTTCACCGGGCGTCCGCCCAGGAGCGCCACCATCCAGCGCACCGGGCGCGCGAAGGTGACGTCGTCGTTGCGGGAGCGCATGGCCTTCTTGAAGCGGAGCCCCGCCACCAGGCGCTCCAGGATGGCCGGCACCACCTGGTCCGCGCGGCGACCCTTCTCCACCCGCGTCACCGCGAGCCGCGTTCCCTTGGGCGTGTCCACCCGCTCCAGCGCCGAGACCTCCACGCCCTGGCTGCGCGCGAAGCCGGCAGCGGCCGGGGTGGGATTGCCCGCGGCGTCGAAGGCCTGCGCCACCGGGGGTCCGAGCGCCTGGCTGATGGCGTCGCCCTGGCGCGGCGCCACGTCCCGGGCCCAGACCGCGAGCCGGCGCGGCGTCCCCACCGCGCGAACCTCGCCGTGACCGAGCCGCGCGTCGTCGAGGGCCTTCGCCAGGTCCTCGGAGAGTTGCCGCAGCGCCGCCGGGGCGAAGCCCGCCGGGATCTCCTCGGCGCCGATCTCGAAAAGAAGGTCCGCCATTCCCGTCTCCTACTTCCCGGCCTGGGCGGCCTCGCGCGCCGCGCGCGCCGCCTCGACCGCCGCCTTCCGCTCGCGGGGCGGCAGCATGGGGAAACCGAGCGCCTCCCGCGAGGCGAGGTAGCCCTTGGCGCACTGGTGGGCCAGCGCGCGCACGCGCCCGATGTAGGCGGCGCGCTCGGTCACGCTGATGGCCCCCCGGGCGTCGAGGAGGTTGAAGGTGTGCGAGCACTTGAGGCAGTGGTCGTAGGCCGGCAGAGGAAGCGCCGCCTCGAGCAGCCGCCGGCACTCGGCCTCGTACACGTCGAAGAGCCCGAAGAGCATCCTCGGGTCGCTGTGCCGCAGCGCGTACTCGCTCATCTCCACCTCGTTGCGGTGGAAGACCTCGCGGTACTTGACCCCCTTCACCCACTCCACGTCGAAGACGTTCTCGACGTCCTGCAGGTACATGGCGATGCGCTCGAGGCCGTAGGTCAGCTCGGCTGCGACCGGTCGGACCTCGAATCCACCCGCCTGCTGGAAGTAGGTGTACTGGGTGATCTCCATCCCGTCGCACCACACCTCCCATCCCAGGCCCCAGGCGCCCAGGGTCGGGCTCTCCCAGTCGTCCTCGACGAAGCGGATGTCGTGCTCGCGCGGGTCGATGCCGATGGCCTTCAGCGAGCCCAGGTAGAGCTCCTGGGTGTCGGGCGGGTTGGGCTTCAGGATCACCTGGAACTGGTGGTGCTGGAACAGGCGGTTCGGGTTGTCGCCGAAGCGACCGTCGGCGGGGCGGCGCGATGGCTCGACGTAGGCCACCTTCCAGGGTTCCGGTCCGAGCACGCGCAGGAAGGTGGCCGGGTTCATGGTGCCGGCCCCGACCTCGAGGTCGTATCCCTGGGCCAGGATGCAGCCCTGCCGGGCCCAGTAGGCCTGGAGCTTCAGGATGAGGTCCTGGAACGTCACGCGCTTCCCTCGCTTTCGGGCTCCCGGATGCCGCCGGGCCCTCCTACGTAGGTCCCCGCGGCGGTCGCTGTCAAACGGAAGGTGGAGCCGGGCGGGGTCAGCCGAGCATCGGGCCGACCTCGTCGAGGAACCGGCGCGACTGCAGGCGCTTGCCGAGATGCGCCTCGATGCAGGCCCCGAGCAGCGCGCGCGCCTCCGCGCCTCCCGGGGCGTCCGGCTCGACGGGCTCGCCGCGGCCGATCCGGCGCAGCGCGGAGATCGAGGCCGCCCCCGCGGTCGAGGAGCCCGGGCCGGCGGTGGGGGCGCAGGCGGCGCACAGGACCCCACCCTGGGCCGGATCGAAGCGGGCGCCCCCGTCCCCGGCCGGCCGGCCGCACCGCGCGCAGGACTCCAGGACCGGGAGGAGCCCGGCCGCGCGGAGCGCGTCGAGCTCGAGGCGGCGGAGGTCCCATGGCCGGGCCGGGCCCTCGTCGAGGCGGGCGAGGTAGTCCACCACGCCGTCGAAGAGCTCCGCGTGGGGCTCGGCGTCGCGCACGAGCTCGCGGGCCAGCTCCACCGCGTAGCTCGCGCAGGCGATGCGGGCGAGGTCCTCCCGGACGTGTCCGTGGGCCCGCTCCACCGACGCGTCCTCCAGCCCCCAGAGGTCCCCGCCCCGCTCGACCAGCTCCGCGTGGAGGAGCGTGAAGGGCTCGAGCGCCCCGCCGAACCGCCGGCGGGAGGACCGGGCCCCGCGGGCGAAGGCGGACAGCTTCCCGCGCTCGCGCGTGAGGAGCGTGACGATGCGATCGCGCTCGCCGTAGTCGACGGTCCGGAGCACGAGCGCGCGGAGCTTGGCCGGGCGGGGCACGGCGCTCCGCCTACGGGGAGGCCGGTGCCCGGTAGGGCGCGCGCTCCGAGGTCTTCCGCCCGCGGATCTCGCCGGCGCTCCCGCCGGCGCGCCGCATCCCCGCGACCACCGCCGCGGCCACGAGCAACCCGAGCACGAGGAGCACGACGAGGCGTCGCCTCGACCCCGGCGAGGGCGCGGCGGCGGCGCGGGCTCCCGCGCGCGCCGGGCCGGCGGGTGCGTCGGCCTCCTCCACGCCCGCGGCCTCCTGGTAGCGGAGCACGACGTCGTCCGCGTCCAGGCCGACGGCGCCGGCGTAGCTGCGCAGGTAGCCGACCAGGTAGCCCCGGGGGGGCATCCGCTCCGGGTCGCCGGACTCGATCGAGGTGATCACCGCCGGGGCCAGCCGGGTCACCCGGGCGACGTCGTCGGGCGAGAGGCCGCGCAGCTCGCGCTCCCGGAGCAGGTACCTCCCGAAGGCCCGGATGGCCTCCGGACGCGCATCGGCGGCGGGGTCGGGCGAGCCGGTGGTCACCGCAGCTGCTCGACGCTCTTGCGGCAGTCCTCGCCCTGGGGCGTTCCCTCGGCGAGCTCGCTGCAGCGCTGGAAGGCGTCGCGCGCCCGGGCCGCCTGCCCGGTGCGCAGGAGCGCGGAGGCGAGCAGCTGCTGGGCGTCGGCCGAGCGATCGCAGTTCCGGGCGTACTGCTCGAACGCGGCGACCGCGTCCTTGCCCTGGCCGTCCTGGAGCTGGATGCGCCCGAACTCCCGCCACCCGGCGCAGTAGCGGGGCTGGAAGTTCAGGCAGGCCTTCATCTCGTCGACGCCCTCGACCTTCTTGCCGAGCCGCCAGAGCGCCTGCCCCTTGTTGCAGCGGGCCACCCAGGGCTCGCGGTAGAGCATGATCGAGATGGCGACGTCGAACTCCTTCACCGCCTCGTCGAGCCGGCCGGTCTGGGCGAGCAGCTGCCCCAGGTTGTTGTGGGCCTCGGCCAGCTGCGGCTTCAGCTGGATGGCCTTCCGGTACTCGGCCTCCGCCTCGTCGAGCTTCCCGTAGGCCAGCTCGTAGACCACGCCCTTGCCCAGGTGGGCCTCGGCGAGGCCGGGGTCGTACTTGAGCGCCTCGTCGTAGGACTTCATGGCCTCCTGGGCCCGGCCGGCGGCGACCGCCTCGGCGCCCAGGTCGGCGTGGACCACGGCGGTGTCCTTGTCCCGGGCGCTCGGCCCGTGGGCGCACCCCACCGCCGAGGCGAGCAGAGCGGCGGCGAGCATGGGTGCGATGGGGCGCATGGTCAGACGCTGGCGAGCAGCCGGGCGATGCGCTCGGCCTGGCGCGCCTCCGGCGAGGGCCCGCCGGCTGGGCCCGCCGCGGCGCGGGGCTCCTGGAACAGGGGGACGCGCTTCAGGGTCTCCACCTGCTGCGCCGGCGCCAGGTTCCGGAAGTTGAGGTTGTCGAGCATGAACCCCATGGACTCGAGGAAGTGCAGGCCCTCCACCTCGACGTCCCGGTACGCCTCCATCCCCACCTCGCGCGGGTCGCTGCCGTAGACGACGTTCTCGCCCGACTTGGGCAGGTAGAGGGAGACGAAGATCGAGAAGGTCCCGTTGGCGTTGCGCAGGCCGCAGAGGAATCCCTGCACCGCCTGGACCTCCTTGCCGGGGATGGACACCTGGGGCTGGTTGATGCTCTCCACCAGCGCGACGACCTGCTCGCGGCCTGCGGGGATGTAGCGGATGCTCGGATCGGCCTCGAACACGCTGTTCCTCGTCGCCCCGGTGGAGCGGGTGGATCGCCCGTGCTTCCCGGTAGCTAGCCCCCTGGGAGCACGCGCGTCAAGTTCCCCGCGCCGCGGCCTCAGACGCCCCGCGCGTCGGGTCCCCAGACGACCTTGTGGAGCTGGAGGTTGAGCCGGGCCCGCAGGCCGCTCTCCAGGATCCAGCGGGCGAGGTCCCGTGGCTCCACCCGCCCGAGCACCGGACCCACGAGGACCGTCACCCGGTCCTCCAGCCCGTGCTCGCGGATCACGCCCAGCGACCAGCGGAAGTCGTCCTCGGAGGACACGACGAACTTCACCTCGTCCGAGGCCCGCATGCGGGCGAGCCAGGAGAGGTCCCGGTCGACCTCGCCCGATCCAGGGGTCTTCACGTCGGCGATGCGCACGACGCCGTCCGGGAGGGCGTCCATGGGGGCCTGGCCGTGCGTCTCCACGGTGACCTCGTGACCGCGATCGAGGAGCTCGCGGGCCAGGTCGGGCAGCTCCCGCTGGAGCAGGGGCTCCCCGCCGGTGAGGAGGACGAGGCGGCATCCGTACCGCCCCACCTCCTCCAGGATCTCCGCGCGGGTCGCCTCCCGCCCCCCCGTGAAGGCGTAGGCGGTGTCGCAGTAGTTGCACCGCAGGTCGCAGCCGGTGAAGCGCACGAAGACGCAGGGGCGTCCCGCGCGCGTCCCCTCCCCCTGGATGCTGTGGAAGATCTCGGTGACCCGCATGACGGCTCCCGGGCTCGGGATCCCGCCCCGGCCGGCTACTCCTTGCGGGCCCGCTGCTGGGCGAGGACCTCGAGCCGGTCGGCGACCTGGTCGATCCGACGCCGGAGCGCGTCGATCTCGTCCCGGGTCGGGACCCGGAACTGGGCCGCCGCGCGGCGAACGCCGTCGTCGATGGCCCGCTCCACCTCGCGGCGCTGCTGGGAGAGCCGCTCGCCGAACTCGCGGGCGTGGTGCTTCACGTCCTCCGGGGTGAGGCCGGCGGCGTCGGCCAGCCGCGCCAGCACCTTCTCCGCCTCGGACTCGGCCGCGTTCAGGCCGACCAGCGCCTGCGACCACGCCTCACGGAACTTCGCCTGGAGATCCGCCATCGCCCTCACCTCTCCCTAGGCCTGGCCCACGACCGGCTTGCGGCCGGAGCGCGCCGCCTTGCGCTTCTTCTCGTCGAGCCGCTTCAGGATCTTGTTGATCTCGCGGGAGAGCTCGGCGACCTCCTCGCGGGTGGCGACGCCCAGGAACTTGAGCGCGCGGACCTGGAGCGTCTCGAGCTGCTCGGCGGCCTCGACCCGGAAGGCCTGCGCCTTGTCCTTCCACTCCTCGGCGCGCTCCATGCCGACCTCGCGGATGTGCTCGAGCCGCTCCTTCACCTCGGCCCAGTCCTTCCCGGAGACCTTCTGGAAGCGGGCCTGGACGTCGGCGAGCAGCTTCTGGGCCTCGGCCTCGAGGACCTCCAGGCGGGCCTGGGCGACCTCCACCGACTCCCGCAGGAATCCCTCGACCTTCGCGGTGCCCTTCGCGTTGCGCGACTTCTGTGCCTCGGCCATCGTCGTCTCCTCCGTGGGGTTGGCCTCCCGGTGCGGGGAGGCATCTCGTCGAGAGGGTATAACGCGTCGCGTCAACGACGTCAACGGCCCGGATGATTACACAGTCAACCCGGGCGGGACTCCGTTCCCACCGCCTCGGCCACGCTCTGGAAGCCGTCCCGGTGCAGCAGCTCCGGGAGCTCGGCCAGGACCCGGCGGGGAAGCCCGGGCCCGCCGTAGACGAGCCCGGTGTACACCTGCACGAGCGAGGCACCGGCCCGGATCCGCGCGTAGGCGTCGGCGGCGTCCTGGATGCCCCCCACCCCGACGATGGGGATCCGTCCCGCGGCGCGCGCGTGGGCGCGCCGGAGCGATGCCAGGGCGAGCGGCGCGAGCGGCGCCCCGGAGAGCCCGCCGGCCTCCGCCGCCCGCGGGTGGGCGGCGACCGCGCCGGGGCGCTGGATGGTGGTGTTGGTCGCGATGATCCCCGCGGCCCCGCAGCCGACCGCGACGTCCACCGCCTCGTCGAGCGCCTCCGGCGCCAGGTCGGGGGCGAGCTTCACGAGCAGCGGCTTGCCGAGGGGCCGCGTCCGGTCCACGCAGGCCCCGAGCAGCCGCTCGAGCGGCGCGCGCTCCTGCAGCGCCCGGAGCCCGGGCGTGTTGGGGGAGGACAGGTTCACCACGAGATAATCGGCATGGGCGTGCAGCGCGTCGATGGCGGCGAGGTAGTCGTCGACGGCCCGCTCGTTCGGGGTGTCCTTGTTCTTGCCGACGTTCACCCCGACGACGCCGCGCCCGTCCCGGGGAAGCGCGGCCAGCCGCTCCGCGCAGGCGGCCGAGCCCTGGTTGTTGAAGCCCATGCGGTTCACGAGCGCCCGGTGCTCGGGGAGGCGGAAGAGCCGGGGCCGGGGGTTCCCGGCCTGCGGGCGGGGCGTGATGGTCCCGACCTCGACGTGGCCGAAGCCGAGGGCGTGCAGGCCGCGGACCAGCACCTCCCCCTTGTCGAATCCGGCCGCCATCCCGAGCGGGCTGTCGAAGCGCAGCCCGAGCAGCTCCACCGCCAGCCGGGGATCGGGGCGCGGGCGCGCCATCCCGCCGCTGGCGCCGAGCGTGCGGAGCGCCGCCGCCCCGAGCGCGTGCGCCCGCTCCGGGTCGAGGCGGAAGAGCAGCCTGCGGGTCGCGGTCCACGCCATGGGGTCAGGGGCCCGGGGCGCCGAGGTGCTCCCGGAAGAAGCGCACCTCCAGCTCGGCGAGCCGCTCCGCGGTGGAGGGATCGGAGGCCAGGTGGGTCACGTTCGCGAGCGGCACGAAGGTGGCCGGGGCGCCGGCGCGGAAGAGCGCGTCGGCGAGCCGGAGCGAGTGGAGCAGGTAGACGTTGTCGTCGGCGGTGCCGTGCACGAGGAGCAGCGGCGCGTGGGACGCTCCCGCCATCCCGAGGAGCGAGCTCCGGTCGTAGGCCTCCGGGGCCTGGGCCGGAAGCCCCAGGTAGCGCTCCGTGTAGTAGGTGTCGTAGTCGCGCCAGTCGACGACCGGGGCCCCGGCCATGGCCGCCCGGTACACGTCCGGGCGCCGCAGCGCGGCGAGCGCCGCGACGTACCCGCCGAAGGACCAGCCGGTGATGCCCACCCGGGAGAGGTCCATCTCGGGCACCTCCGCCGCCAGCGCCCGGAGGCCCTCGACCTGGTCGTCGATCACCGGCCCGGCCAGGTCCCCCTTCACGGCGCGCTCGAAGTCCCGGCCCAGCCGGGCGGTCTCGCCCCGGTTCACCACCTTCACCACGAGGAAACCCTGGTCGGCGATCCACTGGGTCCGCGGGGAGGCCTGCCGCACCCCGAGCGGCGCGAGGCGCGTCGGGCCGCCGTAGACCTCCACGACCACCGGGTACTTCCGCCCCGGGCGGAAGTCGCGGGGGCGGACGATGGACGTGAAGAGCCCCCGGGGCCCGACCCTGCGGATCTCGGGCCGGGGCCGGAACGGCGGCTCGACCCCCACCGAGGGCAGGTGCGCCAGCTCCCGGCCCTCCGAGGACAGGAGCGACGTGCGCGGACCCTCGCCGGGCCGGGTCGAGGTGACGAGGACCGAGCGGCCCCCGTCGGCGAGCTTCGCGCCGATCCCGGCCGGGGGGTCCCCGGGGAGCTTCAACTCCACCGGCGTCGACCCGGGCCGGGCGTGGAAGAGCCGGTCCCGGGTGGGATCGCCCGCCGTGCCGACGAACCAGACCTCGCCCGAATCCGCGACCCCGGCCAGCGACACGTAGCCGGAGGCGACCGGGGCCACGCCGGCCCGGCGCGTGCCGTCGGGCGCGCGCAGCTCGAGCTCGGCGCCGCCGTTGCGCTCGGTGAACCAGAGGAACCCGGAGCCGTCCGGCATCCAGCGCAGCGAGGCCTCGGCGAGGTTGAGCCAGGCCGGGTCCTTCTCGACGAGGAGCACCTCGGTGCGCCCGGTGGCCGGGTCGGCGCGGAGCACGGCCTCCTCGGTCTGGGCCCGGTCCTGGACCAGCAGGAGCAGCGGGGCGCCCTGCTGCCAGCGGACCCGGGCGAGGTACGGGTAGCGCTCCCGGTCCCAGTCGATCCAGGTCGGGGCCCCGCCCCCGGCGGCCACGACGCCGAGGCGGACCCGGGTGTTGTTCCGGCCGGCGCGCGGGTAGGCGAACCGCACCGGGCGCCGCTCCGGGCGCGCCGGGTCCTGGATGGAGAGCTTCTCGACCTCGGTGTCGTCGGCCTCCTCGAAGGCCAGGCTGCGGGAGTCGGGAGACCACCAGTAGCCCTCGCTGCGGTCCATCTCCTCCTGGGCCACGAACTCGGCGAGGCCGTTCGTCCTCCACTCGCCGGCGCCGGTGGTCACGGCCCTCGACCTCCCGGTGGCGAGGTCGAGGACCTGCAGCTCGCCGCCGGCCACGAAGGCCAGCGACCGTGCGTCCGGCGACAGGCGCGGGTCGAGCGCCCCCGCCGGCAGCGGGAGGCGGCGTGCGGCCCCCGAGGCCCGGTCCACCGCGTAGACCCGGCCGCCCAGCGAGGCGACGAGGGTGCCTCCGTCGCGCGACAGCTCGAAGTGCGTGATGCCGCGGGCCGTGATGCGCTGCCGCTCGAGCCGGGCCTTCTCGGCGTCGGAGAGTTCGGCCGGCTCGGAGGCGAGGAGCGTCTCTGCGGTGAGCAGCTCGCGCGTGGCCCCCCCCGCGACCTCGGTGGCGAACAGGGACTGCACCCCCGAGCGCGGGCCCGAGCGCAGGAAGAGCACCTCCGTCCCGCCCTTCGCCACCGTGGGCCGGGAGGGGAGGCCGGCGCGGTATCCCCGCGTCTCGGCCATCTCGCGGAGGAACGTGGTCGCCGGCGCCGCGGGAGGCGCCGCGGCGGACGCGAGGAGGAGGAGCCCGGAGAGGAGCGCGATCGGCATTCCGGGCTGTCTATCACGGAGCGCGGGCCTGCGACCACGCGTCCGGGTCCCGTGGCTACGGGGCCAGGAGGTCCTTGTCCATGACCAGCGCGTCCTCGCCGTCCTCGGCGTAGTAGAGGGGCCGGACCCCCACCTCCCGGTAGCCCAGCGAGCGGTAGAGCGCGATGGCCGGCGCGTTGCCGCGGCGCACCTCGAGCATCGAGATCCGGGCTCCCTGCTCCCGGCCGTCGGCCTCGACCCGGTCGAGGATGGCGCGGGCCACGCCCCGGCGGCGAGCCTCCGGCGCCACCGCGACGTTCAGGACGTGGAGCTCGTCGTGCACGAGCCACACCACCGCGAAGCCCCGCACCTCGCCCCCCTCGCCGGCCGTGGCGAGGAGCACGGTCGAGAACTCGTGGGAGAGCTCGCGGCGGAGGAGGTCCTCCGACCAGGGGTGGGAGAAGGCGGCCCGCTCGATCTCCACGACCTGCGGCAGGTCGGCCTCCCGCATGCGGCGGAAGGCGATGGGCCCGGTCGCCACCGCCGTCACGGGCGGGCGCCCAGGTCGACGAGGATCCGGATGTCGGCGCGGCGGCGGAGCTCGGCCAGCAGGGCGCGGGTCTCGGCGTCGGCCCGGGATGCGCTCACGCGGGCGGCGATCTCGTCCGAGACCTCCGACAGCGGGCGCCCGCCGTACTCGCCGGGGTGGGCCGCGTACCAGGCCTCGACGTCGGCCGCGGAGGCCCGGCTGCGGCCCAGCCTCGACTCGAGGTAGCGGCGCACGCGCAGGTTCCTGCGCAGGGTGGCGACCAGGTCCTCCTCGGTCGCGTCGATGGCGTAGAGGAAGGCCTTGAAGCGCTTCGGGTCGTGGAACTCGGACCGGAACCGCTCCAGCTCGGCCTGGGCGGCGGCCCGGTCGACCTCGAAGACCTGCAGCCGGACGGCCTCCTCGTGCAGGAGGAGCTGGTCGACGTACCAGTCGAGCGATGCCCGGAGAACCACGCCGTCGAGCGGCGCGAAGGCGGCCTCGATGCCCCCCCGGGAGACGAGCGCGATCCGGCCCTCCTCCCGCACCCGGGACAGGGTGATGACCCGGGCCTCGCGTCCACGGGTCGCCACCACCGCCACCACCTCGTCCACCACCCGGCCTCCGGGAGGGTCGTCCGGGGCTCCCACGAGGAGCGGGGCGACGAGGAACGGCAGCAGGGCGAGGCTCGGCACGGCGCGATTCTAGTCTCCCCCACCCTTCCGGGCGACAACCAACGTTGACCCGGGGCGCGGACGCATTACCTTTTTCCCGTGCCCCAGAAAGACCTCTACGACGTCCTTGGCATCGCCCGGGGCGCCTCGACCGACGAGATCCGGAAGGCCTACCGGAAGCTCGCGAAGAAGTTCCACCCGGACATGAACCCGGGGGACAAGAAGGCCGAGGAGAAGTTCAAGGAGATCACGGCCGCGCACGAGGTCCTCTCCGACGAGCGGAAGCGCAAGCTCTACGACGAGTTCGGTCCCGACTCGCTGCGGACCGGCTTCGACGAGAAGGCCGCGGACCAGTACCGTCAGTGGAGGCAGCACGGCGGACGCCCCGGCCAGGAGGTGCCCTTCGACCTGGGCGACTTCGAGACCGTCAACGTCGGCGGCGTGGGCAACTTCGATTTCGGCTCCATCTTCGGCGACCTCTTCGGGGGCGGCGGGCGCGGGCGGCGGCGCGGGTCCCCCGTCCAGGTCCCGGGCCGCGACGCCGAGGCCGAGCTCGCGGTCGACCTGCGCGACGCCGTGCTGGGCGCCGAGCGCGACCTCCGCATCGACGGCCGGACGCTGCGGGTCCGCATCCCCGCCGGGGTCACCGACGGCTCGCGGATCCGGCTCGCCGGCCAGGGCGGCGACGGCGCGAACGGCGGCCCGTCGGGCGACCTCTACCTCGTGGTCCGGCTCCGGGAGCCGCCCGGCGTCCGCCGGGAGGGGCACGACCTGTACCTCGAGGTGCCCCTCACGGTGCCCGAGGCGGCGGTCGGCGCCGAGGTCGTCATCCCCACCTTCGAGGGGCAGGTGCAGCTCCGGATCCCGCCCGGGACCCAGTCGGGACGCCAGCTTCGCCTGCGCGGGAAGGGGCTGCCGGACCTCCGCGGCGGCGTCCGCGGCGACCTCTACGCCGTGGCCCGCATCGTGCTGCCGGAGGAGAGCGAGGCCCTGCGCGACGCCGTGAAGCCGCTCGCCGATCTCTACAAGTCCGACCCGCGGGCCGGCCTCTCGTTGTAGAAGGGCGCCATGGGAATCCTCGACCTCTTCGGCAGCCGCGAGGCGCGCGAGCAGGCCAGCCTGAAGAAGCTGGGCCAGAAGATCACGCAGAAGTGGGGCCCGGCCGAGAACCGGCAGAAGGCCATCGAGCAGCTGGCCGAGATCGGCACGCCGGCGGCCTGGAAGACGCTCTGCCTGCGCTTCACCGTCCGCGCCGAGGTGGGGATCTCCGACGACGAGGAGAAGGAGCAGGCCCGCTCCCTGCTCGTGGCGGCCGGGGCCGCCGCGCTCGATCCGGTGCAGGAGTTCCTCGCCGAGCAGGAGTCGGGGGTGGCCTGGGGGCTGCGGGTGCTCGCGTCGCTCGCCCCGCCCGAGGTGCTGCTCGCCACCGTGCACCGGCTCCTGCGGAAGCTCGGCCAGGAGTACACGCGCGATCCCGAGAAGAAGCTCGTGCTCCTCTCCTGGCTGCGGGAGCACCCCGACCTGGCCGCGCTCACGCCCTCCGGGGGCCCGTCGCGCGACGAGGCCGTCCTTCCCCTGCTCGAGGACTTCGTCGACGACGTCCGCATCGGCGCCGCCCGCGCGCTCACCGTCGGCCCGGCCAGCGAGGCCGCCCGCGAGGCGCTGCTCGCGCTGCTCCTGCGCGACCGGGACAACGCCCGCGTCCGCGGGGAGGTCCTGCAGGCGCTCCACGACCTCGGCGCCGACGTGAAGGGGCACCGCGGCGCCGTGGAGGCGCTCCTCGTCGAGCCCTGGTACCTCGACCGCGACGGCCACGTGAAGCGGCGCGGCGCCTAGCCCGGCACACCCGGACGCCGATTGGACCCCGCCCCCCCCACCGCCCCGGCACCCCGCGCACCGCGCCGGAAGCGGCTCCTCTTCGACCGCTGGTTCGACCCCATCCACCTCCCGGACGGGCTCGAGGCCCAGATGGCCGAGCTCTCCTCCCGGGGGAGCGTGGTCTTCGTGGCCCGCTCGTCGGGGCTCATCAACTTCCTCTACGTGAACTGGCTGGTGCGGCGGCTCGGCCTGCCGCCGCTTCGGGTGGCGGTGAACTTCGTCGGCCTGTTCGGGTGGCTCGCCGCGGTCTGGCGCAGCACCCGGGCGCTCGTGGACGCCGCCTCCCGGGGCCAGTCCACGGCGGTGGTCTTCCTGAACTCGCACGAGGCCAGCGCGCCGCCGTTCGAGGCCCTGGTGGAGCTGCAGCGCGGGCGGGAGCGGCCGGCCTTCCTCGTGCCCCTCATCCTGGTCTGGAGCCGCCGGGCGCAGCGGGTGGTCCCGCCCATCTGGGACCTCGTCTGGGGCTCCCCCGAGTCCCCCACCACGCTGCCGGCGGCGGTGGCCTTCCTGCGCAACTACAAGCGCGCCTTCCTGCGGGTGGGGCGCCCCATCGACCTCCACGCCTTCGTGACCGAGCGCGCCGGCGAGCCCGACGCGCTCGTCGCCCGCAAGGCCCGCGGCACAATCCACCACCACCTGGCCCGGGAGCTGCGCGCCGCGGTCGGCCCTCCGCTGCGCACGCCCACCCGCGTGAAGGAGAAGGTGATGCGCGACCGGCACCTGCGCGAGGTGCTGGAGCACGTAGCGCGCCAGAAGGGCCGCTCGGCCGGCTCGGTGCGGCGGGAGGCCGAGCGCGCCCTGCGGGAGATCGCGAGCAGGTACTCCCCGCTCTTCATCGACCTGATCCGCCCGCTCTTCCGCTGGATCTTCCAGACCATGTACCAGCGGGTGGAGATCGACGAGCGCGGCCTGGCCGAGGTCCGCCGGCTGGCGGCCGAGAAGCCGCTCGTGCTCACCCCCAGCCACAAGAGCCACGTCGATTACATGCTGCTCTCCTGGGCCTTCTACGAGCACGGGCTCATCCCGCCGCAGATCGCCGCCGGCATCAACCTGGCCTTCTGGCCCTTCGGGTCCATCGCCCGCCGCGCCGGCGCCTTCTTCATCCGGCGCACCTTCAAGGGCGACAAGATCTACAGCGCCACGCTGCGGGCCTACGTGAAGTACCTGCTCCGCGAGCGCTTCACCCAGGAGTTCTTCCCCGAGGGAGGCCGCTCGCGCACCGGCAAGCTCCTCTTCCCGAAGACCGGGCTCCTGTCCATGGAGGTGGACGCCTGGTCCGACGGCGCCGCCGACGACGTGCTCTTCATCCCCATCGCGGTGGACTACGAGCGGCTCGTCGAGGGTGCCTCCTACGCCCAGGAGCTCGCCGGGGGCGAGAAGAAGAAGGAGTCGTTCTGGGCGCTGCTCCAGACCCCCACCGCGCTGCTCCGCCGCTACGGGCGGATCTACCTCCAGTTCGGCACGCCCGTGTCCCTGCGCGCGCTCGCCGAGGCGCAGCCGGGAGCGGGGGCCCCGTCGCTCACGCTGGATCCGGACGACCGCACCGCCGACTCCCGCCGCTCGCTGGTCCAGCACCTCGCCAACCGGGTGATGTGGGGCATCGCCGAGGTCATCACCGTGACTCCGGTGAGCCTGGTGGCCGCCGCGCTCCTCTCCCACGTGCGCCGCGGGATCTCGGCGGTCGAGCTCGCCGAACGGGTGGAGCTGCTCCGCGACGTCGCCGCCCGCGAGGGGGCGCGGATCGCCTCGGGCCTGGCCGACGCCCCGCCCAGCCCGCTCGTTCCCGGCCCGGTCCACGACGCCGTCGCCACCTTCGCGTCGAGCAGCGTGATCGACGTCCAGGAGGCCGGCGGCCAGGTCATCTACCAGGTCCCCGACGCCAAGCGGACGTACCTCGACTTCCACCGCAACGCGATCCTGAACCGCTACGTGGGGCTCTCGCTCGTGGCGCAGTCGGTCCGGGCGCGGGGCCCGTCGGGCGGGTCCGTGGACGAGGTGCGGGACGACGCGCGCTGGCTGTCCCGCCTCTTCCGCCTCGAGTTCATGTATCCGGTGGGCGCCACCTTCGAGTCCATCTTCCGTTCCCGCCTCCACGTGCTCGTGGGCCTCGGCGCGGTGATCGAGGACGGTGGGATCGTCCGCCCGGGACCGTCGCGCCCGCGGCTCGACTTCCTGGCCGACCTCACCCGCCCGTACCTCGAGGCCTACCGCATCGCCGGGGAGACCGTCCGCACCGCCGGGCTCTCGGGTGGGTCCGCCGACCGCAAGCTGCTCGTGAAGCAGGCGCTCGAGCGGGGGCGCGCCGAATTCCTCTCGGGACACGTGATGATGCGCGAGTCGGTCTCCAAGGCCACGCTGGAGAACGCCATGGAGTGGCTGGGCGGACAGGGCGCCTTCGAGGGCGATGCCGAGGGGCGCCGGGTGGTCACGGCCGCCTGGCGCGAATCGGCTTCGACGCACCTCGTCGAGAAAATCGGCCGTTTCCTGGTCACTTGACGCGGGTCACGCGGCTCCTTCTTCTTCCAAAGCGCGTCGCGTCCGGGCTATCCTGCCGAACCCTGCCTTCCGCCCGGCGCGGATCCGGGCAGGACGGCGAGTTGTACCCCCCAACGCACGCAACCGGACCCCGGGTCCGCGAGGAGAAACAGACGATGGGTGATCGGATCCTTCACAAGGGCCTGAAGAGCAAGGTGATGTCGGCCGAGGCCGCGGCAGCGCTCATCCCCAACGGCGCGGTGGTCGGCATGTCCGGCTTCACCGGCGCGGGCTACCCCAAGGCCGTCCCGGTCGCGCTCGCCAAGCGCGCCGTCGACGCGAAGCTCTCGGGCAAGCCGCTCAAGCTCGACGTGCTCACCGGCGCCTCCACCGGCCCGGAGCAGGACTCGATGATGAGCTTCGTCGAGTCGCAGCGCTTCCGCTTCCCCTACCAGGGCGACGCGGTGACCCGCGAGAAGATCAACGCCGGCCTCATGGAGTACCAGGACATGCACCTGAGCCACGCCGGCTCGCTGGTGCGCTACGGGTACTACGGCAAGGGCAAGAACAGCATCGACTTCGCCGTCATCGAGGTCACCAAGATCAACGCGGACGGCACGCTCGTGCCCTCCTCCTCGTGCGGCGCGAACAACGTCTACTTCGAGATGGCCGACAAGATCATCCTCGAGGTGAACGAGTGGCAGGACGAGCGGCTCGAGGGGATGCACGACATCATCTCCATCCCGGGCGAGCACGGCACCCGCACGCCGCTGCCCATCCTCAAGGCCGACGACCGCAAGGGCTCGCAGGTCTGGCACATCGACCTGAAAAAGGTGGTGGCGGTGGTCGAGACCAACACCGCCGACCGCAACGCCCCCTTCAAGGCGCCCGAGGACATCCACAAGCGCATCGCCGGCCACATCATCGACTTCCTCTCCGCCGAGGTGAAGGCCGGGCGGCTCTCCAAGCACCTGAACCCGCTGCAGTCGGGCGTGGGCAACATCGCGAACGCCGTGCTCGTGGGCCTGAACGAGGGCCCCTTCGAGAACATGACGAGCTACACCGAGGTGATCCAGGACGGCATGCTCGACATGCTCGACTCGGGCAAGCTCACGGTCGCGTCGGCCACCGCCTTCTCGGTCTCCCCCGAGGGCCAGGTCCGGTTCAACAAGAACATCGACCGCTACCGCAAGCAGATCATCCTGCGCCCGCAGGAGATCTCGAACCACCCGGAGATCATCCGCCGCCTCGGCTGCATCGCCATGAACGGCTTCGTCGAGGCCGACATCTACGGCCACGTCAACTCGACGCACATCGCCGGCAAGGGCATCGAGAACGGCATCGGCGGGTCGGGTGACTTCGCCCGCAACTCGGCCTACACGATCTTCATGTCCCCGGCCACCGCCAAGGACGGGAAGATCTCGGCCATCGTCCCCTTCGCCTCGCACATCGACCACACCGAGCACGAGGTGAACGGCATCGTCAC
The DNA here is from genome assembly GCA_037443385.1 of Anaeromyxobacteraceae bacterium. GTDB lineage: Bacteria > Myxococcota > Myxococcia > Myxococcales > Anaeromyxobacteraceae > CAIOAK01. Next base: position 33,965 of record JBBIOL010000014.1, read on the forward strand.
CGAGTTCGGCTTCGCCGACCTGCGCGGCAAGAGCCCGAAGGAGAAGGCCAAGGAAGTGATCGAGAAGTGCGCCGCCCCGGAGTACCGCCCCATCCTCTGGGACTACGTGAAGCGCGCCATGAAGAACCCATCGGCCGGCCTCCACTCGCCGCACATGTTCTCCGAGGCGTTCTCGTTCCACACCCGGTACCTCCAGACCGGCGACATGCGCCCGAAGAAGTAGGCGCGCGTCGATACGCCGTTCCCCAGCGGCCGCTCCGGGAGACCGGGGCGGCCGCTTCCCTATCCGGGCGATGGTAGAGTCCCCGGCCATGTCCCTCGACCTCGACCTGGCCCTCGCCACCGCCCGCCGCGCCGTGGAGGCCGCCTCGACCGCCAGCCTGGCCCACTTCCGGCGTGGGGTGCGGGTGGAGGTGAAGCCGGACCGGACGCCGGTCACGGCCGCCGACCGGGACGCCGAGGCGGCGGTGCTCGCCGTGGTCCGCGCCGCGTTCCCGGGCCACACCGTCCTGGGCGAGGAGACCGGCGTCCACGCCGGGGACGCGGCCACCCGCTGGATCGTGGACCCCATCGACGGCACGCGTGGGTTCACCCGGGGCGGATCGTTCTGGGGCCCGCTCGTGGCGCTCGAGCACGAGGGGTCGGTCGTGGCCGGGGCCATGGCCATGCCGGCCCTGGGCGAGACGCTCTGGGCGGCGCGCGGCCGCGGCGCCTGGATGGCGCGCGACGGGGGAGAGCCGGTGCGGCTCCGGGTCTCGGGCGTCTCCGACTGGGCCGAGTCGAGCCTCTCCTTCGGCGAGTTCCGGGGCGTCTTCGCCCCGGAGCGGGAGCGGGCCATGCTGGCCCTGTGCCGCACCGCCGCCCAGGCCCGCTGCTACGGCGACCTGGCCGGCGCGGCGATGGTGCTCACCGGGCGCGCCGAGGCCTGGGTCGAGGCCGGGGTGCAGGTCTGGGACATCGCTCCCCTCCAGGTCCTGGCCGAGGAGGCCGGGGGGCGCTTCACCGACCTCGCCGGGAGGGCGACGTCGGTGTCCGGGAACTGCGTGCTGTCGAACGGCCGGGTGCACGACCACGTGCTGCGGGTGCTCGCCGCGCCGGCCGCAGCGTGAGGCGCACGAGCGGGCGCGTGGGCGAGCGGCGCGCCACCTCCTCGAACCCGGCCTTCCGAAAGGTCGTCGCGACGCCGGTGTAGAGCCAGGCGTCGGCGGTGCGGCCCCGGGGCGAGACCGGGTACCCCTCCAGCACGGGCGCCCCGTTCCGGCGCGCGTGCGCGGCGGCCGCGGCGAGGAGCGCGCCGGTGAGGCCCGTGCCGCGCGCCCTCCGCGCCACGAGGAAGCAGGGCACCGACCAGACCGGCGCGTCGTCCACTGGCGCGAGCGTGCGCGAGCGCTCGAGCCGCGTGAAGGCCGCGCGGGGCTCGACCGCGCACCAGCCCACCGGCCCGTCCGCGTCGTAGGCCAGGATGCCCGGCACCACGCCCTCCATCACCTGCCGGCGCATGGCGCGCCGGTTGGGCTCCCCCTTCCCCGCCTGGTACTCCGCCCGCGTCTGCTTCCAGAACATGCACCAGCACCCGGCGCAGGCGCCGCGGGGACCGAAGAGCGCCTCCAGGTCGGGGAGTCGGTCGGGGGTGAGCGGGTGGAAGTCGAGCCGCGCCACGGCGCGCCTCAGGCCCCGGCCCGCCGGAAGAGGTCGACCACCGCGCCCTCGCGGCCGGCGGTGCGGGCCCGGCCGCGCGACCACTCGCGGAGCGCCTTGATCTCCTCCTCGTAGGTCCGGAAGAGGGGCACGAGGTCCTGGGCCACGCGCCGCAGGTCGCCCATCTCCACCTCCCGCCCCTGCGCGAAGGCGCGATGCAGGGCGCCCACCACGACCTGCTCGAGCTCCGCGCCGGAGAAGTTGTCGCAGAGGTCGGCGAGGAGCGGCACGTCGTACCGGGCCGGGTCGCGCCCCCGCTTGCGCAGGTGCAGCGCGAGGATGGCGCGGCGGGCGGCGGCGTCGGGGAGATCGACGAAGAAGAGCTCGTCGAAGCGCCCGCGCCGTAGCAGCTCCGGGGGCAGGCGCGACACGTCGTTGGCCGTGGCCACCGCGAAGACCGCTCCCTCCCGCTCCTGCAGCCAGGTGGAGAACGACCCGAGCAGCCGGGCCGCGCGCGAGTCGGACCCCTGCCCCGGGCCGCTGCCGGCGAAGGCCTTCTCGATCTCGTCGACCCAGACCGCCACCGGGGCGATGGCCTCGGCCGCCGCCAGCGCCCGGGCCAGGCTCTCCTCGGCGCCCACCGGGTTTCCCAGCACGCGCCCCAGGTCGAGCCGCAGGAGCGGCACGCCCAGCTGGGCCGCCGCCACCTTGGCGGCGAGCGACTTCCCGCAGCCCTGCACGCCCACGAGGAGCACGCCGCGCGGCGGCGGCAGGCCGAAGGTCCGCGCCCGCGAGGCGAACGACTGGGCCCGCTCCTCCATCCAGGACTTGAAGGTCTCGAGCCCGCCCAGCACGTCCGGCGCCTCCCGCGTCTCCACCAGCTCGAGGCCCAGGTCGCGCGCGAGGATCCGCTTCTTCTCCTCCAGCACGAGGTCGGCCGTCTCGCGTCCCAGGGCCGGGTCGGCCCGAACCGCGCGGACGAAGGCGCGGCGGGCCTGGCTCCCGGTCAGGCCCCGGGCCGCCACCAGGAGCCGGTACCGGGCCTCGGGAAGCGTCGCGGCCTGGGGCGCCAGGGCGTCGAGCATCCGGCCCAGCTCCTCCTCGGAGGGCAGCGGCAGGCGGAGCACGGCCGCATCGGAGACCAGGCCGTCGGGCAGCTCGAGCCCCGGGGCGACCACCACCAGGCAGCGCCCCTCGGCGGTGAGGCGCGGCAGCGCGTCGCGCAGCGCCCGGACCACGGCCGGGTCGCGCAGCGCCTCCTGGAAGTCGAGCAGGATCGCGAGCAACGGGGCGGGGGCGCGCATCACCGCCTCGAGGGCGGCGAGCGGGGTCCGGGCCTCCGGCGCGATCGGGTCGAGGCCCCGCACGCTCGACCAGACCGCGACGTTGGCGTCGGCGGCGTCGGCCGCCGCACGTCCGGCCGCCACCGCACGCTCCTCCTCGGCGGTGACCACGTAGACGATCGGCGTCCCCACCTCCCACAGCTCCCGGATCTCCGCCTCGGCGCTCCTCATCCCCGGCCCTCCGAGTCGGCGGTGGCCCGCATGGCCTCCTCGAACGAGGTGGCCCCGGCGGCGATCTTGAGGATCGCGTGCTCCCGCAGGGTGCGCAGCCCGTCCTGCCGGGCGGTCCGGGCGAGCGCCTCCGGCGTGGCCCCCTCGGCGATGAGGTGGCGGAGCCGGTGGTTCACCGAGAGCACCTCGAAGATCCCGGTGCGCCCGAAGTACCCGGTCTGGCGGCACTTGGGGCAGCCGGTCCCGCGCCGGGCCAGGAGCTTCCCGGCGTGCTCCTCGGGGTGGCGGACCCCGAGCTCCGCGACCTGGTCGGCGGTGAGGCGGACGTCCTCGGCGCAGTTGGGGCAGACGCCGCGCACCAGCCGCTGCGCCACAACGCCGGTGAGCGTGGCCGCGATGAGGAAGCCCGGGACGCCCAGATCGCGCAGGCGCGCCACCGCACCCACCGAGTCGCTGGTGTGGAGCGTGGTGAGCACGAGGTGGCCGGTGAGCGCCGCCTGGACGGCCTGCGACGCGGTCTCGGCGTCGCGCACCTCGCCCACCATGACCACGTCGGGATCCTGCCGGAGCACGTGGCGCAGCGCCTCGGCGAAGCCGGTGCCGGTCTTGGGGTTGGCCGCGATCTGGTTGAACTGCTCGTGCACCATCTCGATGGGATCCTCGATGGTGACGATGTTGATCTCCGGCGAGGCCAGCGCCTCCAGCGCCGAGTACAGCGTGGTGGTCTTGCCGGACCCGGTGGGGCCGGTGACCACCACCATGCCGTGCGGGCGCTCCAGCCACCGCTCGAAGCGCTCCCGCTCGTCGGGCAGGAAGCCGAGCTCGGAGAGGTCGCGCACCAATACTTGTTGGTCGAGCACGCGGACCACGATCTTGTCCCCGAAGGCGGTGGGGATGGTGGAGACGCGCAGCTCCATCTCGGTGTCGCCGCGCGCGGTGCGGATGCGCCCGTCCTGGGGCCGGCGCGCCGCGATGTCGAGCCGGGCCATGATCTTGAGCCGGTTGGCGATGGCGCCGTGCACGCCCTTGGGGACCCGGTAGACCGGGTGCAGGACCCCGTCGATCCGCATCCGGATGATGGTCTCCTCCCGCCGCGGCTCGACGTGGATGTCGCTGGCGCGCTGCGAGAAGGCGTAGTGGAGCAGGTACTCCACCGCGGCCACGATGGGCTCGCTGGAGGCCTCGAGCGCCTCGAGCCCGGTCAGGTTGACGAACTGCTCGAGGTTGCCGACGTCGACGGCGCCCCCGCCCACCTGGATCTGGGCCTCCTGGATCTGCTCGCGGAAGCCGTAGACCTCGGCGATGGCCCGGTGGATGTCGGCCGGCGCGGAGAGCACCGGCTCGATGGCCATCCCGGTGAGCCCGTGGAGGTTCTCGACCAGCTCGCGGTCGAGCGGGTTGGCGGTGGCCACCACCAGGGCGCCGTTGCGCCGCTCCAGGGGGAGCACCGCGTGCTTGCGGGCGAAGGGGCGGGAGAGCGTGCGGGTGATGAGCTGCGCGTCGAGCTTGAGCGGGTCGATCTTGACGTAGGGCACGCCCATGGACTGGGCCACGGCCCGGGTGGCCTTGTCCTCGTCGATGGGCTCCGCCTCCCGGCGGGCGTCGTGGAACCCGAAGGAGGCGAGCAGCTCCACCGGGGAGAGGTCGGCGCGCCGCAGGGCCCGGCCGTCCCGCGCGGTGGTCTCCCGCAGCAGACGCGCGCGCTGGGCGTTCTCCCGGGCCAGCGCCGTCCTCCGGTCCTCGTCGCGCAGGATGCCCTGGCGCAGGAGCGCGTCGGTGACGTACTCCAGCGTGAAGTCGCTGGCCCGGTGGGTTCGCATGTGCGCGACGGATCCTATCGCGCCTCCCCCCGGGGGGCGAGGTCGCGTCCGTCGCGGTATCAGCCGATTCCGCGCGACCGCGCGGAGGTCAGATGGCTCAACCGACGGGGCCGCAGTTCGCGGAGGGAGCGGCGAAGCCGCCGTCGCCGCCGCCGCCGCTGCGCGCCGCCGCGGGGCGCGACATGCGCTTCGCCACCTTCCTGCCCTTGCAACGCGGGCAGCGGACCTCGTCCTCGTCGGAGCGCCGGAGGACGAGCTCCTCGAAGGGCCTCGCGCAGTCGGCGCACTCGTATTCGTAGATCGGCATCGGGGACTTGGAGCCCGACGGCGCGGAAAGGGTTCGGGACGCCCCTAGCGGGACCTCCGGCGGCCGGCCGCCCGGGGAGTGGGGCTTCCCCCGAGGCGCACCGCCTCCCGGTCGTAGAGCTTGATGGCGGCGCGCAGGACCTCGAGCGCCTCGTGTCGCCCCTGCGGCTCCCGCACCCGCACCACCTTGTGCTCGAGCGCCTTGTAGTCCTCGAAGAAGCGCTTCAGCTCGCGCATCCGGTGGGCGGGCATCTCGGCGATGTCGGAGATGTCGGCGTAGTCGGGATCGTCGGCGGAGACGGCGACGAGCTTGTCGTCCTCCCCCTTGTCGTCCCGCATCCGCATGACCCCGATGATCTTGGCCTGCATGATGGCGAGCGGGACGATCTGCTCCTGGCAGTAGACCAGGATGTCGAGCGGGTCTCCGTCGTCGCAGTAGGTGCGCGGCACGAAGCCGTAGTTGGCCGGGTAGCGCACCGCGCTGAAGAGGATCCGGTCCACCCGCAGGAGCCCGCTCGCCTTGTCGAGCTCGTACTTCACCTTCGACCCGGTGGGGATCTCGATGATGGCCGGGATGGCCTCCTCGACGTAGCGGGGGAGCGTCACGTCGTGCCACGGGTGGAAGGACATCCGGGTCTCCGTTCGGGCCGGGAAGGGAGGCGGCCTAGCCGCGCTCCACCGGCGCTTCCTGCGTGACCTTGCTCCCCGGCGGCACCGCGTGGGTGAGCCACACGTTTCCGCCGATGCTCGAGCCCTTCCCGATGACGATGCGGCCCAGGATGGTGGCGCCCGAGTACACGACCACCTCATCCTCCACCACGGGGTGCCGGTCGATGCCCTTGATGGGTTTGCCCTGCTCGTCGAGCGGGAAGCTCTTCGCCCCGAGCGTCACGCCCTGGTAGAGCCGTACCCGGTTCCCGATGACGCTCGTCTCCCCGATCACCACCCCGGTGCCGTGGTCGATGAAGAACCGCTCGCCGATGCGGGCGCCCGGGTGGATGTCGATCCCGGTGGTGGTGTGGGCGTGCTCGGTGATGATGCGCGGGATGAGCGGGACCCCCAGCACGTGGAGCTCGTGGGCGATGCGCTGGTTCGTGACCGCGAAGATCCCGGGGTAGGCGAAGATGGCCTCGTCGCGGGTGCGCAGCGCCGGGTCGCCCTCGAAGGCCGCCTCCACGTCGCCGGCCACCAGCCGCCGGACCGCCGGGAGCCGCATCACGAACCTGCGGGTGGCCTCGCCGGCCGCCACCGCGCAGTGCTGGCAGGCGTCGAGGTCGTGCTTCTCGGCGAAGGCCACCGCCCGCCGGACCTGGTCCTCGAGGCCGACCCGGACGCGGTCGAGCGTGCTGCCCACGTGGAAGGCCAGGGTGTCGCCGCGCAGGTCGGGCGTCCCGAAGTAACCCGGGAAGAAGAGCGAGCGGACGTCCTCGACGAGCGCGATGACCCGCTCGCGGGACGGCAGCACCATGCGGTAGTGGCCGGCCAGCACCGGCTCGGCCTCGCGGCAGAGCTCCTCCACGATGGGCTGGATGGCGAAGTCGTCGGGCGGCGTCATGGGTTCCTCCGGGGAGCCGTATCCATAGGTTCTTCCCGCTCCTCGATCAACTCCGCGCCCGCGGCGGCGTGGAAGAAGTCGTGGATGGCGCGCGCCTGCGCCTCGCCGATGCCCTCCACCGCCCGCAGCTCCTCGGGGCTCGCCTCGCGCACCTTCCGGAGGGAGCCGAAGTGGCGCAGCAGCGCCTTGCGCCTTCCCTCCCCCACGCCCGGGATCTCGTCCAGGCCGGAACGGAGCGTCCGCGCCCGGCGCAGGCGCCGGTGGAACTCGATGGCGAAGCGGTGCGCCTCGTCCCGGAGGCGCACGAGCAGGTAGAGCTCGGCCGAGTTCTGGCGCAGCACCACCGGGTCCTTCCGGCCGGGCAGGAAGACTCGCTCCGGGGTCCGCGCCGCCTCGGCCACGAAGCCCTTCCCGGCCCGCTCGGCGGCGTCCGCCAGGCTCGCGCTGCGCGCCGAGCGCCGCGACACCACCCGGGTCGCCCCGAGCGCGCCGCCCTGGAGGGTGCGGGCCTTGGCGAGCCCCACCATCTGGACGAAGGGCAGACCGGGGTTGCCCGGGTCCGGGCGGGTGGCCACGCCCAGGTCGTGGGCCGCCGCCAGGGCCGCGTTGAGCTGCCCCTTCCCGCCGTCGATGACGAGCAGGTCGGGCATGGCCCCCTCCGCGAGGGCACGCCGGAGACGCCGCGTGATGACCTCGTGGAGCATGGCGAAGTCGTCCTGCCCGGCGACGCCCTTCACCCGGTAGCGCCGGTAGCCGTCCCGGTCCGGCTCCCCGTCCTTCATGGAGACGCCCGAGCCGACGGCCATGGACCCCTGGAAGGTGGAGATGTCGAAGCACTCCATCCAGCGAGGCTCCCGGGCGGTCCCGAGCGCGCGGGCCAGGCCGGCGAGCGCGTCCTGCCTCCGCACCCCCTCCTCGCGCCAGCCGCGGAACGACTGCTCGGCGTTGCGATGGGCGACCGCGAGGAGGTCCGCGCGCGCCCCGCGGCGGGGAACCTGGATGCGGACCCTCCGTCCGTGGCGGTCGGAGAGCACCTCGGAGAGGGCCTCGGCGTTGCTGGGCTCGATGGGGACCAGGATCTCGTCGGGCGGCTCGGACCGCTCGTAGTGCAGGGACAGGAAGGAGGAGAGCAGCTCGTCGCCGGGGAACTCCTGCCCGGTGAACGGGAAGGCACGGGAGTCGAGGAGCTTCCCGTTCCGCATGGAGAGCACCTGGAAGACGAGATCCGGGCCCTCCCGGTGGATGCCCACCACGTCCCGGTCGCCCTGGTCCTCGAGCAGCACCCGCTGGGTCTCCAGGCTCCGCTCCACGGCGCGAAGCTGGTCGCGCACGCGCGCCGCCTCCTCGAAGCGCATCGCCCCGGCGGCGTCGCGCATGCGGGCCTGGAGCCGGTCCACGAGCTCCCCTTCCCTCCCCTCCAGGAAGGCCACCGCGTCGTCCACGCTCCGGGCGTACTCCTCGACGGGGACCTCGTACACGCAGGGGGCCGGGCAGCGGTGGATCTGGTACAGGATGCAGGGGCGCTTGCGGTGGGCCAGCACGTGATCGGTGCAGGTCCGCAGCTGGAACCAGCGGTTCACCACCCGCAGCGTCTCGCGGATCGAGCTCGCGCTCGAGTAGGGGCCGAACCAGCGCGCCCCGTCGTCCTTCCGCTGCCGGGCGCGCGTCACCTCGAGGCGCGGGTACGGGTGGCGCCGGTCCAGCCGGAGGACGATGAAGTCCTTGTCGTCGCGCAGCCGCACGTTGAAGCGCGGCCGGTGCTTCTTGATGAGCTCGTTCTCGAGGAGCACCGCCTCCTTCTCGGAGCGGGTCACCACCACGTCGAGGTCGCCGAGCAGGCCATCGAGGAGCGGGATGAAGTGGCGATCGTCCGCGCTGCCGGCGTCGAAGTAGCTGCGCACCCGCGCGCGCAGCGAGGCGGCCTTGCCCACGTAGACCACGTCGCCGGCGCGGTCGCGCATGAGGTACACGCCGGGCTCGGCGGGCAGCTCGTCGATCTTGCGGCGGAGCGCGGCCTCCATGGATCAGCGCCGCTTGCGCCGCTGGGGGCGCCGCGCCGCCGGCCCCCGGGCGAAGGCGCCGGAGGCCGCGCCGCTCCCCAGCATGCCGCGGGCCCCGGTGGCGTTCCGGCGCACGCCGAGCTCGAGGTCCTTGAGCGAGAGGATGCGATCCCGCAGCTGAGCGGCCCGCTCGAACTCGAGCGCCTCGGAGGCCCGGCGCATCTCCCCCTCCAGCTCGGCGACGATGGCCGGCACCTGGTCCGGGCGGTACTCGGCGCCGTCCGCCTCGGCCGGGACGGTGACGTAGTCGGCCTCGTACACGGCCATGGAGAGGTCGCGGATGTTGGACCGCACGGTCTCGGGGGTGATGCCGTTCTCCGCGTTGTAGCGGCGCTGGATCTCGCGGCGACGGTCGGTCTCGGCCATGGCGCGGCGCATGGACTCGGTGACCGCGTCGGCGTAGAGCAGGACGCGCCCATTCACGTTTCGCGCGGCCCGGCCGATGGTCTGCACCAGCGAGACCTCCGAGCGCAGGAAGCCCTCCTTGTCGGCGTCCAGGATGGCCACCAGCGAGACCTCCGGGATGTCGAGCCCCTCGCGGAGCAGGTTGATTCCGATGAGCACGTCGAACTCGCCGCGCCGGAGGTCGCGGATGAGGGCGCTGCGCTCGAGCGTCTCGATGTCGGCGTGCAGGTAGCGGCAGCGCACGCCCACGTCGGTGTAGTACTCGGTCAGGTCCTCGGCCATGCGCTTCGTGAGGGTGGTGACGAGGACGCGCTCCCCCGCCGCCGCGCGCCGGCGGATCTCGGCGAGCAGGTCGTCGACCTGGGTTCCCACCGGCCGGACCTCGACCTCCGGGTCCACGAGGCCGGTGGGGCGGATGATCTGCTCCACCACCACCCCGCCCGCCTTCTCCAGCTCGTGGGCCGCCGGGGTGGCCGAGACGTAGATGGCCTGGCCGACGTGCGCCTCGAACTCCTCGAAGCGCAGGGGACGGTTGTCGAGCGCCGACGGGAGCCGGAAGCCGTGCTCGACGAGCGTCTCCTTGCGGTTGCGATCGCCCCGGTACATGCCGCCCACCTGGGGCAGCGTCTGGTGGGACTCGTCCACGACGAGCAGCCAGTCCTTCGGGAAGTAGTCGAGCAGGCAGGGAGGCGGCTCGCCCGGGCGGCGGCCGGACAGCCAGCGGGAGTAGTTCTCGATCCCGGAGCAGAAGCCCATCTGCTCGAGCATCTCGAGATCGAACATCGTGCGCTGCTCGAGCCGCTGCGCCTCCACGAGCTTGTTGGCCGCCCGCAGCTCCTGGAGGCGGCCGAGCAGCTCGTCGCGGACGCCCTGGATGGCCCGGTGGCGCACCTCGGGGGCCGACACGTAGTGGCTGTTCGGGAAGATGGCCACCTTGTCCAGGTCGGCGAGCGCCTGCCCGCGCAGCGGGTCGAACTCGGTGATGCGCTCGACCACGTCCCCGAAGAACTCGATCCGGACGGCGCGCGACTCCTCGTAGGGAGGGAAGACCTCGACCGTGTCCCCGCGGACGCGGAAGGTGCCGCGGTGGAAGTCGGTGTCGTTCCGCTCGTACTGGATGTCGACGAGCGACCGGATGAAGCGGTCGCGCAGGAACTCCTGGCCCCGCTCGATCTGCTGGAGCAGCCCGAAGTAGGCCTCGGCGGTGCCCAGGCCGTAGATGCAGGAGACCGAGGCCACGATGATCACGTCGTTGCGCGTGAGCAGCGCGTGCGTGGCCGCGTGGCGCATCCGGTCGATCTCGTCGTTGATGGACGAGTCCTTCTCGATGTACGTGTCGGTGGACGGCACGTACGCCTCGGGCTGGTAGTAGTCGTAGTAGCTGACGAAGTAGTGGACCGCCGCGCCCGGGAAGAGCTCCTTGAACTCCCCGTAGAGCTGGGCCGCGAGCGTCTTGTTGTGGGCCAGCACCAGCGTGGGGCGCTTCACCTCCGCGATCACCTGGGCGATGGTGAAGGTCTTCCCGGACCCGGTGACGCCGAGCAGCACCTGCGCGCGGTCGCCGCGACGCAGGCCGGCCACGAGCTCGGAGATGGCCCGGGGCTGGTCGCCCCGGGGGGCGAGGTCGGTCTGGATGTCGAGGGGCACCGGGGAAGTGTAACGCCCGGCGCCCCCGCGATCAGCCGCCCGTCGGGGCGCGCGGCTACGGCCGGAAGACGATCCGGTCCACCGCCGCGGCCTGCACGTCGGCCGCCGTCCAGGGCTGGACGCCGGGCGCGTTGGAGAGCCAGAGCGGGACCTGGTTCTCGTAGTTCGGGTCCTGCACGTAGTCCGGGGCGCCGCCGGGGACGACCGCGCGCCACACCACGTTGCCGGGCGCGATCATCTCGGAGGCCATGCGGACGTTGGCGCCGGCGTGCTGGATGAACCCGTCGCCGCCGTCGTCGGTCCAGGAGAAGTTGGCCACGTCCACGGTGTAGAGCCCCCCGTCGTTGGCGAACGGGCCGTAGTTGAAGAGGTTCACCCCCGCGCCGTCGAGCAGGCTGTCGAAGGTGGCCCGGTGCTTGCGGCCCCAGATCCAGTCGGACGGGGTGGCGCTCCCGAAGGCCTGCGCCGACGAGAGGAACTGGACCGTGTCGTCGAGCGCGTCCACGGCGGCCGAGGCGTGCTGGGCGGCCGGGCAGCCCCCCTGCAGGCAGGTGAAGAGCGGGACGGTGGGCGCGCCCCCGGCCGCGTAGGTGGAGAGGGCCGCCAGGTACTTCGCCACCGTCTGCCCGCCGGTGAGCGCCAGGAAGGTGCGGGTGTCGAGCGGCTCGCCACCGAACTGCACCGTGGAGAAGGCCGGGTCGAGCAGCCGCGCGGCGAGGCGCGGGACGAGCGCGTGGAAGAGCATGGCGCCGTTCGACGCGGCCACCACCGCGGCGTCCGTGGCGCGGGCGCCGGCCGGGTCGGTGGTGGCGAGCCCGGTGGGGGTGGTGTACCGGCGCGCGTTCGCCGCCGAGGACCACTGGACGAGGACGTCAACGGCGGGCTGCAGCCCCCGCGCCGTCACCTCCGCGCTCGCCGCCTGGAACCAGGCCAGCAGGCCCGGGACCACGTCGGAGGCGAACTGGGAGTAGGTGTCCGCCTGGATGGCGGTGAAGTCGTCGAGCGTGTAGCCGGAGGCCTTCGCCGAGAGCAGCGCCGTGGCGCGGGCGGCCCGGTAGCCCAGGTCGGTGTAGGCGTAGAGGTAGCGGTCCGCCCCGGCCGAGAACGGGTCGTTGCCCATGAGCTGGCCGGTGATGTCGTTGTTGGCGGTCACGATTCGGTTCGCGGCCGGGTTCTTGGCCTGCGGCAGGGAGGCGTCCGGGATGGGGCCGGTCCAGGCGCAGCTCCCGTCGAACCCGGGCATGGGCGCCCAGGGGACGACGAGCGACGGCGTGCCGCCCACGAGGCGCGGGCTGCCCGCCGGGTTCCCGAAGCATCCGGCCTTGCGGACGGGGACGTAGGCGTGCGGGTAGTAGCCGATGTTGCCCTGGACGTCGGCGAAGACGAAGTTCTGCGCGCCGACCTGGAAGGTGCGGACGGCCTCGAAGGCCTCGTCGACCGACCGCGCCTGGTTGAGCTGGAAGAAGGCGAGCAGCTCGTTCGACGGGTCCTGCCCCGTCCACCGCGCCGTGAACCAGAGTCCGCCCTGGTGGGCCACCACCGGCCCGTAGACCGGGATGAGCAGGACCGTCCGCTCGACCGTCTGGTTGCCGCCGGCCGCGCGGATGGTGAACGACTCGGTCACCGGCACCGGCGTCGAGCCCGGCGGCACCACCGGCAGGCCGCCCGGACCGTCCGGGAAGTAGTACACGTCGGTCACGTCGTAGAAGGCGACCGTGTCCCCCCAGCCGACGTTGGCGTTGTGTCCGATGGGGAACACCGGCGCGCCGGGGAACCCCACCCCGCCCACGTCGTGCGTGTCGGTGGTCACCTGGGCCAGGTAGAAGATGGACGGGTTCTGCAGCGCGAGGTGCGGGTCGTTCGCGACCATGGCGTTCCCGCTGAGGGGCGAGCGCATCACCCAGTTGTTCGAGCCGGCCGGATCGCCCTTGCGGTATCCCAGCATGCGGCGGAGGCCGGCGAGCCCCTCCACCACGCCCGGGCCCGCCCCCGGCATCGTGGCCGGCGGCGCGGCGTAGGCGCCCCGGGGGGTGGCCGCCGCGGGGGGCGGCAGGATGGAGGTGGTCGTGGCCGGGACGAACCGGGTCACGTCGGCGAAGAGCGCGAAGATGGGGCACTGGTTCGGCGGAGCGGCCCCGCAGGCGGCGGCGAAGGCCTGCGCCATCTGTCCGTAGGTGATCTCGTCGGAGACGGTCTCGGAGAGCAGCCAGGACTGCAGGCGCCCGACCGCGATCGAGTCCGGGATGGTCCAGGGCGTGGGCTGGTAGGCCCCCGGCAGCGAGGCCAGGGCGACGTACTCCGCGGGGAGGCGGGCTCCGTTCGTGCCGGTGGCGAGGTCGGCGAGGAACCGGTTCACGCCGTCGGCATAGCGCTGCAGGTACGAGCGGAAGGACGGCGTCAGCGTGGCCGCGATGACGTCCTCGATCCGGTAGCTGCCGGCGTTGGGCTGGCCGGCCGGGACCGGGGCCTGCGCGGTGAAGACCGTCCGGATCGACACGTCGGTGGAGATCGCGTCGGGCCCGAGCATCTCGGAGAGCGTGCCGCGCGCGGCGCGCCGCATGAAGTCCATCTGGAAGAGCCGGTCCCGGGCGTGCACGTAGCCCATGGCGTAGGAGGCGTCGTCGTCGCTCGCGGCGGTCACGTGGGGCACCCCGAGCCCGTCGTAGTACACGTCGACCTCGGCGCCGAGGCCGGGCACGCCGGAGACGCTGGCGAGCAGCGGGAGGCCGGCCGGGGTCGCCTTGGACTGGCAGGCGGTGGCGACGAGGGCGAGGAGCAGCGCGGCGAGTGCTCTCTGGGTCATGTTCACCTCAGGTGAATGACGCGTGGCGAAGGCGGGCGGGAAAGCGAACGCTTTCTCCCGGCCGAATCCGTTTAGCGGGGGCGGGTGCCGGACGCATCGCGCGACGCGTCATCGGCGGTCGATTTCCGGAGGTGGCGGCCGGAGGTGGCGCCCGGCCTACTCGACCTTCCAGGTGGTGCCGGCCGGGCCGTCCTGGAGGGTGACGCCGATCGCGAGCAGCGCGTCGCGCACGGCGTCGGAGCGGGCGAAGTCCTTCGCCCTGCGGGCCCCGGCCCGCTCGGCGATGCGGGCCTCGACCTGCACGGGGTCGATGCCGCGGCGCAGCACGGCCTTCCCGCGGAGCGCGAGCAGGGCCTCGGGGGGCGGACGCTGCAGGATGCCCAGCTCGGAGCCCACGGCCCGGGCGTCCCGCGCGAACCGCGCGAGCGCCTCGCGGTCGGCCGGGGACCGCTTCCCCTTCCGGTCCGCGTCGGCGTTGGCCGCCGTGAAGGCCTCGGCGAGGATGCCCAGGACCGCGGCGGTGTTGAAGTCGTCGTCGAGCGCGGCCCGGGCCGCCTCGGCCCAGGCGAGCGGCTCCCCGGACGCCGGGGCGCCGGCGGCGAGCCGGTCGGCCTTGTCGAGCGTCTCGTAGAGGTAGGCGAGGCGGCGCGAGGTGTCGGCGAGCAGCCCGTCGGTGAAGCTGATGGGGTTCCGGTAGTGGGTCCCGAGGACGAGCAGGCGCAGGGCCTCCCCGTCGTGGAGCCGGAGCAGGTCCTTCACGGTGAAGAAGTTGCCGAGCGACTTGGACATCTTCTGGTGGTCGATCTCGACGAAGTTGTGGTGCATCCAGTGGCGGGCGAAGTCCTCCGGCGCGAGCCGGTCGGAGAGCGCGGCCACGGACTGGGCGATCTCGTTGGTGTGGTGCGGGAAGACGAGGTCCTTCCCCCCGGCGTGGATGTCGAAGGGCACGCCCAGGTGCTCGAGCGTCATCGCCGAGCACTCGATGTGCCACCCGGGCCGCCCCTTCCCCCACGGGGAGTCCCAGGCCGGCTCGCCGGGCTTGGCCGCCTTCCAGAGGGCGAAGTCGAGCGGGTCCCGCTTCGACTCGCCCGGATCGACGCGGGCCCCGGCGAGCAGGTCGTCGAGATTGCGGCGGGCGAGCCGCCCGTAGGCCGGGAACTTCCGCACCGCGTAGTAGACGTCGCCGTTGCCGGGCGCGTAGGCGAAGCCGCGCGCCACCAGCCGCTCGATGAGGGCCAGGATGCCCGGGATGCTCCCGCTCACCCGGGGCGCCACGTCGGGGCGCAGGCAGCCCACCGCGTCCATGTCCTCGAGGAACGAGTCGGCGAAGCGGGCCGCCATGGCCACCGGGTCCTCGCCGCGCTCGTTGGCCCGCGCGATGATCTTGTCGTCCACGTCGGTGAAGTTCCGGACGTAGCGGACCTCGAGCCCGCGGGCGCGCAGGTGGCGGACCACCACGTCCCACACCACGTAGCTGCGCGCGTGCCCCAGGTGCGCGTGGTCGTAGACGGTGGGGCCGCAGGCGTACAGTCCCACCTTGCCCGGGACGACCGTCTGGAGCTCTACCTTCTCCCCGGCCAGCGTGTCGTGGAACCGGATCCCCATCCCCTACCTCCTCCAGAGCAGCGCCACGGCGTGGGCGGCGATCCCCTCGCCCCGGCCCACGAACCCGAGCCCCTCGCCGGTGGTGGCCTTCACGTTCACCTGGGACGGGGACACCCCGAGCGCCCCGGCGAGCCGGGCCCGCATCTCGTCGGCGCGGGGGGCGATCTTCGGTCGCCGGGCGGCGAGCGTCACGTCGCAGTTCCCGATCGACCATCCCAGCGCGCGGACCTTGCCGGCCACCTCGGCCAGCAGGACGAGCGAGGAGACCCCCTTCCAGCGCGGGTCGGTGTCGGGGAAGTGGCGGCCGATGTCCCCCAGGCCGGCGGCGCCCAGGAGCCCGTCGCAGATGGCGTGGGCGCAGATGTCGGCGTCGGAGTGGCCGAGCAGACCGTCACCCTCGAACTCGACCCCGCCGAGGACGAGCTTCCGGCCCGGCGCGAAGGCGTGCACGTCGTGGCCGACGCCGGTGGCGAAGGCCGGCTCGAGCAGCGCGCGGGCCCGCGCCAGGTCCTCCGGACCGGTGATCTTGAAGTTCCCCGGCTCCCCCGGGACGAGGGCCACCTCGGCGCCGAGCCCCTCGACCAGCTGGCACTCGTCGGTGGCCTGCGCCGCCCCCGCCCCGGCGGCCTCGAAGGCCCTCCGGAGGAGGGTGGCCCGGAAGGCCTGCGGGGTCTGGGCGAGCCAGAGGACGGTGCGATCGAGGGTCTCCTCGACGCGCCCTCCCCGGCCGCGCTTCACCGTGTCGGTGGCCGGCAGCGCGGCCAGCGCAGCGCCGCGCTCC